>NSIG01000092.1 GCA_002737275.1 Opitutia bacterium
GCGGCGTCCATGAAGTGCAGGAGCGATTCCTTGCCGGAGCGGAGGCGGAAGAGCGCGTGGCCGGCGGTGTGACCACGACCGGGAACGAACGTGACCGCCCCACCGAGGAGGGCGTCTCCGTCGCGGTGGAGCTGGAGGTTGGGCTGGAGGATGTCGAATTTGGCGCGGTTGCTCTTGATCATGCCGGGGAGGGGGCCCTTGGCCCGCAAGGAACGCGAGAAGTCGGGTTCGGGCGAACGCCAGAAATCGAGCTCGTCGCGCAGGCAGTGGAGAGCGGCGTTGGGGAAGGTAGGTTGGTTACCGGTGACGAAACCGTTGATGTGATCCCCGTGGGCGTGGCTGAGAAAGGCGTGCGTAACTTTTTCGGGGGCGATGCCGATGGCGGCGAGCGAGGTCTTGAGCCAACCGCTTTCGGGGTTTTTGCCGGCACCGAACCCTGCGTCAAAAATGGCGATCTCATGGCCGAGCTTGGCGACGAGGATGTTCACGTAGAGCGGGAGCACGTCGGTCCGCTCGCCACGGGCCATAAGATCGGCCTGCATGGCGGGGCGATCCGCCGCAGGCTCCATCAACCCGAGGCCCTCCTTTAAGGCTAAGTTGGCGTCGCTGATCGACCAGGCCTCGATTTCGCCGATGGCAAAACGGTAAGCAAAAGCGTTGCGGATTGGTGGTGGGGACGAAGCCGCGGGCGCGACGATGGGCTCACCAGAAAAAACGGGATGCGGCAGCGTGGCGGTGGCGAGCGCGGCGGCGACGGACGTAGTGAGAAATTGGCGACGAGACGATTGCGGGGGAGGTGAGGTAAGCATGGGAAAGAGTTTTGGCCTCAACGGGTGAGGCGATAGATGAGGAGGGCGGTGCGCTGCACGAGCTCGGGGACGCTCTTGAGGTCGGCCCATTCGGTGGGAGCATGGGCGCCGCCGCCGCGGATGCCGAGGCCATCGAGGGCGGGCAGGGGAGGAGAGACGAAGGCGATGTCGCCCGCGCCGCGTGCACGCGGGTCGTAAGCGGTGATTTCTCCGAAGCCGAGGTCGCGACTGGCTTGGTCGAGTTGGGCGAGGAGCCCCCGATTGGCGGCGGAGTCGGGCATGGCGGGATAGCCATCGCTGAACACGATCTTCGCCGACGTGCGCGGAAGATTCTTCGCGACGATAGCAGTCATTTTTTCTCTGGCGGTCGCGAGTTGTTCGGCGCTCACGGTACGAAGGTCACCGCGGATGCGCGTGCTCTGCGCGGTGATGTTGGTCTTCCCGGCTGTCGTGCCACCGGTGCGGTTCAGAGCGGTCTCGGTGCCGCCGACGATGAGAGCGGGATTGAGAGTCAGCCCGTCGAGTTTGCGGAGTTCAGTGTAAAACTCTTGGAGAATGCGCGCGGCTTCGTAGACGGAGCCGGCGCCCATTGCGGAGGAGAAAATGCCGGACGAGTGGCCCGTGGCGCCTTGCACTTCGATCTCCCACGACGTGCTGCCGCGACGGGCGATGGTACCCGTTTTCGCGATGGCGCCCTCGAAAGCGAGAGCGAGGTCGCTGCGCTTGGCGGCGTCGAAGAGGGCTTGGCGAGCGACTTCCACGGGGCGGCCCACCGCCTCTTCGTCACCCGTCATCACAACGATGATCTGGGTGTCGGCCAAGGCACCGACGGCGTGGAGTGCGCGCAACGCGTAGATGATCACGAGGTCGCCGCCCTTGATGTCGCTGGTGCCAGAGCCGAAGGCTTGGTCGCCGTCGCGCCGAAAGTTTCCGCCGGGCAAGACCGTGTCGAGATGGCCGATGAGGAGCAGGCGTTGGCCCTTGGTGCCACGGTGTTCGGCGACAAGGTGACCGGTGCGACCATTCGGCGCGGGAGATTCAATGAATTTTGTGTCGAGGCCGAGCACGGAGAGTTGGGCGTTGAAGACGTCGGCCATTTTTCGGACGCCCGCGAGATTCTCGGTGGCGCTGTCGATTTGGACGGCCTGCTCAAGGTCGCGGGCGAAGTCACCGGACTGCGCGCGAACGGCGGCGACGATTTTTTCTTCCACGGGTGAGAGCGCCGCGTGTGACGTTGCGGCGACTGCGATGAGAGTGATCCAGCCGAATAAGAAACGGAGTGGCATACGCGCAGCGGAGCAGACGGTGTGTGGCGAGTCGAGCCGAGGTAGCCGTCGAACTCGAATTGATCAGCGGACTCGAAACGGATTGAGCCAGCGGAGTCGGCGCAGATACCTGCGGTGGGCGAGCTTTTGAAGACGAAGGACGCGGCCGGTCGCGCTTCGCCGCGAGCGGGCCGGCCGGCGGCGGACTCCGCGGATAACCCAGCGGAGCAGCCCTTTTCCCTCGTGAGAGATGCCGGCACCTTCGTCGAGATGAAGCCTGGTCCGTGTGAGTGGCCGTTTGACTACGATCGGCCATGGCGAGATCGCAGCGCGTCCGTGCAGTCGGTCGCGAGGGAAACATCCTCGCTTCCCGGAGCTCGTTTGCGCTGCAATGGGAGATGGTGTTACCCCCACGGCCCTCAAAAAATAGCGACCAGCCCGCCCGCCGGAGCCGACGACTCTCGGTTGCCGTGCTCCTCGTCGCGCTCGGAAGCGGTTGGGGCGAGACGCCGGGGCGTGCGGCGGGCGAACCCGAGCCGTTATGGGCGTATGGCTTTAGCACTCCACCGGCCCCCGGCGACAAGGCGGTCCCGCAAAGTCCGCCCAGTCGAGCGCTCCGTCCCAACGAGGATCCGGTGGAGCAAACCAGGCTCCGGCGCGTGGCGGGAAGCAGCGCGATGTATTCTCGGGTGGATATTCGCGACCTCGGCAACGTGATCGATTGGTTTCCCGGTGATCATCCGCCAATGCCCCAGATCATCGCGCACGGTTCCCCCAGCTTGGGCAACGCGGCGCGCGGCTGCGCGTCGTGTCACTTGCCGACTGGGAAAGGTCGTCCGGAGAATGCGTCGGTTGCTGGCTTGCTCGTCGCGTATTTCATCCGACAGATGGAGGATTTCCGCGACGGCCTGCGCGTTTCGTCTGATCCAAGAAAACCGAATACGCCGACGATGATGTTGCTGGCGAAGGCGATGAGTGCCGCCGAGATGAGGACGGCAGCGGAATATTTTGGCGCGATGAAATGGACGCCGTGGACACGCGTGGTCGAGACCGACCTCGTGCCAAAGACGCGGATCGAGGGAAATCTGTTTCTGACACTCTCCAGCGCTCGCACCGAGCCCATTGCGGGACGAATCATCGAGACGCCGGAGGACCAAGAGCAGTCCGAGGTCTTGCGGAATCCGCGGTCCGGCTTTGTCGCCTACGTGCCCGTCGGCAGCATCAAGCGGGGCGAGCATCTGGTAACGACGGGAGGGATGAGCGTGGTGGAAGGGAAGATTGTCCCCGGCAAGACGGTGGCGTGTGGCACTTGCCACGGGCCTGACTTGATGGGCTTGGCGGATGTGCCGGGCATCGCCGGACGCTCGCCTAGTTATTTGGTGCGGCAGATGTATGATCTGCAGCAGGGGAAACGAAGAGGCGCGTCGTCACCGTTGATGCAACCGGTCGTGGCTAATCTGACCGGGGAAGACTTCGTGGCGATCGCGGCCTACGTGACCTCCCTCGCGCCGCCCCTTCCGGCCAAGTGAGCGCGCGCTCTGGATCGCATGTTGAGGCGAGCGAGCGGCGTAGTTTGGGCAGACGCGAATGAGTGATGGCCTCGCGCGCGGAGGGAGCACTTGAGCGCGACCAGCCTGGCTCGAACAGCTGCGGTCGGATGGAGGTTTCGCTGAGGCGGGCGTCGTTGCGTTTCCCCAATGGGGTTCGCTCCGGTGGTGCGCGCGGTCGGTGATCGTCGGCTGACGCCCGCGTTGGCCAAGCGTTAGCCAAGCATTCGGAGCAGCGCGAACGCGCCTCCCGGCTCGGTCGCGTCGTTGCCCTCTCCGTTGGGAACGATGGCGCGAAAAATGAAAAACCCTGGTGCGCTCCGACCCCTCCCTCACGGACGTCGAAGAATGCCATGAGCGCTCCGCGCAGCACAGGGCGCCCGCGTGGGCCTTACTGGCTAACGGAGTTGCCGTCTCCGGACGAAAAAATGAGTGAAAAAAGTGTCACGTATTACGTGAGCTGCGCTTTTCCGCTGGGTTCGCAAACACGTGGTCGGGTTTCAGTTGCATGCAGACGACTAGTGCGGTCGGGTGAACGATCAAGCGTGTAATTGAAGTCTATTGTCATACTGCCGTCATGCAGGGAATTGCCCCTTTGTAAGGTCTTGGTCGAGTGCGCTGAGGACGTTCCGAATACCTTCTTTTTTGGCACAACCGGTTTTGAAGCCGACTCCGGTACACGGCGCTGCCCGCTCAACTGCACGAATGCATCGGCATGCTGTTAGGCAATAGACCTAGATCTTGGGCAGTTGGTTAAGCGTTACCGCTCGTCGGCGACCGGATTGGTGAGGGCTCCGATGCCTTCGATTTCGATGGTCACTTCATCGCCGGCTTTGAGCCAGCGCGGCGGTTTCTGCGCCATGCCCACCCCATGCGGCGTGCCGGTCAGGATGACCGTGCCAGCGGGCAGGGTCGTGCTCCCGCTCAGAAACGCGATGAGGTCGCGGACGGGGAAGATCATGTCGTCCGTATTCCATGACTGCACCGTCTTTCCGTTCAACCGGGTCATGATCCCCAGGCGGTTGGGATCCGGGATTTCATCCCGGGTCACGAGCCTCGGCCCCAGCGGGCAGAAGGTGTCGAAGAACTTGCCACGGCACCATTGACCGCCGCCGAACCGCAGCTGCCAATCCCGGGCTGACACATCGTTGCAGCACGTATAGCCGAGCACGTAGTCGAGCGCTTCTTCCCGGCGGGCATTCTTGCATGACTTGCCGATCACTACGGCGAGTTCGCATTCGTAATCGACCTCGCTGCTCTTCAAGTGGGTTGGGATCAAGATCGGATCACCCGGGTTCTGCAGCGTGTTGATGCCCTTCACAAAAAGGACCGGCCGCTCGGGGACGGCGGCTCCGCTTTCCGCGGCATGACGCCGGTAGTTCAGGCCGATGCAGAGGATCTGCGTGGGGACCACCGGTGCAAGCAGCCGGCCGGGGCGCACGACATCACCGGTGACGACGTGGGGGCCGAAAATGTCGCCGTCGATCCGTCGGGCCGTTCCGTCGGCCTGTTCGCTTGCATAGTGAGTGCGCCCTTCGGCGTCCTGGTAACGGATGATTTTCATGGGAATTAGAATTTCATTTTCCGGCTCCCCAGCCGCCATCGATGCTCAGGCATGAGCCCGTGACCATCGCGGCCTCGTCACTTGCGAGGTAGAGAGCGGCGGCGGCGATTTCGTCGGGCCGCGCCATGCGACCGTTGAGCTGCGTGGATGCCATTTCGCGGTAGCCCTTTTCAGGATCCGGATACTCGGCGAGCCGGGACCGGACGAACGGCGTTTCGACGCGGCCGGGACAGATCGCATTGAACCGGACGCCTGTGTGGGAGTGGTCCAGCGCGAGCGCTCTGGTCAGGCCCACGACGGCATGTTTCGTGGCCGTGTAAGCCAGCCGATCGCGCACCGCGACGAGGCCACCGATTGAGGCGAGGTTGATGACGGATCCGCTGCGTCGCACCAGCATCGCGGGGACGAGGGCCTTGCATAGGTTGAACGGGCCGCGGACGTTGACGGCGTGCAACCGATCGAGGTCGGCCGCGGTCGTGGCGAGCAGGTTGCCCACGTGCCCGATGCCGGCATTATTGACCAGAATGTCGATCGGCGGAAGCCGGGTTCCAAACGCCGTAGCGGCGTCGGGATCTGCGACATCGAGCTCGGCACATTCTGCGGTCCCTCCCGCCTCGCGGATGCTGTCGACCGTGCGCTGCCCGGTCACTGAATCACGGTCAACGACCCAGACGCTGGCGCCGGCTCCGGCCAAAGTGAGGGCTACCGCTTCACCAATTCCGGAGCCTGCGCCAGTGACGAGTGCGATTTTTTGATTCAGTCTGAACATGTTGGTTCCGGTGGTTGCGGCGCGTGTGGCGAAGGGACGCAGGTGCGCCGCCCCCAAACGGTCAGGCGAGCACGTCTTTGATGACGTGGCCCTCGACGTTGGTCAGGCGGCGTTGCACGCCGTTGTGTTCGAAAGTAAGCCGCTCGTGATCGAGGCCGAGCAGGTGGAGGATGGTAGCGTTGAAATCGTAGAGCGGGTGGATGTCCTGCACCGCCTTCTGGCCGAGGTCGTCGGTCGCGCCGTGGCTCACCCCGGGCTTCACGCCGGCGCCGGTCATCCAGCAGGTGAAACCGTCCGGGTTGTGATCCCGGCCTCTCGCGCCTTTTTGAAAAAACGGCATGCGGCCGAACTCGGTGCACCAGACGACGAGTGTGTCCTGGAGCAGCCCGCGCTGCTTCAAATCGCGAATCAGCGCGGCGGCGGGCTGGTCGAGGATTTCGGCGTGGATATCGTATTGCTCCTTGAGCGCGTTGTGGCCGTCCCAGTTGAGTTTCCCCGCGCTTGCATAGGCGCCGTTGAAAAGCTGCACGAAACGCACGCCCTTTTCGATTAGCCGCCGGGTGAGGATGCAATTTTTGGCGAACGCCGCCTTGTCGGGGTTTTGCGTGTCGTCGGCGCCATACATTTTCAACACGTGCGCGGGCTCCGTGCTGAGGTCGCTGATTTCCGGCACGCTCAACTGCATGCGCGCCGCCAGTTCGTAACTGGCGATGCGAGCGGCTAGCTTGCTGTCGCCGGGATTAGCCTCCAGATGGCGGGCGTTCATCTGGCGCAACAGCGAGCGGACGGCCTGGTCGGCCTCGCGGGAGACACCGGGAGCGGTGAGGTGCCGCACCGGATCTTTTGCGCTCATGGTCGTGCCCTGAAACGCGGCGGGCAGAAACCCCGGGCCCCAGTTGTTGGATCCATTCTGCGGCACGCCGCGCGGATCGGGGATGGCGACGTAGGATGGCAGGTCCTGATTCTCGCTGCCGAGCGCATACGTGGCCCACGAGCCGAGGCTCGGGAAGCCGTCCAGATTGAAACCCGTCGAAAGAAAGTTTTCGGCGGGGCCGTGGGTATTGGACTTACTGGTGAGCGAATGGATGAACGCGATGTCGTCGGTGAGCTCAGCGAGATGGGGAATGAGGTCGCTGACCCACTTACCGGTCTTGCCACGGGGGCGGAATGCATACTGCGGACGCGCGAGATTCCCTGCCGGGCCTTGGAACGTAACGGCGGGGCCGCCGGGCAGTGGCTTGTCGTCCCACGTGATCAGCTCCGGCTTGTAGTCCCACGTCTCGAGCTGACTCACCGCGCCCGCGCAAAAAATCACGACGACGTTTTTCGCCTGCGCGGGAAAATGCGGCTGGCGCGGCGCATAGGGTCTGGCGGGGTCGATGAAAAGGGATGACGGCGGTGCGGCGAGCAGGCCGTCCCCGCCGAGCATGTTTGCGAGAGCAATCGAGCCGAGCGCGGTGGCGCTGTTGGAAAGAAACCGGCGACGGTCAAGTAAGACGCGTCCGTCGGCGGAAAGGTTTTCGGCGGAGGGGTTCATGGCTGAAAGAGAAACTCGTTGCAGTTGAAGAGCGCCCGGCCGAGCGCAGCGAGGCCGTGCTCCCGAACAACCACTGCGGCCTCCCCAAGTTCGCCCGCCTCGGGCGCACGGGAAAGTGCGAGCTGATACATGCGGCGAATGCGGGCGTTGACGTCGCCCTCGGCTTCCTTTTCCACCCGCACCGCCAACGCCGCGGCGGCATCGAGGGTGAAGCGGCTGTTGAAGAGGTTCAGGGCTTGCAGGGGCGTGGTGGATTCGCGGCGCACCGCGGTGCTCTGTCCGGCATCGGGACAGTCGAAGGCGCCGAACACGGCCTCGCTTTCACGGCGGACCTTGTGGGCGTAGATCATGCGGCGCAGCCCGTCACTCTTGAACGACTCGACCGGCTTGAAGCCGCTGGTGCCACCGCGCTTGTCGAAAAGATCATAACCGCGGCCGGACATCTTCAGGTTGAGCTGGCCGCTGACCGCGAGGACGGAATCGCGGATGACCTCGGCGTCGAGGCGCCGCGAGGGATAACGCCAGAGGTAGCGCACGTCGGCATCATGCTCGGCGGCCCTGGGCTGGGGCGCGGCGCTCTGCCGATACGTCTGAGAGAGCACGATGAGCCGGTGCAGGTGCTTAACACTCCATCCGGAGCGAATGAACTCAGCGGCGAGCCAGTCGAGCAACTCGGGGTGCGTCGGCTTGAAGCCACTGTGACCGAAATCGCTCGGCGTCTCGACGAGACCACGGCCAAAGTGCCCCTGCCAGATGCGGTTCACCATCACCCGGGCGGTCAGCGGATTCGTCGGACTCGCTATCCAATCGGCCAGAACTTGGCGGCGGGTCTGCTCGGGTGTGTCGCCGCCGAGCTTCAAATCGCCGAGGGCGCTCAGCACGGCGGGCACCACCGGTTCCTTCGGCTGCTCTGGGTCGCCTCGACTGAGGAGATGAATCGTGTCCGGAGTGCGAAATTTTCCTGCGAACGCGAGTCGGGCGTTTTCGGCCGTGCGAATCTTGGCGTTAATTTTGCCCTTCTCGGCGAGCACCACGTTGGCCTCGTTCGCGTCCTCGGGCGTGAGACCTGACAGGCTGAATTCGGGGCCGCGACCCGCGCCGGCAATGTGGGGTCGCCGGTCGGTGGAGTCGGCGACGAGTTCCCAGCCACCGGCTCGTTGGACCTCGATGCGATACTCGGTCGCCAGGCGGTCGACGAGCTTCCCCTCGCGGTCACGGCTCCAGAGAACGCGCGTGACCTCCTCCCCGGCGGGAAATTCGAGTTCCACCCAGCCCCTGCCCGCCTCGTTCGACATCCAGCTGCGCTCGTTGCCATACTGCCCGTCGTTGACGAAGCCCGGTTCGTGCCGATCGGCGACGATGATGTCGCCCGACGTCGCGGCCTTCGTGCCGAGACTGGCAAGCGCGATGTTCCGGCCGGCGGTGTTGAAGACCTCGAGTTCGTCGAGACAGGGCTCGAGGCTGTTGGTCGCGAGAATGGTGAAACGCAGTCGTGACGTGCGGACGGGCGCGAAGCGATCGATGTTCAACGGCCCCGCTCCAATGGTCGGGCGCAGCGCTCGAACCTCGGTCAAGAGGGTGAGCTGGTCCCCGGCAAGGCCCGCTTCGAGCGTATAAGCGGCCGGAAGCCGGTCCTTGAATTTTCCCGTGCGGTCGCGACTCCAAACGATCTTGGCGATGCGCGTCGCCTCAGGAAGTTCGAACATCATCCAACCGCGGCCCTTCGCGTCGGATTTCCAACTCTGGGCGTTGCCGAAACGGCCGTCGTTGAGGTATTCGGCGGACATACGACTGCCGGAGGCGGAAACTTTCGTGCCCAGCGAGGCGAGCGCGAGGTTTCGGGGCTGGGCCTCGTCGGTGTAGATCTCGAACTCGTCGATGCACGGCTCGATCAGTCCGGTCGCGGGATACAGGTTGGCATCATGGATCGTGAAGCGGATGAATTTCGCAACGAAGGGCGCGAAGGTCTCGATGTTCTCCTGTGCATCCGGCTCCCGGTGTTTCGTGCCGGGCCGAGCGAGCGGCGTGAACTGCACGAGCTTGCGATCGAGCGCGGCGATTTCCTCGCGCAGTCCCGCGATCTCCAGCCGGCGCGCCTCGGCCTCCGGAGTGCGCAATTCGCGGTCAGCATACTCGACGCCCGCGACAAAGGCCTGCATCGCGTAATAGTCCTTGGCCGTGATCGGATCAAATTTGTGGTCATGGCAACGCGCGCAACTAACGCTGAGGCCCAGGAAAGTCTGGCCGATGTTCGTGACCATCTCGTCGAGCGAGTCCTGCCGCGCGAGTCGGATGGACGGCGCGTCCTTGCCGATCTGGCCGGGCAGCAGGACGGATGCGGTGACAAGAAACCCCGTGGCCGCGTCTTCACCCAGAGCATCGCCGACAATCTGCTCCTGGATGAAACGGTTGTATGGAGTGTCCTGGTTGAAGGCGCGGATGACGTAGTCGCGGTAAGGCCAAGCATTCGGACGCTCCGTGTTCACCTCGAAGCCGTGGGTGTCGGCATAGCGCACCACGTCGAGCCAATGCTGGGCCCAGCGTTCGCCATAGCGCGGTGAGGCGAGGAGCGCGTCGACCACGCGGGCGTGGGCGTCGGCGCGTGGGTCCGCAACGAACAACTGCACCTGTTCCGGCGTCGGTGGCAGGCCGATCAGATCGAACGACACGCGCCGCAACCAGCTCACTCGGTCCGTCTCAGCTGAAAAAGCGAGGCCGTGCTCGGTGAGTTTGGCCGCGACGAGCGCATCGATAGCGGGCTTGCCCGAAGGGACGGTGAGCGGCTTGAAACTCCAGTGGTCCCGCAGGTCCTTGAGTTTCACCTTGTCGACGCCCTCGGGCCAAATGGCGCCCTCGTTAATCCAAGCGGTTAACGTCGCAATTTCGGCCGCCGACAATCCATCGCCTTCAGGCGGCATGCGCTCATCCGAGTCGGCGTGCGTCACCAATTGAAACAATGGACTCTCCTTTGCGTTGCCGGGCACCACGCTCGAGCCTAGGCCATCGCCGCCCTTAAACGCAGCCGCCTTGACGTCGAGCCGCAGCCCGGACTTCTGCTTTTTCTCACCGTGGCATTCGTAGCAACGGTTTTCGAATATGGGCCGCACGTCCCGCACAAAATCAACCGACGCGAAGACGGCCTGCGCCGGCAGGAGGATCGCCAAAAATAAAACGCGCATACACATCACCGCTGACGCTGCGAAAGATCCAAGGCATCACTCCTACGGCGCAAGCGGTATTGCCGTGCGTGGAACCAGGCCCCTCGCGGCTCTGCCGAAGCCAACAGCGAGATTAACAGAATGACATGAGAACGATGCATGGTGGGTGTTCGAAGATGAATTTATTTGCTAGGGTGGTCTGTAACCCCGTTGAGCGTGAAGTGAAGATGGTCCGGTTCAGGTGCAGCTCCCGTTCGATTTATTTGGGTGAATTTCTGCTGCCGGGATTCGATACCATCGCATATCCAGCAACAAACCAACGGGCGTGAACATCGTTTCATACTCGCGGCCGGGCTCGCGCTGGCAACGGCCTGGTCTCGCGGATGCAGAGCGAATGTATCCGTGAAACGATGTTCACGAAAGTGGTTTGGCCAAGCTCTCTGATCGCTTCCAACCCTTACACCGGTCCCTCGTGGCAACACGAATGCCAGAAGTTTACCTCCCCCCAAAAAAAATAACCAATGCACTTCACTTCCTCCCTAAGAAAACGCGTGTCTGTTTTTTCACTTAGTGCCGTAGGGCTCTTCGCCCCTCTTGACGCCCAGACGACCTCCACTGTTCCGAAAGAGGAAGTCGTCCTGCTTTCCCCTTTCACGGTGGACGCACAGGAGGACAAGGGCTATCGGGCCTCCAGCACGCTGGCCGGGTCTCGTCTGAAAACCTCGCTCAAGGACCTGTCGGGCGCCATCCAAGTTGTAACCGAGCAGTTTCTGAAGGACACCGGCTCGACGGATGCCAAAAGGCTCCTGCTCTACACGACCAATACTGAAGTCACCGGAAATGACGGTAATTTTTCCGGCAACAACGGAGCCACCAATGACGACGGAGTGCGGCGCAACCCGTCGCCGACAGTCCGGGTGCGCGGCCTGTCCAGCGCGGACCTCACCCGCGGATACTTTCTGTCCAATATCGATTTTGAGGGCTACAACACCGACCGGGTGACCATCAGCCGCGGTCCCAACGGCATGCTCTTTGGGCTCGGCAGTCCGGGTGGTATCCTGGACGCCTCCCTCAAGACGGCGGCCTTCAAGGATAGCAACTCCGTGGACATTACCTGGGGCAGTTTCGGCTCCCACCGTGAGGTGCTCGACCTCAACCGTGTGCTCATGCCGGGCAAGTTGGCCCTTAGAATTATCGGCCTCAAAAAGGACGAGGAGTTCATGCAGGAAGAACCCTTTCAGAAAGAACAGCGCGTTTACGGCAACCTGGTCGTAAAACCGTTTGCGAACACGGTCTTTCGCGTTAACGCCGAAGCCGGCTCCCGAAATTCGAGTAATCCTTCGTCCATCGCTCCCCGATCGAATGTTCCGCTATGGGTGGCGGCAGGCAAACCGATCCAGGTGCCTGGCCTCGACCCTTCGATCAAATTTAGCGTTGGTCGCGATAATAATCGCGCCCCGATCTGGGTGATCAACGGGCCGTACGACGCCACGCCTGTTCTCGGCTATTCACTTGAAGTCCGCAGTCCGCAATCCGCTACCACCGTAAATCAGTCCACGTGGATAACCCGCGACCAGGAGCCCAACTCTTCGGCCTTCCATCGCGCCGCAACGATGTCGAACTCCGATCGGTGGATCTTTGACTACCGCCACCATGCGCTGACCGGATCCATCAATCGCCAACAGAAAAAATTCGACGCCTTGAATCTTGCGCTTGAGCAGACGCTCCTGAACAAGCGGGCCGGCGTTGAGTTCGCCTACGACAGACAGAATGACAAATCGGGCTCAACGGAGCAGGCCTCCAACAACCTTCAGGTCGATACGTCGGGCTTTCTCCCTTATACGATTTACAACCCGGTCACCAAGGTGAACGACGCCGTTCCGAACTCCAACGCCGGTCGTCTTTTTCTATCCTATCGCTCACAGCTCTCTGACACGGTCACCAATCGCTCGTCTTGGCGTGCCACGGGCTTCTATGATCTCGATTTTGTTCGTGAGTCAAAATCCCTCAGCTGGCTCGGGCGGCACGTGTTCACCGGCATGGCGAGCAATCAACAGGCGACAACTCGGCGAGCCAACACGCTTTATGGCGATGCGATCGACCTGGATAACAAGGGCATTATCGACTTCAACACGAGCACCACGGCCAATTTCCGCGCCACCTCGTTCGACCGCGCCGTGAGTGGCATTCGTTATCTCGGCGCCATCACCGGTCCCCGAACGAGCAGTGTCGTGCCCCCGGCCAATACGCCCAAGCTGACCAGTTACCCGTCCATCATGTGGAACCGCGCGGCGACACCCAATCTCCCGGGCGAGCTGGGAGCTTGGCAGACCCGCACCATTTCGGTCATAGACAATCCCATCGCCGGCGCCTCCCTGAACAAGGACTCGGTGGATTCATTCGCACTGATCAGCCAAAGCTATCTGCTCAGCAGGAATTTAGTCATCACGGCCGGCTGGCGTAAGGACGCGAACTCCAAATGGTTCAACAATCAGCCCCCTCGGACGCCCGATGATGTCGTTATCCTGAACGGCCTGCGCCTCCCTGGCACGCCCAACGCTGAAACAACGGGAAATGCTTTTTCGTGGGGTGCCGTTGGCCACCTCCCTCGCCGCTGGGCGGAAAAATTGGGCGCGGGGGTCAGCGTGCACTATGGGATCTCAGAGAACTTCCAACCGTTGGCCGGTCGCGTGGACGTGCTGAATCGTCCCATCGACAATCCACGGGCAGAGACTAAGGAGACCGGGTTCGCCCTCGACCTCTTCGCAGGCAAATTGATCGTGAAGGTCAACCGGTATGAGACAAAATCCAAGAACCAGACCGACGGATCGCTCGGTGCGGCGGCGATCCCGAACTTCGAACGATTATTCTTCAACAATGTGAGGTTAATCTTCACCGGGCCGGGCGAGGCGAATGAAAATTGGGCCAAAATTTATACGCTTCCACCCTTGGGAATGCGGCAGGCGTTCTGGAACCCCGTCGAGCCGACGGCCTCGACGACCAGCGTGTCGGACAATCCCAATCCCAACGTGACCGGAACTTCGGATTTCTTCTCCAAGGGCTACGAGATCGAGGGCACTTACAATCCGACGGACCGATGGTCGATCACCTTCAATGCTTCCTCCCAAGAGTCGAGCAAGACCAACGTGCTGAAGCAGTATTCCGACTACTTGGCGATTCGTGAGCCGCAATGGGCAGCGATGGGGAACCTCATAGCCCGGCCGAGCGGAGCAACCATCCAGGGCGAGGTAAACCAAGGCGCACTCCGGTTGATTCGCACCGAACAAAGCAAGGAAGGATCCATCCTTCCGGAAATCCGCAAATGGCGCTTTAATTTCGTGAACAGCTATCGTTTCACCGAGGGCCGATTGAAAGGATGGTCAGTCGGCGGCGCGGCACGCTGGCAGGACAAGGCCGCGGTGGGCTACCATTCCACGCGCAATCAATATAATGTCATCATCCAGGACATCAAACGCCCCATCTACGGGCCGACGGAGCTGACCACCGATGCCTTCGTGAACTACTCGCGCAAGATTCTCAAAGACAGGTTCCGGTGGAAGGTTCAGCTCAACGTTTACAACCTCCTGAACGACAGAACAGAAATTCCTGTCGCGATTGATGACGATCTCGTGGTGGTGGGGCGCCGGCTGCAGAACGGACTCACCTTCAAACTGACCAACACATTCGAGTTTTGAGCGGTCAGGCCTCCGTTCGCGTGACGACCAAGTCCCATCCTTATACATCTTATGTATCCCATCTTCACGCTGTTCGTTCTCAGCTGCAGGTCCAAAACTACCAGCAACGGTGACGCGCGGCGGATGCGGCCAGGTGACGGCGGATTTTTGCTGGCGATCGTCCTAGCCGGAGTGGCAGCAACGGGCGGTGCACTGAATGTTTTTGGCGCCGTCCCGCTCACTCCAACGCAATTGGCCGCCGATAAGGAGTATGTCCGCGTTGCCAACTCCGGCAGTTCAGTGGTGTGGCGCAAGCCGCTGCCCGACGGAGCGCTGCTCGTGGCCCTGGCGAATCACGACGCAACGTCGGTCCGGGAGATCACGGTTTACTGGGTGGATTTGGGGTTGTCCTCAGGTGTGCATGCACTGCTTACCAATCCCGCCGGGGATCAGACACTCGGTCGTTTCGTAACCAGTTATACCGCCCGGGTGAAGCCGGAGACCGTGCATCTGGTCCGGGTTCTGCCGGACAAGCCGGCGCAGGCTGTGCCGGGCCGGAGTCCGACTGCCGCAAGCATCGCGGCGATAAGCAAGAAGCCGATTAGCCCGCGCCGGTTGAATCTGGCCGCATCGGGAGCCACCGGTACGAGGAGTGAGCCGGCGTACGTGGGCCGGCCGGATGCGGCGGGGGTTCTGGAGCGCTTTGCGGTCGATCTGCCGGCGTACACGGCTGGCTGCTACTTCGGCGACAACTTTCCGATCATGGGAAACACCACCGGGCCGCGCGTCTTCGGCGATTCCCTGGCCGGGCTTTCCTACGGCGGCCTCTTCATGCTGCTTCGACTCGGGAGCGGAGGATATCTCGCGGTCGTACCTGTGTCGGGAACGCAGGCGTTCTCTTGGTTCGAGCCCTCGGCTGAAGGCTTGATCCTTGGTGTTGGGACCCGGGGTACGGCCGAGGTCCGCGGAGACCTGCCGCTGCTCGCGTGGTCCACGTCAGAGGACCCTTATATAGCGTGCGCGAAGGCGTGGGAAGCCGCGCTGAAGATGGAGCAAGTTCGCGGCAACGGTGCGCTGCGCGGCGAGAAGGAATTCCCGGAGTATTTCAAATACCTCGGCTGGTGCTCGTGGGAGCAGTTTCGCCACAATATCAGCGAGGACATTCTCGGGACAGCCTTCTCTGACATCAAGGCGTCCGGCCTGCCGGTGCGGTGGGTGTTGATCGACGACGGGCATGTCGCGAACCGGGATAACCAGTACACCAGCTTTCGGCCGAATGAGAATTTTCCCAACGGTTTTGCGCCGCTGCTAGCAAAAGGCAGGCAGAACGGCATCCGCTGGTTCGGCCTGTGGCAGTACATGAGCGGATATGGCGGGCTCATCGCTCCGGACAACGATCTCGGCCTGGACCAGCATCTGCGTGAGGTCTTTATCAGCCGCGGGCAGCGCGTGATTCCAGCGCGGCTGCCCGGGGTGGACCGCGACTCGGCGCAGGCTTTCTTTTCAGGACTAATCCTGCCGGCCAAGCAGTCGGGCTTCGACTTCGTCAAGGTCGACTTCCAAGGGTATCATTTTAATTACTACACCGGGACGGAAAACCCGGTCGCGACGGCCCAACTGCATTACCAACTGGTGGAGCAGATCTGCCATGAGGCGGGCCTCGGCCTGCATAATTGCCTTTCGATGAATCATCTTCGGGTGTTCAACACCCGGCACAGCGTGGTCATGCGCTCAAGCCGTGACTACCGGAAGGACGGTGATGCGTGGAACAAGGAGCAGACCTGGCGCGCGTTTCACAACGCGCTCTGGCTTGGGCAGACCATGTGGCTGGACCATGACATGGCCCACTCCAGCGACCAGGTCGCCGGCCGGATGCTGAGTGTCGCGAAGGCGCTCTCCGGCGGCCCCGTCTACCTTTCGGACGACCCCAGGTTTTTCTACGCCCCCAACGTCCGGCCACTGGCGTTTGAAACCGGCGAACTGCTTCGTCCGCTCGCGCCAGCCACACCGCTGCCGGCAAGCCTTTTCGCTGATCCGTTGCAAACCGCCGTGGCCTATCAGGTGATCTCTCCGCTCGCGGGCGGCGCCGCTGCGGTGGGGCTGTTCAATCTGACTCTGCGGGAAACTCCCGTGGAGGCGCGCATCGCCCCGGCTGATTACCGGGTCGCGTCGGCACTGATACAACCTTATCCTGGAGCCTGGTCTGTGCCCGACGAGGGCCTGCTCGTTTTTGACTGGGAGTCAGGCCGTACGCAGCGGCTCGGCACGGAGTATCGGACGACGGTGCCGAACTACTCGTCCCGCCTGCTCCTACTCTGTCCGATTAAGAATGGCTGGGCCGTCATCGGCCGCACCGACAAGTACCTCTCGCCTGCGGCGACGGAAGTCATCGCTTCAGACGGACGTTCGCTGACGCTTCGTCTCAAGGAGAGTGGGCCGCTGGCGGTATGGAGCGCCACGGGGCAGATCCAATCGGAGGACGCGGAGTTTGTCGATGCGGGCGAAGGACTCTGGCGAGCGGCTTACGCGAGCAATCGTGACGGGCGGATCCGGATCATACGGCGCTAGCCGCGAACCCCGGCGCGGGACGGACCCGACCAGGGAACGCGATGCGTGCCGGGTCTGCGATTCTTTCCGCTTGGGTGGCGCCTTCTGGCCCTAACACTGCGCAAGGGACTTCGCCAACAAACCCGGGCTTCACCGGAGTCCCGACTCGACCTTCCGGACATTGCCATGGATCCGGACGGTCGCGGGGCGGTGCTCGGCCGACGTGATCCGATAATCCGTCACGCGGCCGTCCGCCCACGAAAGATCGACCTCAAAGCCGCCGCGGGCGCGTAACCCAGTGACACTGCCGTTGCGCCAGGAACTGGGCAACGCTGGCAGCAGCTCGATTTCGCCGGCGTGGCTCTGTAGTAGCATTTCACATACGCTCGCGACGCTGCCTAGATTGCCATCGATTTGAAATGGAGGCTGGTTGGAAAACAGGTTGGGCAGCGTGGCCTCGGCGAGCAGCACCCGCAGGTCTTCCTTCGCCCGGTCGCCTTCGCCGAGCCGGGCGCGAAATAGCACCCACCACGCTCGGCTCCAGCCGCTGCGACCACCGCCGCCGGCGAGCCGCGTCTCTAGGGTCTTGCGTGCCGCCGCCGCGAGTTCGGGAGTGCCGCGTGGCGTGATCTGTCGACCGGGAAATAGTCCGAACAGATGCGAAACGTGGCGGTGCCCGGGCTCCACTTCCTTGAACTCGTCGTTCCACTCCAGCAGCCGGCCATCGCTCCCGATTTGCGGACCTTGCAAATTGGCAAGCGCCTTGCGCGCTTCCTCAACCGTTGGCTCCGCGATGCCTAAAATCGCGGCCGCCTCGAGGTAGTTGGTGAACGCGTCCCATGCAATTTGCTGCTCGATGGCCGGGCCCACAGTGAGGCTGGCTCGTTCACCCTTTGCTGTGAAGAAACGATTCTCCGGCGATGTAGCGGGGCCGGCCAGCAGTTTGCCCGTCCGGGGATGTGGTACCGCCCAATCCAGGGTAAATTCGGCGGAGCCGCGGAGGATCGGAAAGACTCGCCGCAGGTAGTCCCGGTCGCCGCTGAAGGCGTAATGCTCCCACAGGTGTTGCGACATCCACGCGCCGCCGGAGGGGGAAAGTCCCGCGACCAAAGGCGTTTCGCCGGGCGACGTGAACCCCCACGGGTTCGTAAAGGAGTGTACGGTCCACCCACGGGCGTTGTAGTGGGTGCGTGCCGTCTTGGCGCCCGGCCCCGTTAGGAACGTTATGAAGCGTTCGAGCGGCTCAAAGCAGTCGGTGAGATTCGCCGTCTCCGCGCACCAATAATTCATCTGCAGGTTGATGTTCGTGTGGTAGTCCCCATTCCACGGCGTCTGAAGGTTGAAGGCCCAGATTCCCTGGAGGTTGGCCGGCATGGAATTCATGCGGGAGCTGCCGATGAGGAGATAGCGCCCGAAGTTGAAGTGCAGCGTCACGAGCGAAGGATCCAGCACGCCCTCCTTCACGGCGCGCAGGCGTTCGTCGGTCGCGGCGATCGCCCCCGGCGTGCGACCGAGGTCCAGTTTGACGCGGCCAAACAACGACTGGTAATCGCGTAGCTGGGCGGCTCGGACTTGGTTCCAAACCCGAATCACCGGCGAGGGAAGGATCGCCCGATAGCTGCTTGCCGCCTCGACCCGATCCGCGGTGGTAAACTCGGGGTCGGATTGTCGCCAGTCCGGCAATTGCATGCGGTAATCGGTCGCGCCCGCCACCACCAGGACCGCTTCATCCGCCCCCGCCACGGTGATTCCATCCGGTCCGGCTGAAACCGTTCCTCCCTGCGTGAGCACCCGCATTCGCGCGGCAAACTTCATGCCCTGCCACGCGAATCCGTTCCACATCTGTCCCAGCAGGAGAAGTTCGTTCGTTCCCCGCGGACTGACGGTGGCGGCCTCGGACCGCGAGAGTTGCGCACGGAAATCGAGTGCGCCCGGCCGACTCGCGCGTAACCGCACGACGATGACCTGGTCGGGATAACTGGCGATGACTTCGCGTTCAAACCGCACGCCTCCGAGCTCGTAGCGGACGCGCGCGGTGGCGGTGGTCAGGTCAAGTTCGCGCCGGTAATTCGTGGGGACGCCGGCCGCGTGTTGAAAGTCGATGCGCAAATCGCCAAGCGTCTGATAACAGCCAAACGGTAAGCGGCCCCCTTGGCCAAATCCAGAGCCTTTGGTCCCGGCGCTCAGTGCGGGGTTCGCCAAAGCCTCGGCCTCCGCATACTGGCCTTCAAAAAGTAGCTGCCGCACCCGGGGTAGCGCGGCCGCTGCCGCGGGGTTGTCGGCGTCCTGCGGCGCCCCGGACCACAGCGAGCCTTCATTCAGCTGGAGGCGCTCCGAATCAATTCCGCCAAAGATCATCGCGCCGAGCCGGCCGTTGCCCACAGGCAGGGCCTCGTTCCATGACGTGGCCGGTTGACTATACCACAGCATCGTGTCGGAGGTCGCGTTTTGCGCCGCGGCCACGCCAAGGGTGAGGAGCCAGGCAAGTCCAGCGGCGGCAGCGGTACGCATCCGGAGCGAACGGAAGAAACGTGAGCAGCGGGGGGTGTATTGAAAGCAGAGGACGGTCATGTCGTAAACGAGAGTGCCGGAGTGCCGGAAGCGCGACGACTCGCCGTTCATGAACATCGTGTCACAGCAAGGCCGGGTGGCTAGCGTGGGATCGCCTTCAGCCGATTGCACCTTTGAACGCGGCGGAAGTCGAATCCGTGAAACGATGTTCACGCCATTCGTTTGGCTAGTGCCGACGGGAGCTGCCGACATTCGACCCAGGTCGCGTGCAGTCGCCGACGATCCCTAACCCTTCCCCCGCATCTGTGAACTACAACGAAGCTCCCATCCGGAGGCCCATCCGCTTACTGGGAAGCCCGGTTAGATGGGTCCGTTCAAAACCGGTCTTTCCCATAGGATGTTCCGCAGCCACGATGGAGACTGGACGTCGCTCGCTTTCATGCTCTCGTTTTTCCGCATTCTGTTGATTTTCCGATGGCACTCGCGCGGGCCGTGGCTGGCGGCCGTGGGTTGCCTCGGTTTGCTCACGCCGAGTCCGGGTCGCTCCGCTGACCTCCGGCTTTGGTACGCGCAGCCCGCTGTGCAGTGGAATGAGGCACTGCCCGTGGGAAACGGCCGGATCGGTGCGATGGTGTTTGGCGGGGTCGTCCGCGAGCGCCTCGCGCTGAATGAAAACAGCCTATGGTCGGGGGCGCCGCGGGCGTACGATCGAGTGGGGGCGCATCGTCATTTGCCAGAGATTCGCCGCCTCTTGTTCGCGGGTCAGTATGCGGAAGCAGAGACGTTGGCGAACAACGAGCTGCTGGGCGAGCGGCCATTGGAAGCCTATCAACCGCTGGGCGATCTGCAGCTGGAGTTTGCCGGTCATGATGGAGCGGCCGAATACCGACGTGAATTGGATTTGGACGGTGGGGTTGCCCGCGTCCGTTACCGAGTGGGACGCGTAAACTATAGTCGGGAGATATTCGTCAACGAACCTGATCAGCTCCTGGTGGTGCGACTCACATGTGATCGTCCCGGTCGGATAACGTTTGCGGTACGGCTCGCGCGCAGCGAGGGCGCGGACGTCGCGATCTTGGACAACCACACTCTCGAACTTCGCGGCCAGGCGGATCGGGGCAAACCGAGCGCAGGGGTGAAGTTCGTCGCGCAGGCCCGCGTGATTTTGGCCGGCGGTAAGGTTAGCCGCCGCGACGATGCGCTGCAGGTGGAGGCGGCTGATTCCGTCACGTTGTTGGTCCCAATGCGCACCGATTATCACGGAGGTGAGCCGGGGGAACTCGCGGCCCGTGATCTCACCGCGAATCGCAGCCGCTCCTTCGATCAGTTGGCGGAGCGCCACCGGGTGGAGCATCATCGCCTTTTCCAACGGGTGCGGCTTGAGCTGCCGGCTGACGAAGCGCTGGCCGTTCTGCCGACCGATGAGCGGCTGCGTCGGGTTCGAGCGGGCGGCAGTGACGAGGCGCTGATGGCGTTGTATTTTCAATACGGACGCTACCTGCTCATGAGTTCCTCCCGTCCGGGTCCGGGGAATCTTCCCGCCAATCTGCAGGGTATCTGGAATGAGGATTTGAATCCGCCGTGGTTCAGTGGCTGGCATCTCAACATCAACGTGCAGATGAACTATTGGCCGGCGGAGACGGCCAATCTGAGCGAATGCCATGAGCCGCTCTTTGCGCTGGTTGAAAACCTGCGCGCCAACGGGAGAAAGACCGCGCGCGAGGTCTATGGCGCGCGGGGCTTCGTGGCGGCGCATCGCACGACCGCGTGGTGGTTCACCAGCCCCGCGAAAGGCCTGACCGTCTGGCCGACCGGACTGGCCTGGCTCTGCCAGCACCTGTGGGAACACTATCGTTTCACGCTCGATCGCACCTTTCTCGCTGAACGGGGTTACCCGCTCATGCGCGAGGCGGCCGAGTTCCTGCTCGATTGGCTCGTCGTGGATCCGGCGACCGGCCGATTGGTCAGTGGCCCGTCGCACTCCCCGGAGAACCTGTTCCTGGCGGATGGAAATAGCCGTCGGAATAGTTTATCCATGGGGCCATCGCTGGACCAGCAAATCGCCGCTGAGCTTTTTGATCATTGCCTGGCCGCCGCGCGAATTCTCGCAATCGAGGATGAATTTACCCGGGAAGTTCGAGCGAAACGGGCGCAGCTGGCGGCAACGCCGATCGGGGCCGATGGACGGTTGCTCGAATGGGCGACGCCCTATACGGAGAGTGAGCCCGCGCATCGCCATCTGTCGCACCTGTATGCGTTGTATCCAGGAACCGACATCACACCGCGGACGACGCCAGACCTCGCGGCTGCGGCGCGCACGGCGCTCGACTTCCGGGAAACCTCCACGGAAGCCGCTCGCCGGTCGGGCACCAGCGCGGTGAGCGAAATCGGCTGGAGCGTCGCGTGGAAGGCCGGGCTCTGGGCGCGCCTAGCGGATGGGGAGCGGGCCCATCAAAATCTTCAGGCGCTCCTGGCCCGGGCCACGTTCCCAAACCTGATGGATCTTTATCCGGTGAAAGATAAGCCGGGCGTTTTTCAGATCGATGGCAACTTTGGCGGAACGGCCGCGATGGTGGAAATGCTTCTCCAAAGTCACACGGGCGACGTACACCTGCTGCCCGCGTTGCCGGCGGCTTGGCGAACGGGCTCTGCCACCGGGTTGCGGGCACGCGGAGGCTTTACCGTTGATCAATCGTGGCGTGATGGAGTGCTCACCGGTGCCGTGATTCACTCCGCCCACGACGGTGTTTGCACTGTGCGAAGCGCAAACTCATTTCGGGTTGGCGATCAACGGAGCCGGTCCGACGGTGGCACCCACATGGTCACGTTCGCCGCCAAAGCTGGCGCACGCTATGAGATCAGCCCTGCGCCCTGATCCGGGCATACACCCTTGGTTCAAAGTCTCGCTCGGTAAACCCACGCCCTTTTATCGTGAAGCCCCTATCACGCCGTAGTTTCGTCAAAAGCTCCACCGTTGCCGTCGGCGCCGCCGTCTTCGCCAACTCACCGCTTTGCCGCCCCCTGGGCGCAAGGGTCGCCTCCGACACCATTCGTATTGGAATTGTAGGCTGCGGCGGTCGCGGCATCGGCGCATTGCGCGACTGCCTCGCCGGGGCTCCCGGCGTAAAAATCGTCGCGCTCGCCGATCTCTTCCAGCGACAGGTCGAAATTGTTAAGAGCAGACTCAAGCTGCAGGACGTCGCGATGTTCGCGGGGTTTGATGCATTCGAAAAAATCTACTCGGTGGATTTTGATCTGGTCATTCTGGCTGGCCCGCCGGGCTTCCGTCCCGCGCACTTCGCTGCCGCGGTCGCCGCCGGCAGGCACGTGTTCATCGAGAAGCCGGTCGCGGTGGATCCGACAGGCTGCCGGGCGATCATCGAAACGGCCCGTCTCGCCAAAGCGAAGGGATTGGCGGTGGTGGCAGGGACACACCGGCGGCACGATCCCGGCTACGTCGAAACAATGAAGCGCATCCACGATGGCGCACTCGGCGAACTGGTGGCGGGCGAGTGTTATTACAACACGTCAAACCAGATCTGGTTTAGGCCCAAGAATGACTGGATTGCGGACTTCACGGACTTCGAATGGCAGTGCTGGAACTGGTATCACTGGGGTTGGTTGAGTGGGGACCATATTGTAGAACAGCACATTCACAATATCGACATCATGAACTGGGCATTTGGAGGACCCCCAACGAAGTTCACCGGCATGGGAGGAAGGCAGGTTCGGGGGCAGCAACCCGGTGATATCTGGGATCACTTCGCGGTCGAAATGGAGTATCCGAATGGTGCCCGGGTTATGAGCCTGTGTCGCCAGACTCCGAAGACCTCGATGAGAATTAGCGAGCGCGTCACCGGCACCCGTGGGGTCAGCGATTGCATGCGAACGATCAGCGGAGCCCGCCCCTTCGAATATGCGGGACCGACACCTGAGCCGCATGTTCAGGAACAAACCAACCTGATTGCTAGCATCCGCTCCGGTCAGCTTTTGAACGAAGGTGAGCAGGTCGCAATCAGCACGCTCACGGCCATCGGCGGACGCATTGCCGCTTACACCGGCCGAGAGATTTCGTGGCGGTGGTTGGTCGAGGGCTCCAAACTGGATATCTTCCCTAAAAAGCCGGGCCCCGGGCCGGGAATCTTCACCCCAATTCCAATCCCCGGAGAAGTTGGGCTCGTTTGAAGGTCGCGTTCAGTCATGGACGAGACAAGAGGAACGAGGCGAAGCGCGGCGACAGCCCTGCGGGATGGCCCCGCCCGTCATGATCGCACCCGAGACGCCCTCGATGCCGCCGCCTGAGATCGAGACCGGCTCGCCCGCTATTTCACTGCCAACACCTGCACCGCGTCGATGTGCGCATTGCCATTGGCGTCGCTGGCGTCGACGACGACGGCGGCGGGATTACCGGCAGTGAAGCGATACGTGCCGAGTGAGACCCAGTAGCCATCGATCGTGGCGGGTTTCTTTTGGTTTACGGTTACGGCGGCGGTGCCGTCGGCGTGGCGGATGGTGAGGGCGGTGTTACTCGCGCGGTCTTCGTGCGGGGCGGTGGCGAAGCGGACTTCGTAGCGGCCGTCGGCGGGCACGGTGAACTCGAAGATGGCCGCATTGCTGACGCCACGGGCGTAGACGTAGTCCGGGCCGATGTGGTCGAGGTTGGCGCCACTCGTCCACTTGCCGGTGAGCTTCGCGGCATTGTTGTCGATCACGATGCCGGGGAGCGACGGAATGCTGACGCCGAAATTGCCGCCGCCGACGTCGATTACGGGCCCGGGCGCGGGTCCGCTGATTTGGAACGGGGCTTCGAGACTGGCGCGACGGGCGCGTCCGGGGAGTTTGAGCAGGCTGTCGACTTCCTTCCAGTGCTGCTCGTAGACGCCCCGCGGGGTGGTGTTGCGCTGGATCGCCACGGCAGCCGCCTTGCCGACGACCTCACCCATCATGCCGATAGTCTTCATCACGCGCACGGTGCCGAGGGCCTGGTCGGTGACGCTGATGTTTCGGCCGGCCATGAACATGTTTTCAATGTTCACGGAATAGAGGCAGCGGTAGGGAATCGGATAACCGAAATCGCGGTCGATGCGTTTGTCGTGCTCGGCAACGGCGATGAAGGGGTTGTCGGCGAACTTGGTGGCGTATTCCTTCTTCGCGAAATGGAGATCGATGCTCCACGTGCTCGGCACGCAGCCGTCGGGGAAATTCTTTTTCGTAATGATGTCTTCGTGGGTGAGCAGGACGTCACCGACGATGCGGCGGGATTCGCGTGTGCCGCCGACGTAGGCGACCCAGTCGAGTTTGGCGTTGGGGTGCTCGGCTTTGCCGTCGCGATTCTTCATCGCGTTGAAGGCGCCGAAGACGGCGCGGAGGTTCCAGTCACGGATGAGTTCGAGATCGTTGATCGGGTGTTTGTTGAAACCGCTTTCCCAGAACCACTCGCCCTTGCCCTTGTCGGCCATGTCGGCCTTGCCGAGTTTCGGGTAGGGGAAGTCGTCCATCTTGAGGTCGAGTGCCCACGGGGTTTCGGGATAGGTGCGCGGGGCGGTGTCATTGGACCAGACCCACATGTTGGACATGCCGAGGAGATCTTTGAGTTCGATTTCGTATTTCGCGCCGGCGAGGTGGGCGAGGCTGCCGTGGCCGGTGCAATCGACGAAGAGTTTGCCGGAGAATTTTTTCTCGCGGCTAGTCGAGGTGTTGAGCGACGTGACCGACATGATTTTGCCGCCGATCGTGGTGGCGGCGTAGATGTGCTCGTTGAGGAAGAGGGAGATGTTTTTCTCCGAGCGAACGAGGGCTTCCTTCTTGGCGTCGCCGAACTCTTCGTAAGTGCCGGGGGAATTTCTGGCCTTGTCGGCGAACTCCTCGATCATCTCGCCGATGTGCGGATAGTTGCCGCGGCGCACGAGGCCCATGGCCCAGACGCGGATTTCGGATGAGCCGTTGCCGCCGAGGACGGGGCGATTCTGGACGAGCGCGACTTTGAGGCCCATGCGCGCAGCGGAGATCGCACTGCCCATGCCACCGTAGCCGCCGCCGACGACCACGAGGTCGAACTCGCCCATGTCCTGCGGAGCCGGAGGCAGACCGAGGGTGGACTTGCGCCAGGCGGAGAGCGGGGCGGAGTCGTTGGGCGGCGGAGTGGTCAGGTCGGTGGTGAAGTAGAGGGAGTCGCAACGGCCGTCGAAGCCCATGAGGTCGCGGAGAGCGAGGGTGTTTTCTTTTTTCGCCACAGTGACGGTGCCGCCGTCGTGCCAGAACCACGTGGCGCTTTTCGCACCGAAGGTTTCGGCGAGCGGTTGGCCGTTGAGGAGGACTTGGAATTTGCCGGGCGCGCCGGGGGCTTTCCATTCGGCGACCCAGTCCTTCGTGCGGACCCAGACGCGATACGTGCCGGTGGCGGGGAAGGTGACGGTGGTGGTGGCGTCTTTGACCGGCTGGCCGAGGCCGTGGGCGATCAGGTAGGGCGAGCCCATGATGTCGATGAACTGAGTGTCGAGGGACCAACCGCCGGGGGAGGCGAGGGACTCGGCTTCGACGAGGAGGCGGTCGGCGGCGACGACGGAGACGGGCATGCTCGCCGACAAGGCTAGGGTGAAAAGCTGTGGTAGATAATTCATGGCGGGGTGACCTTGTCGGAGTGATAGGCAATCGGTTCGTAAACTTGGGTGGACCGGGATTGGCCAATCATTAGTCGCATATTTCCGATTGCCCACGACGGGACGCTTGTGAACATCGTTTCATGGATTCTACGCTCCGGGTAACCATGGCCGATGTTGCGCGAGCAGCGGGCGTGTCGCGCGCAACGGTATCCAAAGCGCTGCGGAACGACCAGCATTTGCCAGCGGAGCGATGCGCCCAGGTGCAGAAGATCGCCGCCGATCTCGGTTATCGCCCGCATCCGATGGTGTCGGCCCTGATGGCTCAGTTGCATCATCAAAGACGACGTGACGACCCGTTCCGGATT
>NSIG01000093.1 GCA_002737275.1 Opitutia bacterium
GCCGCGCTCGGCTCCGTGCCGCGCTCGGTGGCCGATCCCCTGGCCAGCCACGACAGCAACGTCAGCGGCTTCCTAAATCTCCTGCTCGCCGCGCGCGACGCGCAGGTGAAGCGACTGGTCTACGCCTCCAGCAGCGCCGTTTATGGCGACGATCCGGACCTGCCGAAAGTCGAGGACAAGGTGGGCAACGTCCTCTCCCCCTACGCCGCGACCAAGAAGTTCAACGAGATTTACGCCGACGTCTTCGCGCGCACTTACGGCTTCCAGACCATCGGCCTGCGCTACTTCAACGTCTTCGGCCCGCGCCAAGACCCCGACGGCGCGTATGCGGCGGTGATCCCGAAATGGGTCGCGGCGATTTTGAAACGCGAACCGGTGACCATCCTGGGCGACGGCGAGACCAGCCGGGACTTCTGCTATATCGCCAACGTCGTTCAGGCGAACCTGCTCGCCGCCACCACGACCCGCGCTGACGCGCTGAACCAAGTATACAACGTCGCCGTCGGCGACCGCACCACGCTCAACGACCTCTACCGCGCCATTCACAACGGCCTGCATCGGCGCAATCCGGCGCTGCCCGAGCAGAAGCCCGCCTACGGCGACTTTCGGGTCGGCGATGTGCGCCACTCGCTGGCGAACGTGGACAAAGCCCGCAGCCTCCTCGGCTACGATCCGTCGCACACGATGTCGCAGGGCCTCGAACTCGCGCTGGACTGGTATGTGGCGAATGTCGGCTAGGCACTGGGCGGCAGCCTGCTCTCGCATCAACGGGGATCATCGTCCCCGCTGGTAGCCCGCCCGGATAAGAAACTCCCTCGCCCTGATCTTGCGGGTTTAATCTGTGTCCATCTGTGGCTTCCCCCTCTTGAACCTGCCGAAGGTGTGAAGGGGGAGTATTCCGTGTTCGGACATGGACTTCCCGCCGCCCGAGTTCACTGAACAGTGGTTTTCCCCTTCGCCGCGCCCATCAGTTCCCAGAACTTCGGGTTGTCCTGCAACGCCTCGTCCTCGCCGAGGGGCAGGCTGGAGCGGAAGAGAAAATCCTTCAGCGAGTTCCGGCTCAGGATGCGTTGCACGAGCACTCCCAGTTCGTGGCGCTCGAAGTAAATCCGATAGTCGCCCACGCGGAAGCGGTGCAGCACATGGCCGTCGCGCTCCAGCTTGCCGAACCGCTCCAACTCCGTGCTGATGACCTCCTGCGGCAGCCCGCGAAACTCGCCAAGAATCTGGAGCTGCAGCTCCTTGGGCATCTTGGACAGCTCGGCAGCCCCGGTGGGTGTGAAGATGATCTGAAACGGTCGCATGAGGGGAGTGTCCGCGATCCACCGGGATCAGGGCTGGTCGTATTGGCGCAGGCTGCGCAGCCAGATGTTACGGAAGCGCATCGGGTTGTTGTGGTCCTGCAACTGGATGAAGACCTCGGGCGCGTGCGGCTTGTTGTAGTTGCCGTTGTTTTGGTGCGGCGTGTTGCCCAGGTATTCCTTGCGATGGTGCACGACGACGCCGTTGTGAATGACCGTCACGGCCGCCTTCTTGGCGATCTTGCCGTCGGCATCCCAGCGCGGGGATTCCCAGATGATGTCGTAGCTCTGCCACTCGCCGGGTTTCTTGCTGGCGTTGGCCAGCGGCGGCGACTGGCCGTAGAGCGCAGCGCACTGGCCGTCGGGGTAGGTCGGGTTCTCGTAGGAGTCGAGGACCTGCACTTCGTAGACGCCATTGAAGAGCACGCCGCTGTTGCCACGGCCCTGGCTGTTGCCGTCCACCTTCGCAGGCGTGGCAAACTCCAGGTGCAACTGGAAATCGGCGAACGAGTCCTTGGTCTGGATGCTGCCGGACTTGGGCGCGACTTCCATGTAGCCGCCTTCGATCTTCCAGCCCGCGTCGCCCTTGCCACTCTTCCATTTGGACAAGTCCTTGCCATCGAAGAGGACCGTGGCGTCCGACGGCGGCGGCGCGAGGTGACTGAAGGTCGCGGCTGGCGTGACGACCGGCGGCACCGGACGGGTGCCGTCATGGACGTGCCACTTGGTGCCGGGGATGAGCGGGGACTTGGCCTCGTAGCCGAGGCTCTTCTTGACCGCGTCAGCAGCAGTCAGCGCGACGGCTGCCCCGACGACGAGCGCGGGGACAATGAACTTGGGGGAGAGGAAATGTTTCAGCATGCGGCGCATCATTTCGGCGGGGGGGAAAAAGGCAAGATAGTTTCCAGACACGTAGCCGCCATCGCGACTAGCACCGCACCCACCACAACCAAGAGGATGCGCGTCATCCGAGTTGGGTTCAACCAAGCTGACATTGCGGAATTCGACGTTGTGAAGCGGCAAATCGTTTGTAGGAGATACGCCCTCGTGGCGGTGCGCTAGCCTCCAGACCGCAGCGGCGCAAAGCGGAGGGCGGCGGGAAAGAGTCGAGTGCGCGCTGCGGGAATCACGGGTTGCGAGAGCGAGTTCAATTTGCCGCGCCCCAGATTTTCACCAGCACGTCATGGAGCGTCGGGTCGTGCTCTTTCAACTCAGCGCGGACAAATGGATAGAAATCGTTCCTGTAAAAATACGCCTCCGTGCCCTCGGCGAAGTATTCCTTGTGGTTGGCCAGACCGTAGTGCTTCACCTTTTTGCCGGTGTAAAGGAGGACGCTCTCGTAAGTGCCGGCCTCCTTCGCCTTGTTGTAGGCGGCGATAACTTCCGGTTGGTCGAAGCTGAGAATCTGGTCGTGATAGGCGTGGGCCAGCTCATGAAGGATGACGGCCGGATGCTTGAGCAACTGGCTGCGTGAGACCAGCTCGCGGGCCTGTGGGATGTGGACCTTGCGCGTCAGGCGCGGGTCGTGACCGTTGGCGACAAGCCAGCCCTTGCTCGGGTGATATTGCATCGCCTTCAGCAGCGGATGGCTGTGCTCAATCCAGATTTCGAGAGCCTGCAACTTGGCCAGCGGCTCGGCGGGCACGAGGATTTTGATGCGCTGCAAATGGTTGGCCAGCATCGTGAGCGCTTTCGACCCTTCCTCGCGGTGCTCCCCTTGCAGCAGTGCCGGATCGATGTGAATCTTCCAGCCCTCGATGTCGCGCACCACCGGCTCGAAGCGCACGGATGGCGACGCTTTCGCCTTGTCGGCCGCTTTCGCACCGGCGTCCTGTGCCAGCGCGGTGGGACCGACGTGCAGCGCGCAGGCAGCCAACGCTGCGAGAAGGAGTGGTATGGCTTTCATCCCCCCAGTGTTTCCCCGGCGGCGCGGCATGTCGAGCGAACATCGCCATCGTCGTTCGAGGGCGTGTCCCCGCGGGTGGTATCTGGAAAAAACCGTTGCGCGGCCCCGACCTTTCGCTAGGTTTCCGCTGCGGTTTGTCCGATGGTGTAACGGTAGCACAAGGCCCTTTGGAGGCCTTTGTCATGGTTCGAATCCATGTCGGACAGCCAAAAACATAAGGAGAGTTCAAGAAATACGGCCTGCGGACACAAATTTTTCACAGGTTCCCCCTGAATCCATCGAGGCGGATGTGATCAAGTGCCCCAAGAAAGTGAAGCGCCACGGCAAGGTGCTCGCAAAGATTTACCCCTCAGAAGGGCGGCGCGGCTACCGCGTTTGCTGGCAGCCAGTCGAGGGCCGGCGGCTCATGAAGTCCTTCGCCACCTACGGCGGCACCAAGGGCGCGCTCCAATTCGCGGAGGCAGTCGTCAAGGAAATCGCCACAGGCCCGGACACTGCGCGCCGAGGCGCGAAGGTCAATGCCGCCATGCGCGACATCGAGAAGCACAACCCGCAGCTCGCCGGCGTCCTGCCCAAGACCTACAACCTCTTCACCAGCACCCTCCTCAAGGAACTGCTCAAGAAAGTCTCCGAGATTCCCCCCTCGCTGGACTACGACGCCTTCGGGGGCATCTACGAATCCTTCATCATCGAGTTCGCCATGAGCGAGCGCCAGATAACCGGAAAGCACGTGAGCGAAATCCTCGGTGGCAAAATCCCGTCGATCGACCTCACACTCCTCAATTGAGATCGTTATGCGTAAGACTTTGAAAAACTACACTCTCGCCGTCGCGTTCTGCGGTGCGCTGGCTGCGCCCGCCCTGGCTGCGGATTCGCCACTTGAAACTTTCTTCCGTCGTTACCTCGACGAGCGGTTCGCACTGCATCCGACGGAGGCCACGGCGTTGGGCGAGCATCGGTTCGATGACCGGATGGATGACCTGTCCCCCGCGGCGCTGGAGAAATCGCTCGCGCACTTGAAGCAGTCCCGCGCGCGGCTGCACAAGGAGATCGACCGCGCCAAACTCTCGCCGGACGAGCGCATCAACTTCGACATCTTCAACCACGAGCTCGAAGCGTCCATCTGGGTGCGGGAGAACACGCAGCCCTTTGCCACCAATCCGCGCGCTTACAACGAATACATCAGCGACAGCGTGTTCCTCATTCTCACGCAGTCGCGGCTGCCGAAGGAGACGAACGTGGCCAACGCCATCGGGCGGATGAAACAAATCCCCAATGTCGTCGCGGCGGCGAAGGCGAACCTGAAGCACCCGCCACGCGCGGTGCTGGAGACGGCGATCAAGCAGAACAAAGGCTCCATCGGTTTCTACGAGAGCGACTTGTTCGAGACGGTGGGCCAGACCGCGCAACTCGCCGCGCTCAAGGCCGAGGCGGCGCGCGTGGTGCCGACGCTCAAGGATTACCAGCAGTGGCTGGAAAAGGAACTGTTGCCGCGCGCGACCGACGAGTGGCGGCTCGGCAAACGCAAGTTCTCAAAGAAGCTCGAATACACGCTGAACGCCGGACTGAGCGCTGACGAAGTGTTGCGCGATGCGGAGGCGGAATTCACGCGCGTGCATAACGACATGTATGTCATTGCGCGCCAGCTCTGGCATCGCTACTTCCCGGCAACACCGTTGCCCGTCGCGGACCCGGCGGGCAAGCGCGAGACGGTGGCCAAGGTCATCGCCGCCGTGTCGAAGGAGCACAGCAAGCCGGAGGAATTGCTCGCGGATGCGCGCGCGCAGGTGGACAGCATCAAGAAATTCATCCGCGAGAAAAATATTCTGCGCCTGCCGGAGCCGGATCGTTGCCAGATCATCGCGATGCCGGAGTTTCAGCGCGGCAATTCTCTCGCCTACTTGAACGCAGCGCCGGCACTCGATCCGGAGGCGCCGAGCTTTTACGCGATCAGTCCGCCGGCGAAAGACTGGACCGTGCAGCGCACCAAAAGCCTGCTCGAGGAATACAACCGCCACATGCTGCAAATCCTCACCATTCACGAGGCGTATCCCGGTCACTACGTGCAGCTCGAATACTCCTCGCGCGCGCCCTCGCTCCTCCGCCGCGTGCTCGGCTCGGGCGTGATGATCGAGGGCTGGGCCGTCTATACCGAGCAGATGATGCTCGACCAGGGCTACGGCGCCGGGCCGGATGAACTTCAACTCCGCCTGAACCAGTTGAAGTTCTATTTGCGCGCCGTGTGCAACTCCATTCTCGATCACAAACTCCACTGCGCGAACATGTCCGACGACGACGCCATCCGCCTGATGGTCGAGGGCGCGTTTCAATCCCAGGAGGAAGCGAGCCTGAAGCTGGTGCGGGCCAAGCAGACCTCCACGCAGCTCAGCACCTACTTCGTCGGTCGCATGGCCCATGTGCGGATGCGCGAGCAGATGCAGCGGGAACTGGGCGACAAGTTCAACCTCGCCCGCTACCACGAAGCCGTGCTCTCCCAAGGCTCCGTGCCGATGAAGTATCTGCCGGAATTGGTGCGGGCGAAGTTGAAGTAGTGGGCGCTACAGCGACCTCACCGTCACGAAGCCGCCGCCGACTGGTTGCGCTTCGTCACCCACGTCGCGATGCCCATAAAGATCACGCTCACGACAAACATCAGACCGGCGTAGAAGTAGAGTTCCTTCGCCCCGCTGGCCTTCACGAAGCGCGCGTTTAAATCAGTGAAGATCGCGATGAGGAAATGTCCGCCCGCGATGGTGAGCAGCCACAGGCTCATCATCATGCTGCGCAGGGATTGCGGGGCCTCGGCAAAGGCAAATTCCAATCCTGTCGCGGACACGAGCACTTCGCCCGCGACGAGAACGATGTAGGGCACAAGCTGCCACGCGAGACTCAGTTGTTCGCCCGCGTCGATGCGGCCCTGCATCCAACCGGAGATGACGTAGGTGACGCCCGCGAGCACCATGCCCAGACCCATGCGGCGCAACGGCGTGGGACGCAGGCCTGCTTTCTCCGATAGCGGATAAACGAGATACGTGAGGATGGGCACCCAGATCATCACGAGGATGGAACCGACGGCTTGCATCCTCTCGCCGTCCACTTTGAAACCAAACACGTCAAACGGTTTCATCTTCTCGCCCTGCAAGACCCAGGTGCTGTTGACCTGGTTGTAGAGCGCGAAGAAGACGGGGACAGTGAGGAAGACCAGGGCGATGCGAGCGACGGCGCGGACAGCGGACACTTCTTCCGCGTTGAACTTCGCCAGCGCGACATCCAGCCAGCGCTGGCCGGGCTTCCTCTGGCTCTGATTATTGAACGCGAACAGCAGCACCGTCATCACACCGGCTTGGGAAGATTTTCGCTGCGGCGGCACGCGAATATAATTTTTCCGCCCCAGCCAGAAGATGAACGTCGCCACCGCCATCGCGATACCCGGCACGCCGAAGGCCCAGCTGTAGCCATGTTTGTCGCGCAGCATGGGGATGAGAGCAAAGCCAAAGGCCGCGCCAAAATTGATCGACCAATAGAACCAGCCATACACACGCGTGAGTCCCTGCTCGTTGCCCGGTGGAAACTGATCGCCGACGAGCGCCGAAACGCAGGGCTTGATGCCGCCCGCGCCGATGGCGATGAGCGTGAGTCCGAGATACACGCCAGGGAGATTACCCTCGAAGAGCGCCAGCACGCCGTGACCCGCGCAGTAGAAGAGCGAGATGGTGAGAATGGTCCAGTAACGTCCGAGCCATTTGTCCGCGATCCACGCGCCGAAGAGCGGGAGGAAATAAACCGCCGTCGCGAACAGGTGGACGATCTTCTTGCCTTCCACATCGCCAAGATTCAGATGCCGGCTCAAATAGATCGTGAGGATGGACATCATCCCGTAGTAGCTGAAGCGTTCGGCCGCCTCGTTGCCGATGATGAAAGGGACACCGCGCGGTAGCTTTCTGGGAGGTTCGGAAGCGGTTGTGAAAGAAGTGTTCTCGGGCATAGCTGATCAAGGAGTCTTTCAAAGGAAACCCCATTGAACCAGCGTTATTTCACAGTCACAAGGCGGCAAATTTTACAGATCAGAATCTTTCCGTCGCTGGCCATGGCCGTGGGACAAAGGGCATCCGTAGCGGGATCGTTTTCAGTAAGAAATGTCGAATGCCGAGTTTCGATTGTTGAACTGACTGAATTTCGTAATTCGGACTTCCCCCCGGTCGGCTTCGTCAACGGCCTGGCGCTGGTGGTCATCGAGTTGTAGAAGCCCGGCGAGTCCGTGCGCGCGGCGTTCGACGAGAACCTGAAGCACCACAAGGCGGAAATTCCGCAGCTCGTTTGGTTCAACGCGCTGCTCATCGCCTCGAATGGCACGGACAGCCGCGTCGGCTCGCTCACGGCGGATTGGGAGCCGCGTGTTTGAACTTTCCTCACCCATGGTGGTGCTGAAAATACTTGTGCCACCGTTGGAGTTCCGTGTGCGGAGTTCTTCCGACAAGCACATTGAAAGGACTAGCGAAAGGGGAAGACTTACCCCTGAACCCTCGCGAGGATAGCCAGACCACAACTCTTACCGTGGGGTTCGATGGGCGATGAGGCGTTAGCACATTTACGGACGAATACAGCGACCCAAGGCCGATAGCGACTGTTGAGCAGTTCAAAGCTGCTTGCCGATGGACTCGGCCGTGTTTTTCATTGCGCTCCCGCCGCAACATTGGCAGCAACTCCGCCGACGCCACACCATGACCGAGCCAAACGAGTCTTCCTCGCGCCCCGGCCAGTTGTTGCCCACGCTCGGTCTCTTCACCACGACGATGCTCGTGGTGGGGGGGCATCATCGGGTCGGGCATCTTTCGAAAGCCGGGGGTGATGGCGGGGCAGCTCGGGTCCACGGAGCTGCTGCTGGCGCCGTGGGTGCTCGCGGGCGTCATCACCCTCTTCGGCGCACTCACCAATGCCGAGATTTCCAGTTTCATCACGGAGACGGGCGGTCAGTATGTGTTCTTCGAGAGGATGTATGGGCCGTTCGTCGCTTGCACATAAGGCTAGGCGGTGTTCGCGGTCATTCAGACGGGGAGCATCGCGGCGCTGTTCCTTGCAGCGTTCCTCGTGCCGGGAGCCGCTGGGAGTGCGGCGAATTTATCCACGTCCGTGCCTGCGTTGCAGAAGCATGGGTTTGAACTCGTGGTCGCGATCGCGGCGGCGTTGCAGGGTGCGTTCTGGGCTTATGACGGCTGGCAGCCACCGGGCACCCAGCCGGTAGAGCCGCGCTGTGCGCGGCCTGGTGGCTCTGATGGGTGGGCGGTCCACCCTAAAATCGTTCCGGCTGAGGGAGTGCGCCGCAGGCTTGCGCAAACCTTGCGCAAACCGGGCTGATTTGCGCACGAATTGACCGACGGAGATGATGAGGCCGAGGGTTTCAGGGGCAAAACCATAAATCCATCTTGGCATGGGTGTTGCATAAGACGGCCAAACCGCGCCCTCCTCTATTCATGAACGCTAAAACCATCCTCCTCACCTGCCTGACGCTGCTCGTCGCCAGTTTGCCCGCTTTGGCGCAATCCAATTCGCGCTCCCCGCTCCCCACGGGAGAGGGCCGGAGTAGGGAAGAACGGCGCGGACAGAATTTCCAACCTCAGGAACGATTCGACAATGCGGGCGGGCCGCCCGCGCTCCAAGCGCCCAACAACTTCAATCCCCAACTGCCACCACAGAACTTCAACGCCGACGGCCCGTGGAATCGCGACGTCATCGCGTATCGCGTGAGCGCGAGCGGCGCGGTCGAGAAGGCCGCGACCTTCGAGCGCGCGGGCGTGCCGACGATCGCGCGGTTCAAGGACGGCCGGCTCATCGTCGCGCACCAGCATTTCCCGGAGAACGACGCGGCGAGCTTCGACAAAGTGGCCGTGCATTTCTCCAGCGACGACGGCAAGTCGTGGGGCGCGGCGCAGGTCATCCAAGTCGCCGGCCTGCCGGAGGGGATGCGCTTTCCTTTCGACCCGACGCTCGTGCCGCTGCCCGACGGGCGCGTGCGGCTTTACTTCACCGGCAACCTGGGCCGCACCTTCCAGCGCAGCACTCCCGCGATTCACTCGGCCATCTCGAAGGACGGAGTGAACTACACTTACGAACCCGGCGTGCGTTTTAATCTCGAGGGTCGCATGATTATTGATTGCGCGGTCGCGCTGCATCAGGGCGTGTTTCATCTTTTCGTGCCGGATAACGGCGTTGGTTTGCGTCCCGGCCAGCGTCCCGGCGATGAACCCGTGGCCGACCGTCCGCGGCAAGGCGTCGGCTATCACGCCACGAGCAAGGATGGCCTAAACTTCGCGCGCGTGGACGATGTGGAAATTGACGGCCGCCGAAGCTGGCTCGGCAACGCGGAGTCCGACGGCAAACTCATCACGTTCTATGGAACTGGTGAAGGCATGAACAGCGGTGCCAGTGCGGGTGGCCGTCCACGCGGCGGGTTTTGGATGGCTACGAGCGCGGACGGCAAGAGTTGGAAACAGATCGCCAACCCGCCCATCGGCGGCGGCGATCCCGGCGCGGTGAAAACGCGCGACGGCGGCCTGCTCGTGGTCATCACCGGCGAATCGCGCGTGCGCCCGTCGGGAAGGCGTGCAGATTTTCAACCGCAACAAGATTTCGACAACGCGGGCGGGCCGCCCGCGCTCCAGCCACGCCGCGCCGCGTCCCCGTCCCGTTCCAACGCCGCGAACGATTTCGAGCCGCCCGTCGGTCGCGACGAGAATTCGCCCCGAGAAAGCCCCGGCCACTTCCGCCTGCTCACGGCGCGGTCCGGCGACGGGCTGACCTTCACGCCCACGGGGCAAATCATCTCGGACCAGGCGAACGTGCCGGATCTCATTGTGGGGCCGGGCGGCGCGATTCATCTCTATTACAGCGGTGGGCAGGTCGGCGAGCGAGAGAACACCTTGGCGCTCGCGATTTCCACTGATCAGGGACGGAGTTGGAATTTCAAGCACGTCGAGGTCGCGGGGTCGGGACTCAAACACGCCGGCGACCCGGACATCGTGCGGCTCGACGACGGGACGTTCCGCATCTTTCTCACGACGATGGTGAACGGCCGCCACGGGGTGGTTTATTGCGACAGCACGGATGGAATTCATTTCACCAAACGCGGCACGGCCTTCGCCAAGACGGGACTCGAACTGCTCGACTCAACTACGTTCCGCCTCGGCACCACGTGGCACATGCTCACGCTGGAAGGCAGGGGCGCGACCCAGCGCCACGGCACTTCGTCTGACGGACGCGAGTTCGTGGTCAGCGGAAAAATGCCGTTTGTCGCCGATGGCGAGCCTTACATCGCCGCCAATGGCGTGGGCGTGGACGGCGGTTATCGCATCTATGGATTCTCGCTGCCCGCGCGAAACTTCCGCTCGTTCTTTTCTAGAGACGGACGGAACTGGACGGCGGAGAAAGGCATCCGCCTCGCGCTCGACGACAAGTCGTCGCTGGGCGGAGCGCAAATCAAAGACCCGTCCGTGCTGCGGTTGGCGGACGGGAGCTACCTGATGGTTTACGTCGCGCGCCTTCCCGAAACGCGCGGGGAAAGTGTTTCCAGCGCGGCGCGGTCGAAGAACGCGGGCGGCCCGCCCGCGCGGCGCGAGCAATTCGGCCAGCGCGGACCGGGCGGACAGATTCGCGTGGAGAAGATTGATTCCAAATACAAGACCGCGCCGGGAGTGAAGTCCGGCTCGTTCGTCACCGGCCAGGACGCGGACTTGATGCTCGCCGGTTTCGGTTTCAACAACACCGGCGGCGCGCTCCACTTCAATCATCCGACCGGACTCGCCACCGACGGCAAGGCACTGCTCATGACCGACCGCTGGAACAACCGCGTGCTCATCTGGAAATCCGCGCCCACGAAGAACACGCCGCCCGACCTCGTGCTCGGCCAGCCGGATTTCACACAGAACAATTCCGGCTCTGGCAGGCATCAGTTGAACTGGCCCGGCAACGTGGCCATCACACCCGACGGCAAGCGCATCGCTGTCACCGACACGGACAATGACCGGATCCTGATTTGGAATTCGTTTCCGACCAAGAACGGACAAGCTGCGGACCTCGTGCTCGAACTCCCGCAATTCTCCAGCGGCGGAGTGCCGGCCTCCGGCCCGGCGCGGGGAGCGAACGATGCGGAGCGCCGATTTCCAAATCGGCCTGACGCCGGAGAACCACGCGCGCAAAATTTACAACCGCCGCCGCGTAGCGAGAATAAACGCGCCGAACCGGAGGGCGGCGCTCTGGGGTCGAACTTCCGCCCGCAAGTTGGTCGCGGCATTCAGCGCTTCGGCTGGCCGTGGGGCGTGTGGACGGACGGCACGAAGCTCGCCGTGGTCGCCACGCACGGGAGTTCGGTGCTGATTTGGAACTCACTGCCGACGCGCGACAACCAGCCACCCGACCTTGTGCTGCGCCCGGACGACGCTGGCACGCCGCGCAATGTCACCAGCGATGGCAAAACTTTCTTCGCCGTGAGCGATCACAACAATAGCGCGGCCTCGCGCCCCGCGACGATGGTCTGGAATTCCTTCCCCACTTCGTCCTCGCAGCAGCCGGATTGGAAATGGAGCGAGTGGGTGAAAGGTTCGTTCACGGCCGACGGCAAGCTCGTGGTCGGCGGGATGCAGTCGGTTTATCTTTGGAACAAGATTCCGCGCAATGCAGAGACGGATGCCGACGTGGTGCTGCGCCCGGCGACCTATCGCAATGGCGACGGCCCCGATGCGGTGGTCGCGAATGGCCGGCTCTACGTCTGCACATACAACGGCAACCACATCCTGGGCTGGAACGCGCTGCCGACACGCGACAATCAGCCGCCGGATTTTTCCATCGGCAGCGACACGCCGGAGCAGGACGTGTGGGCGGAGAATTTTTTTATCCAGAACGGAGTGGTCGCAACGGATGGCAAGAGTCTGTTCGTCTCGTCGGACTTCAACCGGAAGATGTTCGTCTGGCGCAAGCTGCCGGACGAGACCGCGGCGAAGCCCGACCTCGTGTTCCATCTGCCCGAAGGTCCGTGGGACAACGAGCTGCACGGCTCGACGCTCGTGCTCGCGGGCAAGAGCACGGTTTACATCTGGAAGAAACTACCGCTCCAGGGCGAGTCGCCCGATGCGACGCTCTCCGGCAGCATCGGCAGCGTGCGGTTGGGCGAAATCACCGGCGTCGCGTTCGACGACAAATATTTCTACCTGTCCGATCGCAGCGCGGAGGCCATCTACGTGTGGGAGGGAATCCCGACGCGGGACAGCGAGCCGAAGTTCAAGCTCGCGATGCGCAGCCCCGGGCGGCTGAACAGCGACGGGAAGTATTTGTGCGCCGCGCCGTTCGAGGGCAGCGGCATCAGCCTGTGGCGGGTGAATGAACTGAGTTCAAATGCGGAGCCAACCACACTCGGCAGTCGCGGCCAGTTCAACCTGCCGAGCGAGTGCCTTATTGCCGATGGCCGGCTGTTCGTCTGCAACCGCAGCTTCAATCGCGTAGACGTGTGGAACCGTGTCGAGGACGCGCTCGCCGGCCGGCCGGCTGATGCACTGCTCGGCGCGAGCGACGAGCAGGACCGCAAGCCCGGCCTTGGACGCAACAAACTGTTCGGCCCCGGCTCGCTCGCGTGGGGTGGCGGATATCTGTGGGTGGGTGAGTTCAAGTTCAGCACGCGGATTTTGCGCTTCAGTCCGAAAGCGAAGCAGACAGCAATTTCGAACTGAGGATTCGCCATGCGCTTCATTTCTGTAGTTGCCCTTATCACGTTCGCGCTTTCAGCGTTCGCACAAACCGAACGCGGGAACCAGCGCTTCGGCCCGACCTCGCGCGCGGATGGCACGCTCGATCTCGCGATGCAGTGGAGCCAAGGCCGCGCGGTCGGCAATGGCCCGGTGCGCTTCACGCATTCGCCGATGCGCCTGGAGGACATCAAGAGCGTCGTGCCCTACGGTCTGATGATCGGTGGACACGTATGCCCGATTGATCACGGGTATTTCTATCCGAAGCAACTGCAGACCGGTCAGCCGCACTTCGACGTGCTGACACCGGCGGATGGGTTCATCGTGATGGTCGGGCATCGCACGCAGTTGACCGGTAACACGGATCGCGCCCGCGAATACGACGATTACGCGCTGACCATCGAACACTCGGGCACGTTCTACACGCAATACGACCTGCTCACGTCGCTCGACAAATCCGTCCTCGACCAACTCATTGAGTCGGTGCGCGAGCGATTCGCGCGGAAGCAAATGGGCCCGACCATTCAGACGCGCATCGCGGTGAAGGCCGGTCAAGTCATCGGCAAAGTCGGCGGCCGCTCGTTGGATTTCGGCGTCGTGAACACCGAGGTGAAGCTCGCCGGCTTTCTCACGCCGAAGCTCTACGGCCATTACGCATGGCGCGTTCACATCGTGGACCCGTTCGACTTTTTCGACGAGCCGCTCAAGTCGCAACTGCTCGCGCTAAACGCGCGCAAGGTGAAGCCGTTCGGCGGCAGAATTGATTACGACGTGGACGGCTGGCTCATCGGCAACTGGTTCCGTGAAGGCAGCGGCGGTTATCCCGGTGACCGCAACGACCCGCGCGGTTATTGGATGGGCCATCTCGCCTTCGCGCCGAACCACATTGACCCGACGAAAATCGTCGTGAGCATCGGCGACTTCTCCGGCAGGCCCCGGCAGTTCTGGGTGAAAGGCAATGCGCCCGATCCGACTAAGATCGGCGAAACAGATGGCCTCGTGAAATACGAACTCATCTGGGGCCAGCTCGGCAGCGCCGGCGACCGGCAAGTGATGCGCGACCCCGACGTGGTGCAAGGCACCGTGCTCGCGCAGGTGTTGCCGAGGCGGAAGCTGAAGTTTGAGGTGTTCGCGGGCAGGACGGCGGCAGAGGTGAAGGGCTTCACGGCAGCGGCTAAAATATATGAACGCTAAAACCCTCCTCATCGCTTCGGCTCACCCTCGCCGCGACACACCTCCACCGCCCCGCCCGATGGTGTCCCAGATTGGACACAAGAACCGGCCGGTTTAGGTGCGGTCACAGTTTGGACACAAGCCTTCCTGTCTGACACAAACGGACACACGTTTTCGTGTTACTCATTGCCGCTCACTGCAAGGAATCCCTTGACAACAAAGGGTATTCCGCGCTTTCGTCGCTCCAATAAATGACACGAGCGTTGCAACAAGCGGCTCTTGTGTTCGCGGCGAAACGACGTTGGAAACAGGTTCAAATCCATGTCGGACAGCCAAACCCCGGCGGAATTGACCTCGGTTGCGGCTCGCTTTCGGGCGCGCCACGCGGATTGACCCATGAAGATCGAACTCAAAAAATCTTTTCAGTTTGAGGCGGCACACCTGCTGCCGCTGTTGCCCGAGGCGCACAAGTGCCGCCGCCTGCACGGGCACAGTTTCAAGGTGGAGGTCGTTGTCGCCGGCGAGTGCGATCCCAAATTGGGTTGGCTGATGGACTACGCCGACATCAAGGCCGCCTTCAAGCCGCTGTGGGAGCAACTCGACCATCACTACCTCAACGAGGTGCCCGGCCTCGAAAATCCGACGAGCGAGAACATCGCCGTGTGGATTTGGGAGCGCCTGAAGCCCAGCCTGCCGATGCTGACGGAAGTGGTCGTGGCCGAGACCTGCACGGCGCAGGCGGTCTATCACGGAAAGTAGCTTCAGCCGGGGTGGACTTCGCCAACCGCTGCTCCGCGCTCCTTCAGACGAGCGGTTCCTTCTTCTGCTGGTTTAGCTCATGGCGTTCTTGCAGCAGCGCGTCGAGGGAGGTTTTGTCCAGTTCCGGCAGGTGGATGTCGCGATCTATCTCGCGCAGGCGCTTATCCAAGAAATCGTTTCGCAGCCGCTTGAGAACGTCGCGCAGCATCGCGACACGGGCGCGCTCGCGCTCGCCTTGGATGCGCGTGGCCCGGGCGGCGTCGGCTCCTTCACGTGCGGGCGGTGTGGCCAGCATCCGGTCGCTCTCGGTCATTGCCTGTGTGCAGAGTGATCGAGCTTCGTCGTCGGGCAGCTCATCGAGCAACTGCGCAGGGCGGGTCCACTCGCCGCTCGCGTAGGCGGCGAGGCGGAGCGCGACGATTTGCCGGACGCCGAGATGGGTGAGCCATTCGAGGCGGAGCGTGTTGGCGAGCCACTCCATCTGGTCATCGCTGTGGAAGAGCGCCTGGAGCAGCCAAAATTCCTGCTTCGACGGCGGGCCGGTCGGCTCCGGCTCGAAGGCTTCCTCCGGTGACTGCGTGCGCGTGGGTTGTGAATCGTAGTAGTCGTCCGGCGGGGAATCGGAGCCGGCAGGAGCAGACTTGGGCGTGCTGGACGCTGCGGACGGCGGTTGGGAGCCGCCGGCACGGGGTTGCGGCGGCGCGTCAGGGCGGAGGACGAACTTGGGTTTGGCGGCGGCGATTTTCTTGAACTCCGCACGCATGGACTCGGGCGCGACGCCGAGGCGGGCGGCGGTCTTCTGGGCGTATTTGTCCACGGTCACGGCGTCGTTCGTTTTCTGCGTGGCCTCGGCCATCGCTTTGAGAACTGTTGTGCGGCCTTTGTCTGTGGCGATGTCGTGCGTGACGCAGAGGCGGTTCAGATAGTAGTCGAAGAAGCCTTCCGCGTTGGCGATGAGCTGGTCGAAGGCCGACCCGCCGTGGGCCTTGATGAAGCTGTCCGGGTCGTGCGGTGCGGGCACGGTGGCGACGCGAATGGCGAGGCCGCTCGCGAGCAGAATGTCCAGCGAGCGCACGGCGGCGTTCTGGCCGGCGTTGTCGGAGTCGAAGCAGAGGACGACCTCGTCGGCGTAGCGTTTCAGGATGCGGCAGTGGTCGGCGGTGAGCGCGGTGCCTTGCGGGGCGACGACGTTCTTCACGTCGGCCATGAAGCAGGCGATGAGGTCGAGCTGGCCTTCGCAGATGATGGCGCAGTCCTTGTCGGCGACGGCGCGCTTGGATTTGTCCAAGCCGAAGATGACGCGGCCCTTGGTGAAGATGGGCGTCTCCGGCGAGTTGACATACTTCGCCGACTTCTCGTCGCCGGCCAGCACGCGCCCGCTGAAGCCCACGACCCGGCCCTGTTCATCGCAGATGGGGAACATGAGGCGGCCACGGAAACGATCGTAGAAATGGTCGGCTCCTTCCTTGCGGATGATGAGGCCGCCGCGCTCGACGAGCGCGAGGTCGAAGCTTTTGGACTTCGCCCAGTTCACCGTGTCGTCCCAGAGGTCCGGCGCGTAGCCGAGGCGAAAGAGTTTCACGGCGTCGGCGGAGACTCCGCGCTTGGCAAGGTAGTCGCGGGCGATTTGGCCGGCGGCGTCATTGGCGAGCGCGGTCTGCCAGCGTTTGCAGATTTCCTCTTGGAGATGGAGGAGCGATTCCTTCTCGCCGCGCTGCTGCCTGGCGTGCGGGTTGTCCTCGAACTCGAGCACGATGCGCGCGCGCTCGGCGAGGCGGCGGACGGCTTCGATGAAGGAGAGGTTTTCGTATTCTTTGACGAAGGTGAACACGTCGCCGCCCTTGTTGCAGCCGAAGCAGTGGAAGATCTGGCGCCCGGGGTTGACGTTGAAGCTGGGTGATTTCTCGCTGTGGAAGGGGCAGAGCGTGACGAAGTTCGCTCCCGCGCGCTTGAGGGGGCCGAGGTAACCGCCGATGACATCCACGATGTCGCTGGCGGCGCGGATTTCCTCGAGCTTCTGCGGTGAGATCAGGCCGGCCATCGGGGAGGGTTCTTGGGTCTAGCGTCTGGGGTGGTTGCTGGATGCGAAACCCGAAACTCAGAATCGGTTACTTTTTCTCCGGCGGCGGCGGGGCGGCCGGGGCGGTCACGGCGTCGAGCACACGCTGCTGCTGCTTGCCGATGGTGTTTTCGTTCGGGGCAGGCTTGGCGTAGCCCACGGGCGTCATCAACTGGTGCGAGAGATACTGGCGGATATAAGGGCCGGAGAAGCTGTCGTAGAATGCCATTCGGTTGAGGATGCCCCAAGTCGGAAGGATCACGAGGCCGGCCTCCTCCTCCTGCGCCTTACGCTCCGCTTGGACCATGGCGGGGTCGAAGTAGCGTGCCGAGAGCAAGGCCAACAGGGAAATCCAGATGCAGAGATAGCGCATCGCGCCGGCCATCATGCCCAGCCGGTATTCCCAACTGCCGAAGAAATCGCTGGCCACGAGTTTTTTCCCGACGCTTTTGCTGATGAAGGTGAAAATGATCGAGACGACAATCATGATCAGGATGTAGCCGCCTATATTAGCCCAGAGCCGGGGCACTTTGCCGGCCACCAGCAAATCGCCCACCAAGCTGTAGAGGAAGCCCGCAGCCACGACGATGACGAGCCATTGCACGAACTCGAGCAACTCCTCCGAGATGCCGCGCACCTTGCCGCGCCAGATGCCCAAGCCGAGGGCGATGACGAGCAGGACATCGAACAAACCGACAGACGGCCCGGCGATGGGAAATCCGCCGGTCTTTGGGGCGGCCTTGGTGGCCGTCTCTGCAACGGCGGCAAGCATCGGGGTGAGTCCGGGCATCCAGTTTCCAAGTTCAACTTGCATGGCGACAACTTGCCGCGTCACCGGGGGGAAAAGAAATGGAAATGTGGACGCCAGCATGCAGCCACGGGGTTTTCTGATCCTGCTCCCAATCCTAATCCCGCTCCGCTGCGGGGAACCGAGGGAAAGGGGCTTCAGCCCCGCTTTTGTGGACACTTACAGCCGGGCACCGGCAGGGTCGCAGCACAGGCGGGGGTGCTCTGGCAGGTGAGTCGCGGCAAACTCGGAGGGGATGCAGTCGGAGCAGAGGATTTGCGGGCCGACCAACTCGACGTGGCGGAGGGAAAACGTCCGGCAGCAACCGTCGCACTGCTCCATCTTCTCCAACGGCAGAGTGGCCCCAGCATAGAAAAGGCGTGCCAGGAGGGAATGGAGCGAAGACTGGCTGCTTAGAGCACTCATGTGATGGCGTGTGGGTAACAAGCGAGAGCGGTGGCGTCAACGCTCCGTTGCCAGAAACTTACTCACACGCAACTCACACTCCCGCCCCGACGCGCCGGACCAGCTCTGG
>NSIG01000094.1 GCA_002737275.1 Opitutia bacterium
GGCCGCAGGCGGTTGCCAAGGCGTCGCCCCGCCGCGCTGGATGTGCCGCCGCAAAGCGACCTGCATTTCCCGGGCAACTTTTTGCTGGGAGGCGAAGACGTCGTTCTTCTCCTGCGGATCATCCTTCAAGTTGTAGAGTTCGAGGGGCGCGTAGGGGCTGTTCTGGAGCAGCTTCCAATCGCCCCGGATAATCGCCTCGTAGCTCTTTCCACCATAGAGCGCCCCGCCTTCCCGGCGCACAAAGTAGATCTCGCGCGGCTCGGCCGGCGCTGACTCCCCGCGCAATGCGGGCATCAAGCTCACGGCATCGGTCGCGGCCGGTCGAGCCACGCCCGCGACTTCAAGCGCCGTGGCGAAAATATCAAAGGTGAGGCCGGCGTAGTCGCTCGTCGAGCCGGGCGCGACGTGACCCGGCCAACGCACGATAAACGGGACGCGTAGACCGCCGTCGTAGTGGCTTTGTTTCCCGTCGCGCCACGGATCATTGTTTTGCGCGTGCGCCAGCGAGCCGCCGTTATCGGACGTAACCACCACCAACGTCGTCCGATCAAGTCCGGTTTCCTTCATCAACGCGAGGACTTGGCCGACGCCGTCGTCAAACTGCTCGATCATCGCGACGCTCAGGGCGCGCTGCTCCGTGATGCCGGGCTCGCGTTGCTTCACCTTCGCCAACCACTCGGCCGGCGGCTGCATCGGAAAGTGCGGAGCATTGTAGGCGAGATAGAGAAAGAACGGCGCCGGCAGTTTCGCGCGCTCGCGCAGATAATCGCGCGTCCAACCGGTGAAAATCTCGGTGGCGTGGCCGACCGGCGTGATGACCTCGCGGTCGCGGCGCATATAGTTGTGCCCCTGCCGCAGGTGAGTCGTGTAGCTGTCCATCATGTCGTCGAGGAAGCCGTGGAAAAAATCGAAACCGCGGTCGTTCGGCGTCGCGGGCGCGGTGAGGCCGAGGTTCCACTTGCCGATGAGCGCGGTGTTGTAGCCAGCGCCTCGGAGGTGATCGGCGAGCGTGGGCACCGCGGGATCGAAGTAGCCCCAGGTGTTGTCGGGGTCGGTGCGGATGAGACCGGGCACACCAACGCGATCCGCGTAGCGACCGCTCATTAGCGCCGCTCGCGTGGGCGAGCACACCGTCGCGTTGGCCCGCATCCGGTTGAAACGCATCCCTTCGGTGGCGAGTCGGTCGAGGTGCGGGGTCAGCACGTCGGCCCCGGGCCGGTAGGACGAGACGTCGCCGATCCCGAGATCGTCGGCGAGAATCACCAAAACATTGGGTCGAGACCCTTGAGCCGCGGCCAGCGTACCGCCGGAGACCGCGAGAGTGAGACAGAGGAAACGAAGCAGCATACAGAAGGAAGACCGAGCCTCGGAAAACTAGTCACGACTGAAACCTTGGGCGCGGTGCAGGCGTAGCGTCTCGGCCAGGCGGGTCGCGATCTCGGAGTGCGCGGCCGCGACATCATTTTTCTCGGCCGGATCATCGAGGAGATTCACGAGGCGCGGGCGGAACTGCTCGGCCTTCGGACCCGTGGCAGCCGGCGCTTTCTTGCCCTGAGGAGCAAGCGGAACACCCTCGATCCATTTCCACGGGCCGCTGCGGATGGCAAAGACGCCGTTCGCACTTTGTAGAATCAGGTCGCGGCGGAGCGGCTGCGCGGACGATTGGCCGAGAAACGCCGAGAGCACGTTGACGCTGTCAGGGGCCGTCGTGGCGCGATCGAGTTTCTTCTCGCCCACGACGGCGGCGATCGTCGCGAAAATATCCACAACGCCGATCAGCTCGCTGCTCGTGGTGCCGGCGGGGACCCGGCCGGGCCAGCGCACGAGGAAAGGCACCTTGAAACCGCCTTCCCAGATGTCGTGTTTGCCGCCGCGCAAGTCGCCGTTGATTTTCAGGCCGGCATCCATCGCGGTCTTGTTGGTTCCGGTCTTACCACCGGGGTTAACGACCCCGCCGTTGTCGCTGGTGAAGATGATCAACGTGTTCTCGAGCGCGTTTTGTTTTTCAAGCGCGGCCAAGATCCGCCCGACGCTGCGATCAAGGTCGTGGATAAAGTCGCCATACGGTCCGGCCTTGCTCGTGCCGGTGGTCTCGGCGGACGGCGTAACCAATTCGTGCACGGCGACGGGGGCGAAATAGAGGAAGAACGGCGCGGGTTGGCCGGCCCGTTGCGCGAGCCAGTCAACCGCCCGCTTGGTGAGATCACCCATCGTCTTCGGGTCGTCGCGCTCGGGCGCATCGAGGCCGAGCTTGCCGGGCACGGGCGCGAGCTTCGCCGAGCGCAGACCGAAAACGTGATGATTTTCAACGAAGACCCGGGTGATGTCGTTGTGGTTTTGCGGGACCGCAAACTGGTAATCGAAACCGAGTTCAAGCGGGCCGGGTTTGAGTTCCTTGGTATAATCGACCCGCGGCTCGGTGCCGTAGCCAAGATGCCACTTGCCGACGAACCCGGTGGCGTAGCCGTGCTTCTTCAAGAGCGAGGCAATCGTAGGGCGGGCAGGCTCGATGAGCAGCGGATCGAAGGTGTTGGCGACGCCCCCGTGATTGAGCGGTGTGCGCCAACAGTAGCGTCCCGTCATGAGCGCGTAACGCGTCGGCGTGCAGACGGAGGACGGCGTGTAGGCATCGGTAAAACGTCGCCCCTCTCGCGCGAGGCGGTCGAGGTGCGGCGTTTGAATAAGCGCGGAATCGGCGCCGTAGGCACCAAGGCTGCCGTGGCCGTAGTCATCGGCGAGGATGACGACGATGTTGGGCGGCTGCGGCGCGGCCGCCAGGCCGACGGCGAGGCAAACAACGGAGGATGTGGCGAAAATGCGAATCATGGCTGGGAAGGAAGCGGGAACGGTAGTTCATCGCTGGCAACAGCGTGTTCGCCCCGGATAACTTTACCGGCGAAGCCGGTGAGGCGCAGATAGAAGTCGCTCGGCAGTCCCTCGTAGGTGACGAACTGCACGCCTTGGCCGGGGCCAACGGGCGGGGAGTTGGTGACTTTAAAAACCGCGGTGCCTTCGTCCACTTCGTCGAACATTGCGACGTAGAGCATATCGGCGCCGGCGCGTTTCGCGGCGGTGATCTGCGACCAAAAGAAACGGCCTTGCAGGCGGGGGATCGCATTCAGCGGTGCCTCCGGGCCCTTCATGTTGTGCCAACTGAAGCCCGGGAAAGCGACGGGGAGAAAATCGATTTTGCGCTCACGGCACCACGCGATGTCGGGCTGCCAATACGTCGTGGCGTGAATTGCCGTGGCTTCGGGCGTGCGATAGCGGCCGGGCGTCCACGGCGAAATCACATCGGCGAGTTGCGCGAGTTCGAGCAGCACGGGATCAGGGACACTGTCGCGAGTTTGCGTGCGCCAGCCGCTCGGCACGCCGAGCATGATCGCGAGGCCCCCGCTCTCTTTGTCCTCCTTGAGAAACGTGATGATCTTGCGCCAGTCGTCGAGCGACGGGCGGGGCTTGTCATCGGATTTGAAACCGCAGCCCCAGAGCGCGAGGAGTGGTTTACCGCGATGGCGCAGGTACGAGCGATCGCTCGTGAGCCGAGTGTCGCGGAGCAGTTTCTTCCAATCGTCGATCAGCACATCGGCCTGCCCGGGGGCGAGACTGCTCAGATCATACATGAGCGCGTAGACGCGGCCGTGTTCGCGGGCACCAGCGCGGACGTTTTCCAAAACGGCGTTATTGGCGGCGAGGGAATTGCCGCGCTTGAGCGAATTGATGAAGCGCTGGAGGAAAACGCCGTCGATGCCGTGCTCTTCCATCCACGCGAAGTGCCGCACCACCGTCGGCCGGAGATAGGAGCTGAACACTTCGGCCCGCGTGCCGTCGGCGTGGACGAAGCCGGTCGGAAACCGCTCGGCGGCGGGAAACTCCGACAGATCCGGCCACATATCCACCCGGACATTTCCGGGGGCCGGCATCCCGTTGCCGCGCGTCCAGTGATTGTAGCCGCGCTTGGCGCCATCGCCCTCGGCGTTGAACCAACCTTGGTAGCCGACCATCACCTTGCCGGTGAGCGTGGTCGGGGTGATGGTGACGCGGCTCGGAGACGTGCAGCCCGCGAGCACGGCTACGGCCAACGTGAGCACGGCGTGCAGGGCGGTGCGGCGGGTAATCGGGCGGCGTGACCTCATAGGGCAAAGAAACGGGGCTATGGCGGACTTCGCTGCGGGATGGTATCCCGGCTCAGAATCTCAAACCGGCGGAAAGTTCATACGTCCGAGGCGTCTGATAAATCCGCTGGAGGATGTGGGCCCGGCCGCTCCCGTTGTCCACGGCGCTGGCGGGTGCAGCCTCGTCGTCGTCCAGAATATTTCTTACGCGAAGCGAGACGGTCCAATTCGTGTTCTGCCCCCGTAGTCGCTGCCGCCACGCATAGCTCACGAAGGCGTCGGTGACCAAGGAGTCTTTACCACTGAAGGCGTTCTTCACATCGAAGGTCCCCGCTCGTTCCGGGTAGCCGATCGTGGGAGCCTCGCGCCAGCGCGCACTCGCACCGACGCGCGTGCCTTTGAGCGGCCCTTGATCGAAGGCGTAGCTCCCGACAACATTCACCAGCCAATTGGTGCCCCGCAGCCGGGCGCCACCGACCTGGGCCTCATGGTAGTTCAACCGGCGCTCAATACCCGTGATGTAATCGCCGATGGTCCGCGTCGCGTTGAACGTGGGGTTGGCGATGACCGACCGGATCGCGGCGTCGTCGCGGACGGGTTTGACGAATTGCTCATACCACGGGCGCGTGAAGGTGTAGGTGCTGTTCAACTTCGAGTCGTTGTAGGATACGTTGAGCAGGACGCGCAGTTGCTTGGTAGGATTAAGCGTCGCCTCGACTTCATAGCCTTCGGTCAAATCCGATTCCACGTCCGTCCAGAGTCCGTTACCGGGGTAATCGGCGAAACGACGGGCCCCGGCGACCCTGCTGCCAAAGCCGTTGAGAACCATGCCTTCGAGGTATCTTTCGACAAATCCGTTTTGCCGCGCCATCTCGACGCCGATAGCTCCATCCCGGAGCGGGTTCGAGATGCGGTTCGTGAGCTCGTTGTTGAAGTAATTGAGCTTCAGAATCACGCGGTCATCAAAGAGGAAGCTGCGCAACCCGAGATCGTAGCCCCGGCCCTCTTGATTGGGCAGCGTCCGGTTAAAAACGTCGTAGTTGGTGCCGCCCGCGCCGACCGTGTTCGTGGCCGTATTGGCGAAGGCATCGAGCCATTTCGTGACTTTGACCACGGCGCCATAGTTGGTGTTGGTGACCGATGATTTGGTCTCCGGGGCAAAGGCACCTTGGCCCTTGCCGAGGAAAAGTCGGGTAACGGGGTCCGTCGCGAAAACAAAGTTCCTGGAGCTGAGATCATCGCGGCGGAGGCCGCCGGTGAGAATCAAGCGACGAGAAAACAACTCCCATTGGCCAATCGCCGCATAGGACTTGGTCTTCTCGGGCGCGTAAACGGGATTCAGGCGATTCGCAAAGGCCGACGAAACGGTCGGGAAGACACTGCCTGGAACGGCAGGGTTTCCCGTCTGCGTGATCCGCGCCTGACTCGGGAGAAACGCGGGGAACGACACCGGTTGCCCCGGCGTAAGATAGTAGCGCCGGCGAATCTGATTTTGCGTATCCGCGAGTACACCCGTAGTCAGCACCGAGTTCGTCGTCAGCTCCTCCGGCTGCCGAAAATAGCTGTCGAGATGCCGGTAGTAATGAAAAGCCACCGCCGTGAATTTGCCGAGGTCGAGCCCCTTGACCGGCTCGATCCGGCTCAGATCGAACTGGCGGGTGAGCGTCGCCCGATACTGTTTCAGCGTGGTGCTGCGATTTTGCAGAGTGGCGTTGGACTCGACATAAGGCGTTCCGAAATAGGGGTTGAGCGGCTTGGTGGGGTCGGGGTTGTTCACCGCCAACTGAGCGGGCAGATAATAATTGTTGTCGATAAAGACCTCGTAATCGCCACGCGAGACGGGCTGCCAATCCTCGTCCTCCGCGGTCTCGTAGGCGCCGGCCAGTTCGACAAAGGTTTTTTCTAGAATCTGCTGCTGCCACGAAGCCGAGAATTTATCGTAGGTCGTGTCAAAATAGTCCGACGGACCGGAGACGACGGTGGCCAACGGAAAGCCCACTCCGGGCACGCGGGTCGCACTGGAGATACTGGTCTGGCCTTGGGTCAGGCCGTTGACGAAGGCCTCCGAGCCTCGGGATTTAAAGTTCCAGTTCTGCACGCCCAGCTGCGGAGCGTTCATGATGTAGACGAGATAATTGGTGGTCGAAAACCCTTGGGAGACCCCGGTGATGAGATTGCGGGCGGCATTGCGGGCGGCGGTGGTGCCGGATTGGACCAAGGCCAAGTCGATCGTATTCGCTTTTTGCAGCGGAGTCCGGGGGTCGTTCAACCACGCCGAGACGCTGTCATAGGCCTGATAGGGCCGGGGGTTCAGTTCGTCGATTCGGCCGGTCTCCGCGTTGAGATTGATCGTCGCGCCCTTGAAAGGTTGGAGCGTGAAATTCAGGTAAGCCGAGTTGCGCCGCATATACTGAAACTCACGCGGCGTGCGTTGATCGGTAGACAACGCGGCGAAGCGCAGGGCCAGTTTTTTAGGAACGATGATCCGGTTGATATCCAAGCTGACGCGCCTCGAGCCTTCCGAGTCGAAGCGAACATCCAAGCTGTGACTGTTGGCGTTGAAGCGTCCGAGCTTGTGGGTCGCATCGAGCCCACCGCCCACCGAGCCGAGACCAAAGAGCAGGGAATTGGGCCCACGGCTTTGGGTCACCGTCTCGGTGTTGAAATTATCCACTTTGATCCGACTGGTGAAGAAGTTGTTGGTCAGCGACGACGAGCGAAAGCCACGCACGGTGAAAGGCGTGCCCGTGCGCGAGGAAACGGATTCCGGATCGGAGGTGTCGCCTTTGAACGCCTGCGTGCTCGGCAGAAACTCAAGGGCCTCCTCGTAGTTTACCGCGCCGATATCCCGCATGAATTCCTCGGTGAGGATGGTGATCGGGTTGGCCAAGTCGCGCACCTGAGACTTCAGCTGAGTCCCTGAAAGCGTCTCCGAGGCGTAATACCCTTTGTTGGCATCGGTGCTGACCACGAAGGGGTTTAGGATGACCGCGGCGTCGTCCGCCGTGAGAGCGGCGGAGGTCGCCGACGGCGCGACCGATTGGGCGAAAGCAGTTCCGACGAGGAACGATAGCGACAGGGCAAGGTAGGTTTTTTTCATTTTCGAACGGTTAGCGGGGTTGATTAGGCATAACGGCTCCGAGGGGCCGTCGGTCGATTCTGATCGGGATTATGAAGTTTTTCGCGACCGCTGGCTATCCCCTGTTCGGGGGATGGGCAATCACTCTTGAAATCGTTACGTTTCGCACGATGTGGTGCGGTTCTTCGGGAAAAAATGCACTCGGAATGCGCCAACGGATCGCGAGGTTGGGGGACATGCGCCTCCTCACCTCCTCGTGCGTTTGCCTTGCGGCGTTTTGCGTGACCGGTGGCTGGGTGCATCTGGACGCCGCCGAGCAGGCGGTCCGCTATTCGGCTCGGCCGGTCCTCACCGAAGTCGTGGTCGGCGGCCGGTCGGTCCCCGTTGCCATGGAATCAAGTGGGACCGACAGCGCGGATACCGACTACCGAGGGCTCTCTCTGCTGCCGCGAGAGCTTCCGCTGCAGATCGGGCTGGCGACCGCTCCGCCCGGCACGCCGCAGGTCGTGCGCCTGCGAACCCGCCTCGAAGGGTGGGAAAACGACCTGCGGGACCATGATAGCCAAATGTATCTCATGCTGCGATTCCTTGATCGGGACAATCGCCCCGTCGGCAGTGCGGCGTTCATTCGCACGGGCGATAGTCCGGGCTGGGGCGGCCTGCCGCAGAACTCACGTTGGCACCGGCACTCGGACGAAACCGTCGTGCCGGAACGAGCCAGCAAAGTGCGGATACTGATGGTGTCAGGCGGCGTCCCGCGCACGACCGGGTTCTGGGCCATTCGCCGGTTACGACTCACGGCGTTGACGCGCGGGCCGGATACGGAGGCGGCGACGGAGCTCTACAAACTTGAACGTCTGCGCGGATCAGGTCTGGAGTCTGCCCGCGGGAACCCCCACGGCTGGGGGCGCGATGGCACCGGCCTTAACATTCCGCGTTTGTATGTGTACACCGGAGAAGACGAGGCCCCTGAGCCTCTGCTCGCGTTGGTCGATACGGAACCCGACAACACGGGAGGCTGGCTGATGAACTTGGAAGCGACCGTTCCGGTCGAGCCCGGCCAGCGTCTACGACTGGAAAGCGAAGAAATGTATAGTATCGGTCGCGGCCACGATGCGGCGCTGTCCTTCCGCACCCTCCCGGTCGGCAACTACGTGTTTCGAGCGTGGGCGACCGACGAGCTGGGACGGCCGACGGGCCCAGCTCTCCGCCTGCCGGTCGAGGTGCGCCCGCCGTTTTATGCGACGACATGGTTTCGGCTGTGCGGCGCCAGTCTCGTCGTCGCCGCTCTGCTCGGCGCGGTCCGTTACCTTACGTGGCGCAAGCTGCAGCGCGAGGTGCAACGGTTGGAAAAGCGCCGCGCCGTCGACGAAGAACGCACGCGGATGGCACGGGATCTTCACGACGAACTCGGCGCGCGTTTCACCCAAATCTCGCTACTGGCCGGACGCGCGTTGAAGTCGGCACCGATCAATGAGCAGGTGCGGGAACCGATTCGAAACATCAACGGCGCGGTCAAGGAATTGGCGGCGGCTCTTGAGGAAATCGTCTGGGCGGCCAATCCCTCGCGCGACGAGCTCGAAGACTTTAGCAACTACCTCAGCCAATATACCGGGACGGTCTTGCGCGACGCCGGCGTGCGTTGCCGGCTCGATATCCCGACGCTGTTGCCGCAGCGGACGCTCCCGAGCGGCCTGCGCCACCGGCTCATGATGGTGGTGAAGGAAGCGTTGAACAACGCCCTCAAGCACGCCCAGGCAACCGAGGTGAGAGTGCAACTCGAGTTCGACGGCAAAAGCCTGAGCGTAACGATATCGGACAACGGCAACGGCTTTGATCTGGCGACAGCAAATCGCGGCAACGGCATGAATCATTCGATGCGCCGAATGGAGGAAGTTGATGGCACCTGTGTGGTGGATTCGGCTCCGGGCGCAGGCACCCAGGTCCGGCTCAACGTGCCGGTGCCGGCGACGGAGGATATCCGATGAGAGCCGGCGTCGTGATTGTGGAAGACGACCGCGCGGTGCGTGAGAATCTGGCAGCCCTGATCCGCACGGACGAGCGCGTGCGGCTGCTCGGGGCGTTTGGCTCGGCCGAGGAAGCACTCCGTGGAATCCCCGCGATGCAGCCGCACCTCGCCGTCATGGATATCAATTTGCCGAAGATGAACGGCATCGAATGCGTGGTGCGGCTAAAGGCCCAATTGCCGCGGCTACTCGTGCTCATGCTCACGGTTTACGAGGACGACGACAGTATCTTCCGCGCGCTCAAAGCCGGGGCCAACGGCTACCTCGTCAAGCGCGACGCGGCCGAAAAGCTCTTGGATTCACTCCACGATGTCCAACACGGCGGAGCGCCGATGTCGGCTCACATTGCCCGGCAAGTCGTGCAGTTTTTTCACCGCAGCGAAAAACCGGCGGTCGAGTCCGAGCAACTCTCGCCCCGGGAACATGAGATTCTCGATCTCCTAGTAAAAGGTCTGGTTCTAAAAGAAGCCGCGGACCAACTCGGCATCGGCCTCGAAACCGTGCGCACCCACGTGAACCATATCTATCAGAAACTGCACGTGCGCAGTCGGACCGAGGCCGTCGTGAAATATCTGCGACGAGGGCCCTAGCCGCACCGCAGGACCGTTCAAGCGGAACGCCCGACGTGGGCGGGGGTTGACGGCGAGTTTTCGGCGAACACTTTTCCCTGAGCAGTCTTGGTTACGGCCCACCCGCCCAACTCCAAAAAACTGACCCTGCTCGCGCTTTTCCCGCAAAGTAAATCAATCCCATGCCTCTCCCGCGCTCCCTCTCTCTTTCGCTCTTTCTCGCCTTCTCTCCATCGCTCCTTTTCTCCGCCTCCGCCTCCGCTGCCGCTGCCGCCTCGGCCGCAGCTCCCCGCCCGCCGAACGTCATCGTTATTTTCTGCGACGATCTCGGCTACGGCGATGTCGGCGCGTTCGGCGCCAAGGGCTACGCGACGCCGCACCTTGACCGCCTTGCGCGCGACGGCGCGATGTTCACCGGTTTCCACGTCTCACAACCCGTCTGCTCCGCGTCTCGCGCCGCCCTCCTCACCGGCTGCTACTCCAACCGCCTCGGCATTCATGGCGCACTCAACCCCAAGGCCACCCACGGCCTCAACGCTGCCCGGGTCGCCACGATGACCGCCGCCCTCGCCGCCGAGATGAAACGCCTCGACGACCCGCAGTCTCTTTCCGTCGCGTCACCTCGCCCAGCAGCGTGGTCGCCGCCACCTGC
>NSIG01000014.1 GCA_002737275.1 Opitutia bacterium
CCCATCAAGCTCTCGGAGCTCGCGGTCGGTGCCTCGGCCGTCATCCGTGAATTTCCCAAAGCCGACCCGGCATCCATTCGCCTGCGCGAAATGGGCCTACTTGTCGGCACCCGCGTGACACTCATTCGCACCGCACCCCTCGGCGATCCGCTTGAAATCAAACTGCGTGGTTACCACCTCAGCCTCCGCAAGTCAGACGCAGATTACGTGCTGGTCGAACCGGCCGAATAACCCGACCTCGCCGCCCTCATGGCCCTGCCGTCGCACATTTCCTCCACGCTCGCCCACCCGTCGTCGACGCGCACCCCGGTCTACGCACTCGTCGGCAATCCCAATTGCGGTAAGACGACGCTCTTTAACGCTCTCACCGGATTAAAACAAAAGGTGGGCAACTACCCCGGCGTTACCGTGGAAAAAAAGATTGGCACGGCCTACTCACAACATGGCCAACCCATCACGGTCATCGATCTGCCCGGCACGTATTCGCTCGCCGCGCGCTCGCCCGACGAGGCCGTCACCCGCGACGTGCTGCTCGGCCGCCGCGCCGACACCTCACCCCCCGACCGAATCCTTTGCATTGTCGACGCCACCAATCTTGAACGAAATCTCTATCTCGTTCATCAAGTTCTCGACCTAGGCCGCCCTGTTATCCTCGTGTTGAACATGATGGATCTCGCTGCACGCGCCGGTCTCAACGTCCGCGCCGCCCACCTCGAAAAAGAACTCGGCATCCCCGTCATCGCCTGCGAAGCCGTTCACGGCCGCGGCCTCATCGAGCTCAAACTCGCCATGAGTCGCCCCGATCTCCCGCTCGCCCGTCACGCTTGGGATATCCCCGCCGCCATCGCTCCCGCCGTCGGCGAACTCCAAGCCTCGCTCATCGCCCATGACCGCAAAGCCCCACTGCTGGCTCGCGCCGAAGCCCTCCTGCTCTTGACCGACCAAGACAGCGTGCGCGTCGCCGGTTCGTCGCCACTTAGTTCGCGCACCGCCGAGCTCCTCCGCGCTTGGCAAGAACGCTGGTCCGCCGCCGGCACGGACTGGGCCGGCACCCTCGTAAGTTCGCGCTACGATGCGATCGGCCAAATCGCCGCCGAGGTCGTCCTGCGCGACGGTACCGTCGGCCCCAGTGCTTCCGACCGAATTGACGCCGTCGCCACCCACCCGTTTTGGGGCTGGACCGTGCTAGGCACCGTGATGACGTTGCTCTTTCTGAGCATCTTCACCCTCGCCGAAGGGCCGATGAACTGGATCGACACCCACATCGCTTCGCTCGCCGACGCCGTCAAAACTGCAGCGCCTCCCGGCGATCTGCGGGATCTCATCACAGACGGCGCGATCGCCGGGGTGGGGGGAGTGATCATTTTTCTGCCACAGATTCTGATTCTCTTTTTCTTCATCGGCCTACTCGAAAGCACCGGCTACATGGCGCGCGCCGCGTTCATCATGGACCGGCTCATGAGCCGGGTCGGCCTCAACGGGAAAAGCTTCATCCCCATGCTCAGCTCCTACGCGTGCGCCATCCCCGGCATCATGGCCACACGCACCATCGAGGATCCGAAAGATCGGCTCGTCACCATCCTCGTCGCGCCGCTCATGAGCTGCTCCGCGCGTCTGCCCGTTTATCTGCTCATGATCGCCGCCCTCGTGCCCGGCGACCGCGTGCCGCTTCCGACCAAGGTGGGAATCATAATTCTCATGTATGCGCTCGGCACCTTCGGCGCGTTTTTCTTCGCCTGGCTCTTCAAGCGCACGCTGCTCAAAGGCGCGCCGCCGCTCATGATCATGGAGCTGCCGCCCTACCGGCTCCCGCGCCTCAAAGACGTCGCGCAACATATGGTCGAGCGCGGTTGGCTCTTCGTGCGCCGCGCCGGGACCGTCATCCTCGGGATCAGCATCATCCTGTGGTTTCTCTCCGCCTATCCCAAGGCCTCCGAAGGCACGCCACCCACCCAACAGCTCGCTCAAAGCTTCGCCGGCCAGGCCGGCCAAGCCCTTGAACCTTTGATCAAACCCATCGGCTTCGACTGGCGGATCGGCATCGGCCTCATCACCTCGTTTGCCGCCCGCGAAGTCTTCGTGAGTACGATGAGTGTCGTCTTCAACGTCGAGACCACCGACGATGACACCACCCCTCTACGCCAAGCCTTGCTCGCCGCCAAATGGCCCGACGGTCGCCCCCTCTTCACGCCGCTCGTCTGCTTCACGCTCATGATCTTCTACGTCTTCGCGATGCAATGCATGAGCACCATCGCCGTCGTGAAACGTGAGACCAACGGCTGGAAGTGGCCGATCTTCCAGACCTGCTATATGACCGGCACCGCGTGGATCCTTTCCTTCGTCGTTTATCAAAGCGGCCGCGCCCTCGGCTTCTGATCGCCCGCCATGTCCCCCGCCGTCCAATCCCTCGCTGCCCTCGTCCTCGTCGGCCTCGCCGCGAGCTGGCTCGTGCTCCGGGCCTGCGCAAAAAAGAAAAGTTCTCGCTGCGGGGGAGACTGCGGTTGCTCCACGCCCGATCCTAAACTTCGCCCGCCCGCCCGCTGATCAAGTCTCGCTAGAGGCACCCAGCGGCGACCCATATGCCGCGCGCGGTCCATGCCGCCGTCCGCACCCAATTTGTTGCCACCAGCCGCCCGTGCGCGCCCGCCTCGAACCCTTGCTCCAACCTCCGGTGCAGCGGCACTTGCACGATCAACGTCGAGAGCCAGTTGATCCCAATCAGCCCCAGCGAAATCAAAAACCAGCCGCTGCGCTCTCCCGCCCACAGCAGCCACGCCGCGCTCCCCAGCTCCGCCAACATCAAGGGTCCCACGATCCAAGATATTCGCCGCGTGTAGTCCGCGTGATACGCTCCGAACTCTAACCGCCCCACCGCCCCGAACTGCGGATAAATCACGACCTGCACCATCCAGATCAGTCCGACCAAGGCCCAGGTTACCGCCAGGTGGATGATTTCAACCATGCCACGATGTTAAGGCTTTTCCCTCTAGAAACAATCTCGGGTTATTCCAGAAACTTGCCCTTGTCCGAATCCTGACGGGCTTTTTCCTCTCGCGTTCTTCACTTCAAACCAACGCGCCCATGGACCCGTCCGTCACCCTCTTTCCCTTCGCCGACTACTGGTGGTTCTACGCCGGTTTCACGCTCTTCGTGCTCGGCATGTTGGCGCTGGATCTCGGTGTCTTTCACCGCGATTCCCACGAAGTTAACTTCAAAGAAGCGCTCATCTGGAGCATCGTCTGGGTTAGTCTCGCCCTCATCTTCTGTTACGGTTTTTGGCAGTATGCCCAATGGAAGCTTCCCCAGGATCCCCGCCTGCTCGCCGCCGGTATCACCGCCGGCCAAGCCGCCATCCTGGCCAACCAAACTGGCCTCGAATTTCTGACCGGCTACGTCGTCGAGAAATCCCTCTCCGTCGATAACGTCTTCGTCTTCATCGTCGTGTTCACCTACTTCGCCATCCCGGCCAAGTATCAACACCGGGTCCTCTTTTACGGCATCCTCGGCACCCTGTTTTTCCGCATTATCTTTATCTCGCTCGGGGCCGTGTTGATGCAATTCCACTGGGTCATCCGGGTCTTCGGTGCATTCCTGATTATCACCGGCATCAAGATCTTGTTCGCCCCGGAAAAGCCCATCGATCCGGAGAAAAATCCCGTCATCCGGCTTCTGCGGAAAACGATCCCGGTCAGCCGGCAACTCGACGGCCAAAATTTCTTCACCCGCAAAAACGGCATCCTCCACGCCACCCCGTTGTTGGTGTGTCTCGTCTTCCTCGAGGTCACCGACATCATCTTCGCCGTCGACTCCGTGCCCGCGATCTTCGCGATCACCAAGGAGCCGCTGATTGTTTTCACCTCAAACGTCTTCGCCATCCTCGGCCTGCGCGCGATGTTCTTCATGCTCGCCGGCGTCATGCACAAGTTCCGCTTCCTCAAATATGGACTTGGGCTGATCCTTGTCTTCGTCGGCCTCAAGATGGTCTGGCTCAACGACGCCTTCGACGGAAAATTTCCCATCACTTGGTCGCTCGGAATCATCGGTCTGTTGCTCACCATTTCCATCGTAGCGTCGCTCACCATCCCGCCCAAGGCGGAGGCTAAACCCCCAGGTATTGCCTGAGGCGTGAAATCAATTCGACGACGGCGGTCGCGAACAACGCGAAGTAAACGACCGTCGCGACCAAGAACCCATAGGCGGCGACCACCGCCACCCCGTCGCGCTCCATCACGCCGAGCATTCCGAACACGATCACCAACGCCGGCAGGGTATTCGTGAGGGGAATTCCGCCCAACGGCAGCAAGAGCAACCCGGCCCCGGCGCAGACCATCCCCATGTGGACGAAACGCATCGCGTTGCCCTCCGTCAGCCAGAGCCAGCGCGGCCGTAGTCTCTTTTCAATCCAACGGATCAGTTTACTCGCCCCTTCGAGCACCGCCCGGAAAAATTTCGGCGGCAATTTTACTTTCAGCAAACGCTGCGGTAACCAGGGCGGCCGACCGAGCGCAAAGCACCCCGTCAAAGCCAAGATCGCCAAACCAAAGGGCGTCGACAATCCCGGGATCGCAATCGGCGCGCAGAAGGGCAGGGCGAGGAGGATGATCAACAACCCCGAAGCCCGCGCCCCGAGCGCGTCGATGATCTCCTGCAGCGTTACCTGATGGTCTTGGAATCGCGCCGCAAGCGCGTGCAACTCGTCGGAGAATTTTTTAAGCGGATCGGGCGTAGGCGTCGTCATGAAAAAAGATCAAGCGGTGCAGGGCAGGGGAGCATCCACGGCTACGTGCCCCGCTTGTTGCCATAGAGTTCGATGTGCAACCGATGCGCATAGCGGTAACCGCGCGCTTTGCAGACCTCACCGAGCCACCCCGCTCGCTCGCGCATCGTCTCCAGCGTGCGCGCCTCGGGCATCAATTGCACCTTATGTCGTGGAATATCCCGCTTCAACGAAGCTAACATTCCTTCCAGCTCCTCCACATCCGACGGCGCCGCGACCACGAATTTGAACTGATAGTCGCAACCCGCATCGAGCCACGCCCGCACCACGGGCGGCTGCCAACGCGTCGCCTCATGTTTTTTCCGCCACACCCCGTGCTCCGTCCCCTGCGGCGCCGAATTGAGCAACTTCGGTGACATCGACGCCAGATCGCACGCGACCGCTTCCGGAGCCACCGTCGCCGCCGTCTCGATCGTGATGTGATAGCCCAGCTCCTTGAGCGCCGCCGCCAACTCACGGATTTCTTTCGCGATCATCGGCTCACCGCCCGTCAGCACAACGTGCCGCGCCGTGCGGTGCGACTGCACCGCCGCCACGATGTTTTCCACCCTCATCGTAATCCCCTCGGGATTCCAAGAGGCATACGGCGTGTCGCACCACGCGCAGCGCAGATTACACCCGCTCGTCCGCACAAAAACCGACGGCACCCCGCTCAATACCCCTTCACCCTGCAACGAATAAAAAATTTCCGAAATCAGCATCGCTCGAAACTTAAATAACCCCGGGCTTGCTCGGCAACACCCCCGTCTCCGCATACCCCGTCGGATCACTTACCCCAGCGAGTTCAAACGCCTCGCGGCGCTCCACACACGTCCCGCACTTCCCGCAATGCACGTCGCCGCCCTTGTAGCACGACCAGGTCCGCCCAAAATCTACCCCCAACTTCGCTCCCACCTCCGCGATCTCCGCCTTCGTCATCGCGATGAACGGCCGCAATAATTTCACCTCCGCATACGTGCCGAGCCGCATCGCGTCACCCATCGCCCTCATAAATTCTTCACGGCAATCCGGGTAGATCGCATGGTCGCCGCCGTGCGCCGCAATCACGAGCCCCTCCGCCCCCCGGCTCTCCGCCAAGCCCGTCGCCACCGCCAACATGATCGCATTCCGAAACGGCACCACCGTCTGCTTCATGTTCGCCGCCTCATAGTGTCCCTCCGGAATTTCGCCCCCATTCTTCAAGAGGTCCGACGCAAACAACCGGTTCACAAAGTCCAGGGCCACGATCTCATGCCTCACCCCCACCAGAGCGGCCTGCTCCGCCGCAAACGGAATCTCCCGGTGGTTATGCTTCGCCCCGTAGTCGAAGCTCACTGCTGCCACCACCACATGCTCCCGCCGCGCCCAATGCAGCGCCACCACCGAATCCATTCCCCCCGAGCAAAGCACGACTACGTTCATTCACCTTACTTCGCCACGGATTTTTCGAAAAGTCACAATTAGAAATCAGCACATTTCCACCGCTACCCGGCTTTGGATTCTTGCGCCTCCAGCGCCTTTTTGCCGCCCTTTCCCCATGCTCATCTTTCACGACCCCCTGTGCGCAGCCTACGGCTCCGCCATGCGCCCCGAGCAGCCCGCCCGCGTCACCCGTTCGGTTGCACACCTCCGCTCCGCCCATCCCGATTGGGAATTCTGCGTTCCGTCCCCGGCAACCTCGGTCGCCGACGCGACCTTGCTGCTCGCTCACACCCCCGCCCACCTGCGCCGCCTCGACAAAACCCGCGACTTCGACGCGGACACGCCTTTCTTTGACGACGTCGCCGCTCACGCTCGCCGCGCCGTGTCCGCCGCTCTCGCCGCCGCCGCCCACGCACTCGCCCGGCGCTCGCCGGCTTTCGCCCTTATGCGTCCCCCCGGCCATCACGCCACCGCCGCCACCGCCATGGGCTTCTGCTACCTTAACTCCATCGCCATCGCCGCCCTTCACTCACACCACCATCTCGGCGCTCGCCGCGTCGCCGTTTGGGATTTCGACGCCCACCACGGCAACGGTACCGAAGCCATCCTCCACGCCCATGCCGGCACCCCGACGTTCTTCTTCGCGTCAGTCCACCAACACCCTTGCTACCCCGGCACCGGAGTCACCGATCTCGGGCCCTGCACCCGCAACTGGCCTGTCAGCCCCCGCACTCCACGGCCCCAACATCTCGCCGCGCTTCGCGCTTCGCTCGACGCCATTATCGCCTTTCAACCCGACCTGATTCTCGTCTCCGCCGGCTTCGACGCCTACGCTCTCGACCCCATCACCACCATGACCCTCGAAGCCGCCGACTTCGCTACCCTCGGCACATGGCTCGCCGAAATTCGCGCCCACCACGCCATCCCGTCGGCCGCGGTTCTCGAAGGCGGCTACAGCTCAGATCTGCCTCAACTCATCGATTCATTCCTCACCGCTTGGTCCGCTCCAGCTTGATCTTCCCGTTTCCCTGACCGCATTACCCCCGCCAATTTTTACCCCAACTTCATTTTCCGCACTCGCCCTCCGCCGAACCGCCGCCCACGCTTTTCACCTGTCGAGATGATTTCACGTTTACTGTCTCCTTCCGTTCGCCGTTTTTTCGGCGTCAACTCCACCGCCACCACGGCCCCCGCCGCGCCCTGTCCCACTTCGCGTCATCCTGCGCGTCCGACTCACTACAAGCTGCTCGACCGCCCCGGCTCCCTCGTTCCGCTCTTGGCCGCCCTCAACCGCGTTGACGAGGTCTTCCTCGATACCGAGGCGGACAACATGTTTCACTACAAGGTCCGGCTCTGCCTGCTCCAATTCTATGTCGACGGCGAGGTCTACCTCGTGGACGCCCTCGCACCCGACCTCGATCTCACGCCCCTCTGGGACCGACTCGCCCATGTCCACCTCGTGATGCACGGCAGCGATTTTGATCTGCGCCTGTTGCATGACCGCTGCGGCTTCCGCGCCAAGAGCATCTTCGACACCATGCTCGCCGCACAACTGCTCGGCCGCCAACGCATCGGTCTCGCCGCCCTTCTCGAAGAACACTTCGGCATCACCGCCGACAAATCCGGTCAAAAAGCCAACTGGTCCCGCCGACCCATCGTCCCCAAGTTGCTCGACTACGCCGCTCTCGACGTCTGGCACCTCCCCGGTCTGCGCGACATCCTCACCCGCGAACTCGCCACCGTCGACCGGCTCGAATGGCTTAATCAACAATGCCGCGCCCAAATCCGAGCCGGCACCGAGGGCTTCGCCCCCGCCACCGAGCACGATTGGCGCATCGGCCGCAGCGAACGCCTCCGCGGCCTCGGTCAGCCCGTGCTCCACGCCGTCTGGCACTGGCGCGAAATCACAGCTGAACAAATCGACACGCCCCCGTTTAAAGTCTGCAACAACGACCTCCTGCTCGACATCGCCTACGCGGCCGAAGACGGCCAGACGGCAGAGGCCATTTTAACCCAAGTGAATCTCGGCAAACGCCATGACCGGCTCATACCCGCTCTCTCCGCCGCTCTCCGCCGCGGCTTCGAGACCGATCCCTCCACGCTACCTCGCCGCCCCGGCCGCGACGCCGGTCGCCGCTCACTCAACCAGTCCGAACTTGCCCGCCTCGACCGCATCAAGGAGGACCGCGACCGCATCGCCACCCAGCTTTCTATCGAAGCAACCTTGATTGCAAACCGCGCCCAACTTTCTCACCTTGCCCAAATCCCGTCCGCCCTCGATGACATTCTGCTCCCTTGGCAAGCCTCCCTCCTTCGATCCATCCCATCCCTAAAATCCGCCTGATCTTCACTATGAAATCATCGCTCCGCCCCGCTCTGGTTCTACTCACATCCACGGTTCTGTTTAGCGCCGGTTGCGCCACCCGCACCACGCCTTCCGGCGGCAAAGAAACCTCGCTCCTCGGCGGGGCTCTCACCGTCGCCACCAATTCTTTCCAACCCCCCGCCGCCACCACCGCAGCGGTCGATACCACCAAACTCGCCGGCCAAGGTAACCCCTCTGGCGCCAAGACCACGCTCTTCTGGGGCCTCATCACCCTCCACGATTATTGAGGCGGAGCCCGATGTCCCCTTCGGGCTTCTAATCCAACTCCCGCCACCCATCCAACCCCGCCACCCGCGGGGTTTTTCTTTGCCCCGCCGCGTCCTACCGCACACCTGCCGCCCCGTGACTGCTCCCGCCGAGAACAACGCCAACATCGCCCGCCACCTCGCGCTCATGGCCGCCGCGTCACCCGCCACCGCTGCCTTAAAAATTCCCCGAGGCCGCACCCCGGACGGCGCTATCGACTACCTCACGCTCACCTTCTCCGAACTCGCCGCCGAAGTCGCCGCCTGGCAACTCCGTCTCACCGCCGCCGGCGTGCAATCCGGCGACCGCACGCTGCTGATGGTGCGCCAAGGCCTGCCGCTCATTGCCTCAGCCTTCGCCCTCTTCTCCCTCGGTGCCGTGCCCGTCGTGATCGACCCCGGCATGGGCCTCAAAAACTTCCTCGCCTGCGTCGCCCGCTCCCGCTCCAGCGCCCTCGTGGGCATTCCGCTCGCACGCATCCTCAGCCACCTCTTCCGCCCCACATTTTCTTCCATCAAGCACCGCATTCCTGCCGGCAGCGCGCTCACCTCCCGCCTCACCCGACCCGACCTCCAAAACCCGAAACCCTTGGTCGTCGCCAACCGCAAGACCTCGGATCTCGCCGCCGTATTGTTCACGAGCGGTTCTACCGGCGCACCGAAAGGCGTCTGCTATGAACACGGTCATTTCGACGCTCAGGTCCGCCTCATCCGCGCCACTTACTCGATCCAACCCGGGGAAATTGACCTGCCGCTTCTACCGATCTTCGCCCTCTTCAATCCCGCCCTCGGGATGACCACCATCGTCCCAGAAATCGACCCCCACCGACCCGCCGACCTCAATCCCGCCCACCTCGTTCAGGCCATCCGCCAAGAGAACGTCACCCACTCTTTCGGCTCACCCACCCTCTGGCAAAAAATCGGCGCTCACTGCGTCGCCGAGCACATCACCCTACCGACCATTCGCCGCATCCTCTGTGCCGGTGCCCCCGTCCCCGCCTCGCTCTGGTCCACGTCCCAGTCCTTTCTACCCAACGGCCAACTCCACAGCCCCTACGGCGCCACCGAATCGCTCCCTCTCTCCTCCATTTCCTCGGCCGAAGTTCGTCACCTCTTAAGTGACAAACTCCATCCACCCATCGGAGCCTGCGTCGGTCGACCGGTCGCCGAGATCACCATCAAGATCATCGCCCCCACCGACACTCCACTCCCCGACCTGACCTCCGCCCGCGAACTCCCTCCCGGAGAAATCGGCGAAATCATCGCCACCGGTCCCGTCGTGACCCAATCCTACGACGCCTTGCCCGAATCGACCGCGCTCGCTAAAATTTTCTCGCTCGGCGGCATCTATCACCGTCTCGGCGACTGCGGTTACCTCGACGACGACGGTCGCCTCTGGTTTTGCGGCCGCAAAATCGAACGCGTCACGACCGCCCAAGGCCTCCTTTACCCCGAACCCTGCGAGCAGATTTTCCGCACCCATCCCCGCGCCGCCCGCTGTGCCCTAATCGGTCTTGGCCAAGCGCCCGACCAACTCCCCGCGATCGTGGTTGAAACCTCCGTGCTCGATTCAACCGAAGGCCATGCACTCGCCCGTGAACTACGCGAACTCGCCCTGACCTCACCCTCCACCGCTGCCATCAAACGCTTTTATTTCCATCCCAAGTTCCCTGTCGACGTCCGCCACAACGCCAAAATCCACCGCCTCACGCTGACGTCTTGGGCTCGCACCGCCAAAGGCTACCAAAGCAGCCCCGACCGGTAGCGCCATTTTTTTGGCCCGCAGTCCCTTCTGGTTTTTTATCCGTTAAGGGTGTTCCGTATCGTTCGTGGGCCCATCCTTTTCCACTCTTGTCACCGGCGGCACCGGCTTCCTCGGCCGCCATCTCGTCGAGCGCCTGCTCGCCGCCGGCCGCCATGTCACCATTCTCGGCCGCACCCCCGCACCCGACCTTGAAAGACGCGGCGTCCGTTTCATCCGCGCGTCGCTCGACGACGCCAGCGCTGTCGCCGCCGCTTGCACCGGCATCGATACCATTTTTCACGTCGCCGCCAAAGTCGGCATCTCGGGCCCCTACCAAGAATTCTTCAAGACCAACGTTCTCGGCACCCGCGCGCTCCTCGACGGCGCCCGCACCCACGGCGTCCGCCGCTTTATCCACACCAGCACACCGAGCGTGGTCTATAACGGCCAAGCCCTCGCCGATGCGGATGAATCCCTGCCTCTCACTACGGATTGCCCCAGCCCGTATCCCCTCACCAAAGCCATCGCCGAACGCGAAGTCCTCGCCGCCAATTCTCCCAACCTACGCACCGTCGCCCTTCGACCGCATCTTATCTGGGGCGTCGGTGACCCGCACCTCGTTCCCCGCGTGCTCGCCCGCGCCCGCGCCGGCCGCTTGCGCATCGTGGGCGACGGCAAAAATAAAGTGGACATGGTCCACGTCGAGAACGCCACCGACGCCCACCTCCTCGCCGAGCGTGCTCTCATCGCGCACCCTCAGGACCAGTTTCACCCAAAAGGTGACTCTAATTCCGTGGCCGGCCGAGCGTATTTTATCACCAACGGTGAGCCTGTGCTCCTTTGGGATTGGATCAACGCCCTCCTCAAGGCGCTCGGTGAATCACCGATCACCCGGCGCCTCCCCCTTCATACCGCCGCCACCATCGGGGCCGTGTGCGAGACCCTCTGGCACACTCTCCCGCTCCGCGGCGAGCCCCCCATAACGCGCTTCATCGCCGCCGAGCTCGCCAAAGACCATTGGTTCAACCTCGGCGCCGCCCGGCGCGATCTCGGTTACGTTCCACGCATCTCAATGGCCGCCGGCACCGCGGCCCTCGTCGCTTCCCTCCGCGCCTCCCGCCCATGACCACCGCCCGTCAGATTATCGCGCCCGCGCTCGCGATGTCAGCCATCGTGCTCGTTTCCAACCTCCTCGTGCAATTCCCCATTAACCCATGGCTCACGTGGGGCGCGTTTTCCTATCCCGTCGCCTATTTTGTGACCGATGTGTGCAACCGCACGTCCGGTCCTTCCGTTGCCCGCCGCGTGGCTTGGGTCGGCTTCGCCGTGGGCCTCATTCTTTCCGCCATCTTCGCGCCGCTCCGCATCGCGCTCGCTTCCGGCACCGCCTTTATCGTCTCCCAACTATTGGACGTCTCCATCTTCAACCGCCTCCGCCAAAAAACCTGGTGGCAAGCTCCGCTCTTCGGTTCCGCGGCCGCTTCCATCGTGGATACCTCCCTTTTCTTCGGCATCGCTTTTGCCGGTTCTGCCATCGCCTGGCTCCCTCTCGCCGCCGGCGATCTTGGCGTGAAACTGTTTATGGCACTCGCCCTTTTGCCGCCCTATCGGCTGCTCGTTACCCGGCTCGCCGGCCGAAATTAGTCATCAGCTCGGCGTAAATTTTAGCACTGGCGATCAATTCCTTCACCTCCGCCCGCTCATCCACGCCATGGTAATCCACGCCGCCCGGACCGTAGCCGAGCGTCGGAATCTTCACCTCCGAGGCGAAGAAGTGCATGTCGTTAAAACCGGTCGAAACATTAAACTTGGCCGGCGCGCGCCTCACCCGCGCCACCGTCTCCGCCATCGCCGCAAAAAACGGATGCTCCGGCGGCGTAAAGCAGGCAAAATTCTCCGATATCTTCATCACCGATATCCGACACTCCGGAATCTTTTTCGCCGCCGCCGCCAGCGCCGCTCTTAACTCCCTTTCCGCCGCCGCGTGGTCTTCGATCGCGAGCACCCGCCGATCAATCGTAAACGTCGCCGTCGCCGGCACGGTATTGATCTTGGCGCCCTCGCCGCAGCCAAAAACTCCCCCCACGTTGATTGTCGGCACCATGGTCTTGCCCTCGGGGGTCTTGAATTTCCGCCGCGCGAGTTCCCGTTTGTGTCCCTCCAATCCGAGCACCAACGCCGCCATTTTCTCTAGCGCATTGATCCCACGCTCCGGCATCGAACCGTGCGCCGGCTTGCCGTGCACCGTTACTTCGAGCCACACCACGCCATTGTGCCCGCAACACACGGTCGGGCCTTCGCCCCCTTCCATCACCACCGCGTAGTCCGGCTTGATCGGCGCGTGCCGCACCAGCCAACCCGTGCCCAGCGCCGAATCGGTTTCTTCATCAGCGGTGAACGACACTTCAATATTCAATTGCGGCTTCGTGCCTGTCGCCTGCATCGCCTCCAGCGCCATCAACAGGCTCGCAATCGAGCCCTTCATGTCCGCCGTGCCTCGGCCATACATCCAACCTTTTTCCACCGCGCCGCTAAACGCACTGCCGTGCTTCCACTTTCCCGAAATAGGCACCACATCGTAGTGCGCATTAAAGTGCAGCGACCGCTTCGCTCCGCGCACCGCAAGTTTTCCCAACACATTAAAACGCGGAAACGCATGTTGCACCGCCGGCAATGAGCGCTTGAGCCAAGCGGTCGGAATCGGAAACCGCTGCGCCTTGAGCCCCAACTCCGCCAGCTCACGGGTCAATCCGGCCGTGATCAGATCGTAATTCTCCCCTGGCGGGTTGACCGTCGAGACTCCGATAAGTTTCCGCAGTCGGCGGAGCAACCTGGCGGGATTGCGATCGATGTAGGCGGCGGGCGTCATGACAAAAAGAGGCTCACCACGGCCGCGTCAGCTCGATGTAAGCGAGACGACCAATGGTCAGCGTCACTATCGTCAGAAATAGCGGCCGGATGAAGCGAGTGCCTTTTTTCACCACCAATCCCGCCCCCACCCGCGCCCCCAGCAATTGGCCTACCGCCATCACCCCGCCCGCTAACCAGTGGATCTGCCCGACAGCCGCAAAGACGAGCACCGCCGTCAGATTGCTCGCCGCGTTCATGACTTTGGTCTGACCCGTCGCCGCCAAAAAATCCTGTCCCAGCAACCCCACCAATGCGATAGTCCAAAACGATCCCGTGCCCGGTCCGAACCCGCCGTCATAAAAACCCAAGCCCAAACCCGCTACGCCCCAAAACAGATTCGGCGCCAACCGTGGCCTTTGTTTCTCGCGGCCCAATTCCGGTTTGAAAATCGTGTAAAGAAGCATAGCCGCCAACAGCCATGGAATTATCACCCCGAGCCGACTCGCATCGATTCGTTGCACCGTCCACGCCCCGATCAGCGCTCCGATCAGCGTCCAGACGATGCCTTGACGGCAACTGCGCCAGTCAATCACGCCGCTTTTCGCGTAATGCGCCGCCGCCGCCGCGCTGCCAAAGAACGCCTGAAGTTTGTTGGTCCCCAACGCGAGCGGCACCGGAAAACCGGCCGTCAGCAGCGCAGGCAAAGCAATCAACCCGCCTCCCCCCGCGATGGCATCCACCAAACCCGCCACTAGGGCGGCAAGAAACAGCAACAAATACACCCACGCTTCCAGCTCCATGACCTCAAGCTCCGCTAATTTTTGCCAAAACGAAAGCTCCGAGCCGGCCGAGGCCTGACGCCGCAGTAAATTGCCTTACTTTTCCGCGATGATTTTTGACAGGCACCGCACCGCCCAGCAAAACGACACCCAACATGAGTTTGGCCGATCTCCGCAAAGACTACACCCTAGCCGGTCTCGCCGAAAAAGACCTCGCCCGCGATCCATTCCGCCAATTCGAAAAATGGTTTCAGGAAGCCGAAGCCGCCAAACTTGCCGAACCCAACGCCATGACGTTGGCCACCGCATCGCCGGACGGTCGGCCTTCCGCCCGCACCGTGCTGCTGAAGGGCCTCGATGGGCGGGGCTTTGTTTTCTATTCGAACTACGAGAGCCGCAAAGGCCGCGAGCTCGCCCTCAATGCCCGCGTCGCGCTCGTCTTCCCGTGGATCGCCCTTGAACGCCAAGTCCTCATCGAAGGCACCGTCACCAAAGTCGCCCACGAAGAAAGCGCGGCCTATTTTCACTCAAGACCGCGCGCCAGCCAACTCGGAGCTTGGGTCGCGCAGCAAAGCTCCGTCATCCCGGGGCGCGCCACCCTTGAAGAAGCAATGAAAGCTCTGGAGAAGAAACACGCGGGCGCCGAAATCCCACTTCCGCCCAACTGGGGCGGCTACCGCGTGGCGCCTGAGACCATCGAGTTCTGGCAGGGCCGTCGCAGTCGTCTCCACGACCGCCTCCGCTATCGCCGGGACAAAGAGGGTGGCTGGCTCGTCGAGCGCCTCTCTCCCTGATCGCGCTCCCGCTTTCCTCCCCGTTGCAGACCCCGCCCAACAAATCGCCCCACTGCAGAAGCCCTTTGCGCTGAGCGAACTGCTCAACGTTGCCAGACAACTGCTGGATATCTGAACCGTTTCTTTTTTCGCGATGCAGCTCTACCTGATTCGTCACGCTCACGCCCTCGCCGAGGAAATCGATCCGGATCGCCCCCTCAGTCCCAAGGGCCGCGCCCAAATCAAGCAGCTCGCCCGCTTTCTTCAGGCTAAATCCGCCTTCGCGCCCGCCGAACTTTGGCACAGTCCTCTCGCCCGATCCCGCCAGACCGCCCGATTACTCGCCGGCGCCGTCTCCCCCGACGCAAAAATTTCCGAGATTCCTCACCTCGAACCCGAGGCAAAACCGTCCACCATCGCCGCACGTCTGAAGACGCTTCGGCGCGATCTCGCAATTGTTGGCCATGAACCCCATCTGAGCTCACTCGCGGCTCTGCTCGTTACTGGAACCGTCCGCGCCGATGTTTTTAAAATCCGCAAGTCGGCGGTGCTTTGTCTTGATCGGTCCGGTCCACAAGCGGCTTTTTGGCGCGTGCGTTGGTTGCTGGCTCCGGAGCTTTTGGACTAGCTCCGATCAGTTTTGCACCATGTTAATTTTTCTCACCGGCGCATCCGGTCTTGTCGGCTCCGCGTTTGCCCGCGCTTCCGCCCGGCGCGGTCATACCGTCACCGGAATTGTCGGTAATTTTTCAGGCGATGTTCCCGGTCTTAGCTCCCGCCGTCCGCTAGATCTCACCGATGAATCCACGCTCTCTGCCGCGCTCCTCGAAGTTTTCCCAGATGCCATCGTCAATTGCGCCGCTGTTTCCGAACCCCCCGCCGTCGATCAAGATCCCGCCCGCGCCCAAGCGCTCAATGTCGCTCTGCCCGCCGCTCTCGCCCGTTTAGCCCATCATCTGGGCGCGCGGTTCATTCACGTCTCGTCCGAACAAGCCTTCGATGGCACCCGGTCTTCACCTTACACGGTGACCGACCCCCCCGCTCCGCTTAATCTCTACGCCCGACAAAAAGTCGCCAGCGAACAAATCGTTCGCGGCCTGGCTCCTAAGTTCAGCGCCGTAGTTCGCGCCCCATTGTTGATGGGTAACAGTCGCGGAGGGCGCCGCAGCGTGCACGAGCGTTTATTGGGAGATTGGAAGGCTGGAAAAACAGCCCGACTTTATCTCGACGAGTATCGCCAGCCTTGCACCGCAGAAAACCTGGCCGAGGTCTTGCTCGAATTATGCGAACGTCCGGAGTGTCGCGGCACGTTCCATTGGGCGGGTGCCGATTTGATCTCGCGTCATGCCCTCGGTTTGGCGCTCCGATCGCACTTCAACTTACCACCCGAACGGGCACCCATCGTTGCGGTGCGAAGGACCGACCAGCCCGAGATCGCCCGGAACCGGCCAGCGTGTCTGGCGCTCGATCTTGCTCCATTATTGGGCGTGCTTAAAACCCGGCCACAAACCCTAGCGGAACAACTCGCCGAATTGCAGGTTCCGCCGGCCTGCCAGGATTGGTGTTTGAAATCCTGATCACTTGTTCACCTTCAAAACATGCGCACGCTCAGCTGCTTTCTATTGGTTCCCTTAATGCCCACCGCCGGGTTTATCGTGATCACACTGGCGCGGGATAGGGCCAACGTGTGGGAAATTTTACCCGCTTTCCTGATGATCTGTTACCCATGGTGCTGGTCGGTCGGTGGCATGGCCTATGTGGGCTTGCGGCATTTTCGCCGGGACGGCTTCGTGGCGTGTGGCTTCACCGGAGCCTTTATTGCCGTCCTTTATTTTCTGATCCCTTTTGCTCTAGGACCCGACCGATTTGAGATCTCCCGCTCATTGCTCCAATTCCCGCTTCTTTTGGCGGCTACCGGCGTCTTTTCTGGGGTTTTCTTTCGCAGTTTGCGGGGACCCTTTGCTCGACCCGAGAAGACACCCAGCCAAAAATGACCATGAGATTGGATGTATTACCTCAGCGCACGGCAGGCGCGGCCGAAAACATGGCCAATGATTTTCTCCTACTCCAACGTTATCCCGAATCTGCGGCTGCCCGTTTTCGCACTTATAGCTGGCGGGGATCGGCTTGGACTTTTGGTTATAGTCAGAAAATCGCGTTCGTCCGTACTCAGCTCCCTGTTATCGCCGGACCAAACAATATCTGTCGGCGCGTGACCGGAGGTGGCGTGGTGGATCACCGCGAAGACTGGACGTATGCTTTCGTGATTCCGCGGGGCTTTGCTTTGGAAGAATTGCGGGCGAGTGAAGGCTATCGGGACATCCACGAGTGCTTGGCGGCCGTCCTGCGAACAGCTGGGGTGCCTGCAAGCGTCAAAGTAGACTGCGACCCTCCCGCGGACGGTGAGCTCGCTTGCGGACCCGCAGGCGTCTGCTTTCAGCGCGCGGAGCTCTACGATATCATCAATGAAACCACCGGCCAAAAGATCGCCGGTGCCGCTCAAAAACGTAACAAGCATGGTCTGTTGTTTCAGGGCTCACTTTGGCGACCCGCCGTGGCCCCAATCACCGTCGATTGGGATCGTCTAGCCGAAAATTTTGCGACGGCGCTTGCCACCATGTTAGGAGCTGAGGCCGTTGAAAAACCTTGGCCCGAATTTAACGAAGAGGAGCTCTCGGCTTTAGTGGAACACTACGGCTCAACCGAATGGATTGAACACCGTTAAAGCGACTATTCGTAGCGTTGCGCCCTGCCCAGGTAGTTAAGCATCCAAATCTCCTTCCACACGCGGTAACGGCCCTCGTGGGTGATCTTGCCAAAATCTTCGCGTTCCGGGTGTGGGTGAAGAAAGCCCAACTCGGTGTTCAAGCGGTCTAACTCATTTTGCCCGAAATTGAGATCGTTCAAAGGCTCGGTGGAAAACGAAACTGCCGTCGCCTTCGCCGCCAACAGACGCGCGCGATGTCGCTCCAGCAATCGCGCCAAGGAACGGCTCCATGGCCGCCGTTCAACAAACCAATTTTCGGGATAAAAGCCGGCGAAGGGAACCGTCAAATTGTCGGTGATGTAGCGCTCTCCCGCGCCCGTGATCGTAGTCAGCGTGTAGCAGAGTCCGATGGCCCCGTTGTTCTGCGGAAGAAAGGTCACTTGAACCCGCAAAGTGCTCGCCGCGTCCTGATAAATTGAAACCCGAAGATAGAGACCGCCCCCGACTTCTGCTTTGAGCGCTTGCACCTGTCGCAACCCTTGAGCCCTGAGCCATTCCCGAACTTTCAGGAGTCGGGGCTGCACCGGCCACTCCTCCCCGGATGTATTGATCGCATAGCGTGGAAAGAGGGGCAATGGGCTTACACTCAACGCAGAAATCGCCAACCAATGGTAAAGGGTCTCCCCGAGAAACCAGATGAAAAAAAAGGCCGCGACCAACACCCAATAAGGCCGGTTAGCCAGTTCGAGAAAGAGACAAAAATGTGCCGCACCAAACGAAAAAATTAGCCACCGCAGCCAACGATCCGCGATCGCCAACAAAGGCGATGCGTATCGAAAATTTAACTGCACAATCGCCAACGAGAGCACGATCGCCGCCAACAACAGATATTGCACGATCATCTAAAGGTATCGGTTAACCGGACTTTAGGCAGTTTTAAATTATCAAAAAAGAAGGCCGATGATGATCAGATTTAGCCTGAGCTTAAATTTAACTCAATCGGACGGGCATGATTACACAAATGAAGCTTTCGAGTGTTTTGAAAACACCGGGACTCACTTCATCTTTTACTTCGAAAAACACTTCGTCTTTCGTCAACGCTTTCAGCGGATCCATAAGGAAAGCCGGATTAAACGCCACCTGAAGATCGGGACCATTGTAGCCAATGGCCATTGATTCGTGGGCTTCGCCGAAATCAGAACTCGCCGCAAAAATTTCGAGCAAATTACTGCTGATTTTAATTTTTACCGAGTTGGCTTTTTCGGAACAAACCAACTGCGCCCGGTGCACACACTGAAGCAATAGTTCCCGCTCCAACTTGATTCGCTGATGGGTTTCTTTTGGAACTACCTGCTGATAATTTGGATAGTTTCCCTCAACCACTTTGGAATAAAGATAGACGTGATTGATCAACCCGCTGGTGTCTTTGTCGGTTGAAATTTGAAACGCCGCCCGGCGTTCATTAAAATTAATTTTTACCTTCGTTCCTTTGTCCAAAAGCCGGTTCAACTCTGAAACAGTTTTCGCGGGCAAAATGATTGCTCCTGCATTAGCTGCCGGCACTTCCATTTCTTTAGCAATCAACGCCAGCCGGCGCCCATCCGTCGCAACCAAAGTCAATTTCTCATCTCGGAAATTGAAATAAACTCCGTTCAGAATGTATCGGGTTTCATCGGTCGATTGCGCGTAGGAAACGCTTCGCAACATACTAACCAATTCGCTTTGGTCCAAGGTGTACGCTTTTTCATCACCGAATTCCGGCAATGGCGGAAATTCGTCTTTGCCGATGCCCATGATCTTGAACGTTGAGCCACCTGACGTAAGTTTCACCTGATGATTGGGCGAACCATCAAACGTCACATCCACGCTCGGCAACTCACGCACAATCGTTGCAAGTCGCTTCACTGGGAGCGTGACCGAACCCCCTTCTTTGATCTCTGCCTTGATCTTGCAACGAATGCCCAAATCAAGGTTGGTCGTTGAAAGCGAAATTTGATCTTTTTCTGCCTCAATCAACACGTTGCTCAAAATAGGCATCGTTGCTTTGGACCCTACGACGTTGAGCACTTGAGCAAGTCCGTTGGCAAAATGGTCGCGATTGATTTTAAATTTCATGAAGAAAGAGCAAGAGTCGGAACGTGGCGCTGGAAGAAGTTAACAAAGGCCAAAAGAATAGAGGTTCAATAATGAATTATATCCATATCACTATGGGCTGTGAGCAACTCCAATAACCCGAGAGTTTCCCTCGAAAATAGAGTGGAATTTGATCGTGAAGAACACAGGGTCGGGTTTTGATAAGAGTGGAGTTATTCAGAATGAAAAAGTTGTTGGGCATTCATCGGCACGTTGCTCACACGGAATTAACCGGGGTTTGTTTGCGGGCCGCTTGAGCTCGCCGCCAATGACGAATTAGCCCGAAGAAAATGTAACTAAGAGTGCAGGCTAAAAGACCGAACTCCTTGAAAAGAATAAGTACTCCAGCCACCACGACGATCACGACAAACGTAGTAAGTCGCGTACTTGTTTGTAGATTAACTTTTTTGCCGCTGGGATACCGAACCGTGCTGACCATAAGAACCGCAATCAGCACGAGCAAAGGCGGCAAAATTACCGCCCAACGATGAATATCTCGGTCACTCTCGGCTAAACTCAGCAAAGCCAAAACCAACGAAGCAACCGTCCCGGCCGCCGCTGGCACCGGCAAACCCAGAAAATCTTTGCTGGAATCTTTGGCATCCCGTCGGACCAACGGATTAGTGATGACGTTAAAACGGGCGAGGCGCACTGCGGCACAAAGCAGATAGATGAAACTAAGAAACCCGCCGAGTTGTTGGAAGATGGGATAGCCGTGGGTGGGAGACAAAATCAGGAAAAAAACCAACAACGCCGGCACGAGCCCGAAAGAAACAACATCGGCCAATGAATCGAATTCGGCTCCAAAAAGAGACTCGCGACCACCCATTCGCGCTAACCGACCATCGAGAGTGTCAAACGCGGCGGCACCCAAAATTAACCAAACGGCCCATTTGAAGTACCCGATCGCAACCGGCGAGAGTTCTGAAACCATCTGCATCCCGGAGTGACGCATCTCATAGTTCGCTTTGATGCAAAAAATGATCGCGACGAAACCACAGCACAAATTGCCTGCGGTCATCAAATTCGGCAGAAAATAAATCCTGCTCGCATTCGTGACATTGTAAGGATCCTCCGGATCAGATTGGTCGGAACTACGCGGCGAAATCATTTCTTGGTGAGACCTTCGAGATACTTCCAAAATTTGGAGTGTTGCTCGACAAGTTGCTGTTCTGAAACGGGCAGCTTGTTGCGCAGGAGGAAATCTTCGAGCGAGTTTTTGTGGAGGATGTAATTCATATGCAGTTTCTCGCCATGCGCATCAAAATAGAAGCGGAAATCCCCGGAACGTAAGCGGTAAAACTCTTTGCCCGCCCGCGTAAAGCGGCCCAGCGGCTCTCTTGGGTGCAATAAATCCTCGGGTTTCAGCCCGGTGATGGGCTCGACCACATTGAGCTGAGTCAGCTGATCTAGCTGATTGAGCTCATGCATCGCCTGCGAAGAAAAAGTGACCTGATACATGGGAGGCCTAAAGCTACCGGTCGGAGAGCGTGCGGCAACGCTATTTCCCCCGTCGTTTTCGCGCGTGTGCCGGAAAAATGGTTCAACTTTGAATCAGGGTTGGTTCACGACGGACGGTTAACCCGTTCTACGGCGCTAATCAGCGATCGTCCGGGAGGATTGGTGGTGTTGTGCCGGGTGATTGCCGATGCCGGCGCAAGCATCAAGGACATCGCTCACGATCGCGCGTTCAGCGGAGCAAACAATTCCCTGATCAGGCCGGCGGGATCGCGGCGATAATCTCCCGGGCGGCGTCAGCGTCATCGTCCTCAACTTGCACGCGAATGCCACCGATCGCGAAAACGTAGGGACTCGCGGCCTGCACGGTGAGTTCATCAGGGATGTAGGCCGCGATGCCGCTCCCTTCGAGTGCGGCTCGGATAAGGTGAGCCTCGATCACGAGGTTGACGTTGGCGATGGTGGTCATCGGACAAGGTTGTAACCTCGAAGGCGCGGCGCAAGCGACCTTGATCCACTCGCTGCTTGAGAGAAAGGGAATATATTTGGTTGATCGCGGCGAGGGTTCAGACGTTCGTTTCACGGACGTTTCGAGACCGAAAATCCATCGAAGCGAACAAAATTTTATGGCTCCTTTTTTAATGTTGGGTCGGGTGGCGCGGGTCGTACCAGTGGTAACAGCGTGGGTCGTTTTTGGCGCGGCGATGGGAGGCGCGGAGGTTTCAAGTCCGCCGCATCCCACGGTCCTCTTGGTTAAATCGGGTGAATCGCGGTTACCGGTGTGGAATGTCGCAGGAGCGAGTCCGATCGTTGATCGTGATGGCAAAAAGACTAAGTTGAGAAGTGATGCCGTCTTCTTTGCCGAACGCGCGCCCCAATATGCCGATGGCGATGTGAAAATCGCCAAGTTGACGGTCAATGGCATATCTCTGGTCGCGACGGTCGATAGCATGGCGGATTTATCCCGTGCCGGTGGCAGGTTTGGGGGCACGGCTTATTTTGAATTCACGGCGGATGCATCGGTGGATCTGAAGGGTGCGTTTGTCGCAGTTTTGATTTACGACCAAAGCTTCCTTACCGACGACCGGGTCAACCCGGTGTCCGAAATCGTGGTGCGAGAACTGCCAACGCTGCGGGCGGGAGAGGAGGCGAAAATTGCGTTTAGCAGCCCTTTGTCCGACCCGAAAGTTCGGCCCGGAGTGTTGATGCTTATTTTTGCAGCGGGCGGTGGCGAGGTGCAGACCAACTTTTCGGCTTATGCCGGGCGTTATTTCCAACGTATCGCCTAGGCGCGTCTTGCSGCCGCGTTGCCAAAGTATCTGGCGGAGCCAGGACCTTTGGACCGGGCGGCGGTTCCGGCCCTGCGCTTCAACCCGATTCTGCCTGGAAATATTATCAAACCAAAGGCACCCATCGAAGCGATGTTGGCGGTCAGCGAAAAAGCTTGGGTGACCGAGGTGGAACTGCCTGAGGAAATCGATCCGAGACTTGCGACGTCGCTGAAAGCTAATTTGCAGGGCTGGATGTTTTTGCCGCGCATCGTCTCGGGCACAGCGGTTTCCACGCGAATCAAGTTACCTCTTAAATTTTAGGCCCCGGGCGATAGAGCAAAAAGCCATGGCTATTTAACTTTTGCGCAAAAAATACAGTCGCGGGGTTCGGGGCTGATGTTGGGTGAGACGTGCCAGCGGCGTAGCAAGGTCTCGCGGGTGAGGCCGGATTTTTCCATCACGCGGACAGAGGCGGGATTGGCGGCATCGCAATAGGCCCACACGCGGTAGACGTCGGTTTGGGCGATAGTCCACTCGACGACGGCGGTAAGGGCTTCGGTCATCATGCCGCGGCCCCAGAATTTTTTCGCGAGCACGTAGCCGCACATGACTTTCCCGCCGTCGGGCATCAGCCCGATGGAACCGATAGGCGAATCGGTGCCGCGCAGACAGAGCAACCAAGCGTAATGTTGGCTGGTGGAACGCTCCCAATCCGCCGCCCGGTCCCGCAAGAAATCAGCTAGAAGTTCAACGCGGGTGTAGGGAGCCCAGGAAAGGTAGCGGGTCACGTCCGGATCGTTGGCGTAGGCGGCAAAAACGGCGGGTGCATCCTCGGTGCGGGGGCGGCGAGCGGTGAGGCGGGTGGTGGCAAAAGTTTCGGGCGGACGAAGCATACGCGGCGGGCTTTGGGTAACTGAGCGGTAGACGCTCCCGCCGGCCAAACGTTGTAATCGGGCGAAGCGGGGTTTGCGCCGTGATACGATCGTCTCCTTGGCCGCTGCAGCTGCGGGCTGCAGTTTGGTCGTGTGATCGCAGGCGGGGATTTTACCGGGGGCGGCTTGCGCGCGGGCGCTCGGCCCTCCATGCCGCCGACGTGGCTATGCCTCTCCGGCATTTGTGCCGCAGGGTGAAGGGGCTGCCGGGCGCGATCCAACCGATCGATTGGACGACGAAGACCCTCGCGCTCGACGGCGGGCGTTTTACGCACACTCATGCGGTCTTGTTTGATCGGTTGGTCTTGGCGCTCTGGAGCATCACGGATTTGAGTGCGGGGCCGAGCCTGGCCAACTACCGGTTGCCGGGGAGATTTTCGGTTGGTGAAACGCTGAACGCTCAATTCGCGGGCGTTCGGACTGGTTTTCAGCGCGCCTTGGAGCCAACTTTTCTCGCACGTCGCCCAAAATGGGGTGTTAGCGCAACCCGACCATGATTTCTTTACGCCTCTGCTGGTGCATCTTCTTTATCGCGACCGCCGCCGTTTTGGCGGCCCGGGAACGACCGCATCACGTTGTGTTGATCACGATCGATGGATTGCGTTGGCAGGAAGTATTCAGAGGCGCGGAAGAGGCGCTGATGACCACGGATAAGACGGCGGGAGGAGGAGTGCCCACGGGTTCGCTCACGGCGTTGAAGGCGGATTTTTTGGCCGACACGCCCGAGGAGCGGAGGACTAAGTTGATGCCGTTTTTTTGGGGCACACTGGTGCCGGCCGGCCAGGCGTTCGGCAACCGCGACCTCGGCAGTGCGGCGCGGGTGCTCAACGCCGAGCACATCTCGTATCCGGGCTACAACGAACTGCTAACGGGTGCGCTGGATCCATTGATCACATCGAATATGCCGATCCCCAACCGCAACGTGACCGTGTTGGAGTGGCTGCACGGCCGGCCCGGTTTCGCCGGCCGCGTCGGAGCGGCGGCGGCGTGGCGGGTGTTTGCGCCGATTATCAATGTTGGCCGCAGCCGGTTGCCGGTTTTTGTGACGCAACAGCACTCGGCCCGAGGAACCGTTTCACCACGGATTACGGAGTTGGAGCGGATGATGGACGATATCCCGCCGATCACGCCCGAGGAGAATTTCGATGCGTTCGTTTATTACGCGACGCTCGACATGATGGATACCCTGCGACCGCGGGTGTTTTTGTTCGCCCTCGGCGAGCCGGACGAGTGGGCCCACGCCCGACGTTATGACCGTTATTTGTATTCGATCCAACGGTGCGACCGGTTCATCGGGCAGCTCTGGGAAAAACTGCAGGCCGATCCGGAGTATCGTGGGACGACGAGCTTTGTCCTCTCTTCCGATCACGGGCGGGGTGTCACGCCAGAGAATTGGATCGGACACAACAAAAAGATCCCGCACGCCGAAGAAACGTGGATCGCGGCCATTGGCCCGGCTGTGTCGCCGCTCGGTGAACGGCGGAACCTGGCCGAGGTCCATCAGGCGCAGGTCGCGGCGACGGTGGCGGCGCTCGTCGGCGAGGATTTTCGGGCGGCGTTTCCGGCGGCGGCGGAACCGATCGCTGATGTGGTGGGCCGACCGGCGGCGAAATGAGGTGCGGCCGTGAAACGCGGCCGTAGCGTTCAGCCCAATGCCTCGCGGACGAGGTCGGCGATGGCGGGCGGGAGCGCGAGGCCGGCGGCGGTTTGCTGGGCCGCGGGGCTGAGCTTGCGCCAGGTTTTTTTCAGAATATCGGCGAATTTTTCGCGCGGGTAATCGGCGTGTTGGGCGGCGAAGGAGGTGATTTCGTTTTCCAAAAACACGAGCACGGCGGCGTCTTCGAGCGCTTGAGTGCCGGGGTTGGTTTTCAGGCCGGTTTTGGAAACCCAAATGGCGACTTCGGCGGCTTCTTCGGTCGATACGCCGGCTTCAAGCAACAGGGTTCGAGCGCGTTCGGCTTGTTTCATGTAGAGTGAGCGGCGCCATGCGAGGTAGCCAGGTTTGCCCTCGGGAAACGTGGTGCGAGGCGTGAGCCAGCGTTCGAGGTGTTGGCAACGGGCGGCGAGGCGAAGAATCGGCGCGGCGTCGGGGATCAATCGGACGACCCAAGCCTCGACGCGTTCGCCGTAGACGAGTTCGGCGGGTCGGCCGTCGGCGGTGCGGACCGGGTCGGCGGCGTGGGTTTCGTCGATGAGTTGGCGGGCGCGGGCGTAGGCTTTCATATCGAATTGAGAGCCGAAACGGTTGCGTGGGGCGCGGCAAGCGGTTGGTTTCTGGCGATGTTCCCGCCCCCGGACTGCCAGCGCTGCGGTGTCTGTTGTTTTTCGAAGCTGGAAACATATGTCCGCGTGACAGGAGACGATTGGTCGCGGCTCGGCGATGAAGCGGAACGCGTGGCGCACTTCATCGGCCACCGCGCCTACATGAAAATGGAGTGGGGGCGCTGCGCGGCTTTGGCGGTGCGCGAATCAACGGACGGTGCGCGGGAGTTTTTCTGCACCGTTTACGCCATGCGGCCGCAGACCTGCCGCGATCTCGGGCGCGGTTCGCCCGAGTGTGCGGGCGAAATTGAACTGAAGGGCGACCGGCCGGGCATTGAAGTTTTTAAGCCCAGCGGTCTTTGAATGGGCCGGCTTCCTGATGACGAAGAAAAACGATTTCCCCATGCTCACGGGTTGCGAATTACTCCGCACCGCTGCCGTCGGCGCCACCGCCGCGAATCCGTGTCCAGCCGTGGTTCAATTGAATCACAGCTGGCTTAGGCGAAGGCCAGGGCCCCTGGGCCCGCGCGCTTGAACGCTGCGCGGCCTTCTGCTCACCTTCGTTCCCGATGACAAATCACCCCACGACTCCCGGCGCGCGCGAGCAAACGTTTGACGCGATCGTCATCGGCTCCGGCATTAGCGGCGGCTGGGCGGCGAAGGAGCTCTGCGAGGCCGGTCTGCGCACTCTCGTGTTGGAGCGCGGCCGCGATGTGAAGCACCGCGACGATTATCCGACGGCGTTGAAAAACCCGTGGGATTTCTCGCACCGCAACAAGACCCTTCGCGCCGTCGTCACCGCGAATCCCATCGCGAAAAAATGTTATGCCTTCGACGAAGCCACCGCGCATTTCTTTGTCAAAGACGACGAGCATCCCTACGTGCAGGACCGGCCTTTCGACTGGATTCGCAGCTATCAGGTCGGCGGCAAATCTCTGATCTGGGCCCGCCAGACGCAGCGCTGGAGCCGCTTTGATTTCGAGGGTCCGGCCCGTGACGGCTTCGGCGAGTGGCCGATCACTTATGACGAACTCGCACCGTGGTATTCCCATGTCGAGCGCTTCGCTGGCATCAGCGGCAACTACGACGGCCTCGAGACTCTGCCGGACGGCGAATTTCTCCCGGCATGGGAAATGAACGACGTCGAGAAACACGCGCAGGGTAAAATCATGGGCGCCTTTCCCGGCCGCCACGTGATCCAGGGCCGCTGCGCCCACCTCACCGCGCCCCAGCCGCAACACCTCGCGCAAAACCGCGGCCAGTGTCAGGCCCGCAACCTCTGCTACCGCGGTTGCCCCTTTGGCGCCTACTTCAGTTCCAACTCCGCCACGCTTCCCGCCGCGGCCGCCACCGGCCGGCTCACGCTCCGCCCGCACTCCGTCGTCGAGTCGATCTTGCACGACCCCGTCACGGGCCGCGCCAGCGGTGTGCGCGTGATCGACGCCGTCACGAAACAGGCCACGGAATTCTTCGCCCGCGTCATTTTCGCCAACGCTTCCTGCCTCAACACCAACCTTCTGCTGCTCAATTCCACGTCCGCGCGTTTCCCCGCCGGCCTCGGCAACGATCACGGTCTGCTCGGTCGCTACGTCGCGTTTCACAACTACCGCGGCAGCCTCTCCGCGTCGGTCGAGGGCTTTGAAGATTCCTACTATTCCGGTCGCCGCCCCACGCAGTTGATGATGCCCAATTTTCGCAACGTGCGGAAGCAGGAGACCGATTTCCAGCGCGGCTACATGGTGTTCTTCGGCGCGTCGCGCGCTGGCTGGCAACAGGGCAATTACGCGCCCGGAGTGGGCGCGGCCTTCAAAGACCGGATCACACGCCCCGGTCCTTGGGGCATTTATATGATGATGCAGGGCGAGACGGTCCCGCGGAAAGAAAACCACGTCCGCCTCTCGCCCGATCGTAAAGACGCCTGGGGCATTCCCCAGCTCGTTACATCCATCGGCTACGMCGACAACGACGAGAAACTCCTGCGCGACTTTCTCGCCCGCGGCCAAGAGATGCTCGAAGCCGTCGGCGCCAAGAAAATCACCGCTCGCGATTCCAAGCAGAACCCCGGCCTCGATATCCACGAGATGGGCGGCGTGCGCATGGGCCACGACTTCAAGACCTCGCTACTCAACCGCTGGAACCAACTCCATGCGTGCACCAACGTCTTCGTGACCGATGGCGCCTGCATGACTTCGACCGGCACCCAAAACCCCTCGCTCACCTTCATGGCGCTCGCCGCCCGCGCCGCACAGCATGCCGTGGCCGAGCTCAAGAAAGGCCACCTGTGAACCGCCGCGAAGCCCTCCGCCAAGCCGCGCTCGCCGCCGGCGCCGCCGCTCTCTGGGCGAGCCTGCCCGCCCGCACCTGGGCCGCACTCGCCGCTCCTGCGGCCTGGTCTGCCGCCGATGAAGCGCTGCTCACCCTCATCGGCGACACCATCATCCCCGCCACCGCCACTTCGCCCGGTGCCGGGTCCGTGGCCATCGGTCGTTTTATCATTACGCAGACCACCGACTGTTACCCGCTGCAATCTATCGACACGCTCCGCCGCGCGCTCCGCGAAGTCGACGCCGCCAGCCGCCAACGTTTCAACCAGTCCTTCCCCGCGCTCGTCGTTGCCGAACGCGAGCAAGTCCTCACCGCCTACGAAGCCGCCCCGCAATCCGGCGCCCATCCGTTCCGCCTCATCAAGGAACTGACGCTGCTCGGCTATTTCACCTCCGAACCCGGCGCCACGCAGGCCCTGCGCTACGACCCGATACCCGGCGTCTATGTCGGTTCCGTGAAACTCGCCCCCTCCGACCGCAGCTGGGCGCTCTAACGACGCGCCTCAGTCCGCCGTCGTGAGAAACGCTGTGTCGAGCGCCAGCTTCGCCGCCTTGCCATTGGCCGCCGTGATCAAAATGCCGCCGCCGTCCGCCTGCGCCTGCACGTCCGCGACGATATCGAAGCCGCGCGGAATCGCTGCGACCGCGAAGATGTGCGGCACGCGCAGCGGCTTTTTCGGCGAAAGCGTTACCGTCGTCGGATAACCCGCGGCGCTGAGCGGATTGGGTTTTGCGGACTCCGCTTGGCCGAAGTGGAAATAGGACGTCGTCTCCTCCAGCCCGAGCACATTGCGATGCCGACTGCTCCACGGCGCATAGTGCCGCCCGCCGTTGGAGTGCCAGAGGATCGTGTGCCGTAGCACCTCCGGGTTCTTCAATTGGAGAAACACCCAGCCGTCTTTCGGAAACGTCACCGCGCTCCAGCCCAGCGTGCGGCCTGGTTTCCCCAAGAGCATCACGAGATCGTCGAACCCGGCGCGCGCCGGATAGCGCGTGAGGTCGGCGGTGCCACCGTGGGCGAGCGGCACCGCGTTCAAATTCTCAAACCGCGCGCTCGGCTTGAGCGACGAGTAGCCACCGCCCGCCGGATCTTCAAACGGCACGGGCAACACCTGCCCGTGGTCCCAACCGCCCGCTGAAACCCGCGCCGAGTCTTCGGGTCCGGGCACGTGCAGACACGGATGCGTGCCGAGCGCCAGCGGTCCGCTAAAGCCGCTCAAGGTGTGTTCGCAGTAAATCGCGCTTTGGCCGGTGCGCAGCGTGATACGTTTGTCGATCATTCCGGCCCGCACCGTCGTCTTCAGCTGCAGGTGCAGCGAGGTCGCGTCTTCGTCGCGCGTAGATTCCACGCAGGTCCAGTCTGCGTTGGCCGATTCACCGTGTGGCGGATGTTTTTCGCCGCGCCACGGCGTGCCGTTGCCGCCGAAAGGCGCGCAGAAAAAATCCCCGCGCAGCGCGTGCAACAGCGGCGGCAGGCCAGCGTCGATTTTCTCACCGGCCCAAGGCGCGACGGCAAACGGCTGCACCGAGCGCGCGGGTGGCAGGCGAAACGTCGCCGGCGCAAGCATGCCCGCCGTGCGCGTGACGAAGAGATCGGCGGCGTTGTTTTTGAGCCGCCAGCTGAGTTGACCGGATTTTGAAACCAAGGATGTCTTTATAGGGAAGAGCACAGGCGCCGCACCGCGCCGAGGCAAGCGGCGGCGCGGCTTTCGCGCTGTAGGACCGACCGGTGGTCGGTTGATCGGCCGATGGAAAGCCGGACCCGCGGTCGGGCCTACAGTTCGGCCGACAGCTCGGCTTACCCGCGCGCTTGCCTGAGCCGCGACGGGCTTACACCGTGTGCGATGTCTGTCCCGACCTATTCGCCCGCGCCCGCCTCCCGGCCTGGTTTGGTGCGTCGGTTGGGAGCGGCCGGGCCGTTTGCGCTGATGCTCACGTTTTGTCCGCCTTTCGGGGCGTTGGTGCTGTTGTCCACGCTCACGAGTTTTGGGCCGTGGCTGCGGGATCACGGTGCGCTCGGGATGTTATTTTTCTTTTTGGTCATTGGGTTGCTGCTGGGGGTTTCGTTCGTGCCGACCTACACGAGCGCGATTTTGGCGGGCTGGGCGTTTGGTTTTTGGGTGGGCTGGCCGTTGGCATTGGCGACGCTCACCGCGGCATCGCTCTTGGCGCGCATGCTCGGGACGTGGGTCGCGCGCGATCGCGTGATGGCGATCATCCGGGAAAAGCCGTCGCTTTTCGCGGTGCACCAAGCGCTCCTCGGCGCGCCGACCGGGAAAACGGCGCTGGTAGTGACGTTGCTCCGCGTGTCGCCGATGTCGCCGTTTGCGCTGACAAACTTTGCATTTTCAGCGGCCCACGTGCCGTTGGGCGCCTATCTTTTCGGCACGGTCGTCGGGCTGGCGCCGCGCACGGCGTTGGCGGCGTATGCGGCGGCGGGGGTCGAGCAACTCATATTCAAACAGGTGGGCGACCGTACGACGGTGATCGCCGGGATCGCGGTGACGGTGGTGGCGTTTAGCATCGTGGGGTTTTTGGCTAAACGGGCGTTGCGCGGACTAACGGCCCTGCCGACCAAAACCGGCGGGTGATCGTTACGGCCCGACCACGGACAGCTCGAGATGGCCCCGGTTGAGCGTCACGCGTTGCCAGCCGATGACCGCCGCGTCGCCTTCAATGCGAACGGTGGGCGGTTGGTTGGTGTTCGGAAAAAAGAAGGTGAACCTGGTGTCGCCCACGCGCACGGTGTTYTCGGAGACGGTGGCCCAGTGCTATTGGCGGCCGCGGGAGTTGAGGGCGAGGGCGTGGTCAGCTTTGGCACCCATGTAGCCGCGGATTTCGTTGGTGAGGATGTGGCGCGRGCTTTCGTCGCGGTCGCGTCCGATCTCGGCGATTTCGCGGCCGCGTTGAACCCAACAACGGCAGTTGAACCACGGATAGACCCGAATGGACCCGAATCCCAAACCGATGGGAGCAGCGAACGACTACCCCTGAGGTGAAGCCGGTTCCCCGGCTTAGCCGGGTTAATTCGGCTGCAGCCGTGGTTAATAAATTTGGAGGGTTGGGCGACTGCGGATTTAAGGTTCATCAAGCTCTAGGTCTGGACCGGATGTGGAACGAGCCGAGGGCGTCGCCTCAGGAAGGCGGTGAACCAACAACAAACGAGCCCCTATAAAGTGGGGGCGCGAAAAGTTTGAAGCTTGAGCTTGTGGGGTGGCCATTGGTTTGTGGGGTGTGTCGTGTTTTACCCCCATCCCACCATCCCATGAGAATCGGCCTTAACTCCTTCCTTTACGCGTCTCCGTTCACCACAAAGAGCACTAAGCTCTTCGCCAAGTTCAAGAAATGGGGCTTCGATACGGTCGAAATCCCGGTAGAAGACCCAAGTCATATCGACCCCGTGAAAGTCCGCGCGGCCGCTGAGAAAGCCGGCATCGCCATCGGTAGCATTTGCGCCTGCATGGGGCCGGGTCGCGATTTCCGTGGCTCAGATGAGGACCAGAAAGCCGGCATGGCTTACTGTATGGCGCTCATCGATCAGGCGGCCGTCATGGGCTGTCCCCGCGTGATCGGTCCGGTTTATTCCGTGGTCGGAAAGGCCGATGCCGTCGAGCCGTCCCAACAGAAGATCGAGTGGGCGCTCGTGGTGAAGAATCTCAAAGTCCTCGCGAAGCACGCCGAGGCCAAGGGCGTCGAGATCTGCATCGAGCCGCTGAACCGTTTCGAAACCGATTTCCTCAACACTAGCGACCAAGGCCTGCGGCTCGTAAAGGCCGTCGGCTCAAAGGCGGTGAAGCTCCACCTCGACACGTTCCACATGAACATTGAGGAGAAGAATCAGGCCGCCGCCATCCGTAAGGTGGGCAAATTGCTGGGGCATTTTCATGCCTGCGGCAGCGACCGCGGCACGCCGGGCGGGGACCACATCGCGTGGCCGGAAATCGTCAAGGCGCTCAAAGCGATCGGCTACAAAGGTGATGTCGTGATCGAGTCGTTTACGACCGACGTGAAGGTGATCGCCCGCGCCGCCGCCATCTGGCGCAAGATCGAGCCGAAACGCGACGATATCGCGGTCAACGGCCTTAAGTTCCTGCGCAAAGTTCTCAAGTAACTCCGAGCGCTCAACTCCAACCCTAAAGGCCGCGATGAAACTGTCCCTGACGCTTGCTTTCATTGCGGCTGTTTTTGCTGCCGGCGGCGTGCACGCGGCCGAYAAAAAAATCGTGCTGATCGCCGGCAAGCCCAGCCACGGGCCGGGGGCGCATGAGCACCGTGCGGGCTGTCTGTTATTTCAAAAATGCCTCGCCGGTTTTGCGGGGGCGAACGTCGTCGTTTATGACGGCGGTTGGCCGACGAAGCAGGTGGACGGAAAAGCGGTGGACGACGACGCGGCCCTCGATGACGCGGCGGCGATTGTTTTCTACAGCGACGGCGGCGAGAAACACCCGGCGTTGGTCGGAGACCGGTTGGCGGTGCTCGGCCGGCAGGTGAAACGCGGCGCGGGCATCGGGGCCATCCACTACGCCGTTGAGCCGACGAAAGAGAAAGGTCAGGCCGAGTGGATCGACTGGATCGGGGGCGCGTTTGAGATCCACTGGTCGGTGAATCCGCACTGGGATGGAGATTTCAAAACGCTGCCGGTGCATGCGACCACGCGGGGCGTAAAACCGTTCACGACCCGCGACGAATGGTATTTCAACATGCGTTTCCGCCCGGGCATGAAAAACGTCACGCCGATCCTTGAGGCGGTGCCGCTGGCCGACACTATGAGCCGGCCGGATGGTAAGCACTCGGGTAACCCCGCGGTGCGCGAACAGGTCGCTAAAAAGGTGCCGCAAACGGTGATGTGGACTTCCGAGAATGAGGCCGGTGGCCGTGGATTCGGGTTTACGGGCGGACACTTTCACGCGAGCTGGCAGAAGGAAGACCAGCGCAAACTCGTGCTCAACGCGATCGTCTGGCTGGCGCATCTCGAAGTGCCGGCGAGCGGGGTGGTCTCTAGCGTGAGCGACGCGGCGATCGCGGCGAATCTCGATCCGAAGTCCGCGCCGAAGAAAAAATCGTAGCGCGGCGTCGCCACCGCCGACCGTTTTGGTTTTCTACCGACTCGCGCTTAGTGAGCGGGCGGTGTGGCGGGCTCGAACGCCGTTGCGAACCACACGGCGAGCATGATGAGCCCGAAGCTCATGGCGTAATTCCACGGGAGTTTTTCCTTGAGCACGAACCGCCAGCGGGCTCCTACCGTTGGAGCTGATAGTAGTCGCGGAACCAGGCGACGAAGCGCCGTAGGCCTTCCTCAAGCGGGACCTTTGGGGTGTAGCCGACGGCGGCGGTCACCCGCGTGAGGTCGGCGCAGGTTTCAAACATGTCGCCGGTCTGGGGCGGGAGTAGTTCGATCTGGGCTGTGCGACCGAGGAGTTGTTCGAGCATCTGCACAAAGAGGAGCGTCTCAACGGGGCGGTGGTGGCCGAGATTGAAAATGCGCACAGGCGGGACGGGCGCGGCGGCGGGCGGATACAGCAGGACGCGCACGATGCCGTCCACGATGTCGTCGATGTAGGTGAAATCGCGCAGATTTTTGCCGTGGTTGAAGAGTTTGAGCGGGCGGCCCTCGGTGAGCGCCCGGGCGAAAAGGGTCGGCGCCATATCGGGGCGACCCCAGGGCCCGTAAACCGTGAAGAAGCGCAGGCCGGTCACGTTGAGCCTATGGGTGCGCGCGTAACTGTGCGCGAGGAGTTCGTTGGCCTTCTTGGTCGCACCGTAAAACGACGTGGGCTGGTCGGTGTCGGCGTCCTCCCGAAAGGGTGCGGTTGCCCCTGCGCCATAGACGCTGCTGCTCGAAGCGTAGACGAGGTGCCTGGGCGGCGTGCGCCGGCAGGCTTCGAGCACACTGGCGAAACCGATCAGATTGCTGTGCGTGTAGGCGGCGGGATTTTCTAGGCTGTAGCGCACGCCGGGTTGAGCGCCGAGGTGGACGACGTAGTCGGGTTTGAATTGGGCGGTGAGCGCGGCAAAATTCTCCGCGTCGGCGAAATCGCTTTGGAGAAAATGGAATTTTTCGAGCGCGGCGAGTTCTCCGAGCCGGGCGCGTTTCAGGGCGACGTCGTAGTAGTCGGACAGGTGGTCGACTCCGAGCACTTCGCAACGCTTCGTCTCGGCGAGGCGACGGGAGACGTGGTAACCGATGAAGCCGGCGGCGCCGGTCACAAGGACTTTCATTCTGCCGATCGATAGCGCGACCCGTGCGGCGGCGCTAGGAAAAAGAGGACGGCAGCGTTATTCGCGCAAATTGGAAGCCGTTGGTTTTCGCTCCGACAAAATTTTTCCGGAAAATCCCAAGAGCGGGCTTGATTGGGAAAAATCACGGCCTATGAGTTGCACCTCGGTCGTCCGTCGCCACGTTCCCATCATGAAGATCAAAGCCTATCTCAAGCCCTCCTGCGGTTGGTCCAACGGCGTGCGTGCGGTCATGAAAAAGCACAGTCTCGCCTTCGAGGACATCGACATCATCAACAATCGCGCAAACTACGCCGAGATGGTCGCCAAGTCCGGTCAGCCCCTTTCGCCGTGTGTCGAAATCGACGGCGTGATGCTGGCCGATATCTCGGGTGAAGAAGTGGAAAATTACCTGCTCAGCAACGACCTCGTGAAACTTTCCGACGCTTCCGCCGGCACGGCGCTCAATGCCGGCTGTTCCGACGAGGAACACGCCAAAATGGCCACTAAAACTGTCCGTTTTTTCTAACGCTGAGAGCCTACCGCGCATAACTTCCGGGCCGCTCTCGCAAATGCGAGGCCGGCCCTTTTTTTGCGTAGTGCGCACCTAATCCGGCTCCGATCCTGCTTCCGAAAATTTACTCTTATCCGTGAACACCGCCCACCATACCGCCACGCCCGTTTCAGCCGATGAGTCCGCCGCGCCGCCGTTCGCGCGTCCACCTGGGAAACAAGGCCTCTACGACCCCTCGTTTGAGCACGATGCCTGCGGGGTCGGCTTCGTCGTCGATATGAAGGGCCGGAAATCGCACAAGATCGTCACGGACGCGCTCCAAGTTCTCACCAATCTCGACCACCGCGGCGCCGCCGGCAGCGAGCCCAACACCGGTGACGGTGCCGGTATCTTGATCCAGATGCCGCACAAGTTTTTCGCGGAAGCCTCCAAGATCGCGCGCATCACGCTACCCGAGGCCGGCCACTACGGCGCAGGTCTCGTTTATCTGCCGCGCAACCGCACCGTGCGCCGCAAGGTCGAGGAAGTGTTCGAGCAAGTGGTGCAATCCGAGGGGCAGGTGTTTCTCGGCTGGCGCACCGTGCCGACCGACAACAAGAGCCTCGGCGAGACGGCTAAGTCGTGCGAACCGTTCATGCGCCAGGTCTTCATCGGCCGCGGTCCCGATATCGCCAACGACCTGGATTTCGAGCGCAAGCTCTTCGTCATCCGCAAGCGCGCCTACAACGATATCCGCACTTCGACCATCGCCGGTTCCGAGACGTGGTATGTCGCGAGCCTGTCGATGAAGACGCTGGTTTATAAGGGCATGTTGCTGACCGAGCAGGTCGCCCATTATTTCCCCGATCTCACGCATCCCGCGATGGAATCGGCCCTCGCGATCGTTCATTCGCGTTTTTCCACCAACACGTTCCCCAGCTGGGAGCGCGCGCATCCGTACCGCTACATCGCGCACAACGGCGAAATCAACACCCTCCGCGGCAATATCAACTGGATGCACGCCCGCCAAGCGCTGTTCGATAGCCCGGTTTTCGGCGACGATATCAAAAAAATCCTGCCGATCATCAATCCGAACGGCTCCGATTCTTCGATGTTCGACAATACGCTCGAACTGCTCGTGCTCGCCGGCCGCCCGCTCGCGCACGCCGTGATGATGATGATTCCCGAGCCGTGGTCCAACCACGAGACGATGGAAGACAATCGCCGCGCCTTTTATCAATATCACTCCTGTCTGATGGAGCCCTGGGACGGCCCCGCGGCTATCGCGTTTACCGATGGCATCCAGATCGGCGGCGTCCTTGACCGCAACGGCCTGCGCCCCTCGCGTTACTACATCACCAAGGACGGATTCGTCGTCGTGGCCTCCGAGGCCGGGGTGTTGCCAATACCCGCCGAGGAGATCGCCGAAAAGGGCCGCGTGCAGCCGGGCAAGATGTTCCTCGTGGACACCGTGCAAGGCCGCATCATCTCCGACGAGGAGTTGAAGCAAGAAATCTGCACGGCGCGTCCCTACCGCCAGTGGCTCAACGAGCACCTCGTGCACCTCAGCGACTTGCCCGACGCCCCGAAGCATGAGCAGCCGGACCACGTCACGCTCCTCCAACGGCAGATCGCCTTCGGTTACACCAACGAAGACGAGCGCATCATCCTCGCGCCGATGGCTAAAGACGGCGTCGAAGCCATCGGTTCGATGGGCAACGACGCGGCACTCGCGGTGCTCTCCAACAAGCCGCGTCTGCTCTACGATTACTTCAAGCAGCTCTTTGCGCAGGTTACCAATCCCCCGATCGACGCCATTCGCGAAGAGATCATCACGTCCTCCGAGACGCGTCTCGGCTCCGAAGGCAACTTGCTCAACCCGCAGCCGACCGCGTGCCGCCGCGTGGAGTTGAAATACCCGATTCTCACCAACGAGGAATTCGCGAAAATCCGCCGCACCGATCTGCCCGGCCTAAAGACCGCTGTGTTACCCATTCTTTTCCGCGTCGCGCGCGGCGAGAAGGGTCTAGCGAAGTCCATGGAAGAACTCTGCATGATGGCCCGCCGCCACATCGAAGAAGAGGAGGTCAACGTCCTCATCCTCTCCGACCGCGGTGTGACCAAGGAATTCGCGCCCGTGCCCGCGCTGCTCGCCGTCGCCGGCCTGCACCATTATCTCATCCGCGAAGGTCTCCGCACGCGCGCCTCGCTCGTCGTCGAAACCGGCGATGCCCGCGAGGTGCATCACTTCTCATTGCTCATCGGCTACGGCGCGTCGGCGATCAATCCCTACGTGGCGTTTGAGACGATCGACGACATGATTAAGGAAGAGCTGATCACCGGCGTCGACCACAAGACCGCGTGCAAGAACCTCGTGAAGGCGGCGTCGAAAGGCGTGGTCAAGGTCATGTCCAAGATGGGTATTTCCGCGATCCAGAGCTACCGGGGCGCCCAGGTCTTCGAGGCCCTCGGGCTCAACCAGTCCGTCGTGGACCACTACTTCACCTGGACGCCCACCCGCATCGGCGGCATCGGTCTCGATGTCGTCGCGCAGGAAGTCCTTGCCCGCCACCGCGCGGCCTACCCGGACCGCACGGCCAACGCCGCCGTGTTGCCCTCCGGTGGTCAATACCAGTGGCGCAACGACGGCGAAGCCCATCTCTTCACCCCGGAGTCCATCCACCACCTGCAAAAAGCTGTCCGCACCGCGAATTTCGCGACGTTCCGCAGTTACTCGAAAATCGTCGACGAACAGGGCACCAAGCTCTGCACGTTGCGCAGTCTGCTTGAGTTCAAGTCTTCGACCGCCGTTCCGCTTGAGGAAGTCGAGCCCGTCGAGGCGATCATGAAGCGCTTCAAGTCCGGTGCCATGTCCTACGGCTCCATCTCGGCCGAGGCGCACGAGACGCTCGCGATCGCGATGAACCGCATCGGCGGCAAATCCAACACCGGCGAAGGCGGTGAAGATCCCTTGCGCTACAACCTGATGGCCAACGGAGATTCGAAAAACTCCGCCATCAAGCAGGTCGCCTCCGGCCGCTTCGGCGTCACGAGCGAATACCTCACCAACGCCAAAGAAATTCAGATCAAGATGGCTCAGGGCGCAAAGCCCGGCGAAGGCGGCCAGTTGCCCGGCGCCAAGGTATATCCTCCGATCGCCAAAGTCCGCGGCACCACCGCCGGCGTCGGCCTCATCTCGCCTCCGCCGCACCACGACATCTACTCGATCGAAGATCTCGCGGAGCTCATCCACGATCTGAAGAACGCCAACCGCCACGCCCGCGTCAGCGTGAAGCTCGTCTCGGAAGTCGGCGTCGGCACCATCGCCGCCGGCGTCGCCAAGGCGCACGCCGACGTCGTGCTTATCTCCGGTTACGATGGCGGCACCGGCTCATCGCCGCAGACCTCCATCACGCACGCCGGTCTTCCCTGGGAACTCGGCCTCGCCGAGACCCACCAGACCTTGGTCTTGAACAACCTTCGCTCGCGGATCGCCGTCGAGACCGACGGCCAGCTCAAGACCGGCCGCGATGTGATCATGGCCGCATTGCTCGGCGCCGAGGAGTTCGGTTTTGCGACCGCGCCATTGGTGGCCTCGGGCTGCATTATGATGCGCGTCTGCCATCTCAATACCTGCCCGGTGGGCGTCGCGTCCCAAGATCCCCGGCTCCGCGCGAAATTCGCCGGCAAGCCTGAACACATCGTGAACTTCATGACGTTCGTTGCTACCGAGGTCCGCGAACTCATGGCGCAGCTCGGTTTTCGCACCATCGAGGAGATGGTCGGGCGCACCGACCGGCTCGAAGCGCAACGCGCCGTCACGCACTGGAAAGCCAAGGGGCTCGACTTCTCCAAGATCCTTTACTCGCCGGACGTCGGTCCCGAGGTCGGTCGCTTCTGCTCGATCAAGCAGGACCACGGCCTCGACAAGAGCCTCGACCTCACGACGCTCCTCGGCCTCGCCCAACCCGCCATCGACCGCGGTGAAAAAGTGATCGCTGAGCTACCGATCAAGAACGTCAACCGGGTCGTCGGCACGATTACGAGCTACGAGATCACCAAAAAGCTCGGCGCCAAGGGTCTGCCCGAGGATACGATCCGCTTCCGTTTCAAGGGCTCCGCCGGCCAAAGCTTCGGCGCCTTCGTCACGCGCGGCATGACGCTCTCCATCGAGGGCGACGCCAACGACTACTTCGGCAAAGGCTTGTCTGGCGGCAAACTCATCGTCCACCCGCCGGCCAATGCCGGCTTCAARGCTGAGGACAACATCATCATCGGCAACGTGGCCCTTTACGGCGCCACCGCCGGTGAGATCTACGTCAACGGCCGCGCCGGTGAGCGCTTCGCCGTCCGCAATTCCGGCGTCACCGCCGTGGTTGAGGGCGTGGGCGACCACGGCTGCGAATATATGACCGGTGGCCGCGTCGTCGTGCTCGGCCCCACCGGCCGGAACTTCGCCGCCGGCATGTCGGGCGGCATCGCTTACGTGCTCGATGAAACGGGCAAGTTTGCCGAGCAGGCCAACGTCTCGATGGTCGGTCTCGAAAAAGTGGAGACCAAAGCCGAGATCGCCGAACTCCGCGCGATCATCGAGCGTCACGTCGGTTACACCGGCAGCGCCCGCGGTAAACAGGTACTCGCTGCTTTCGACCTATTTTTGCCGAAATTCGTCAAAGTCTTCCCGAAGGACTACAAACGGATGCTCGGCTGTATCGAAAAAGCCGAGGCCCAGGGCCTCACCGGCGAAGAAGCCATCATGGCCGCCTTCGAAGAAAACGCCCGCGACCTTTCGCGCGTCGGCGGGAATTAAGCAGAGAAAGCTGATAAGAAGAGTAAGCCGATCGCTGCTCCTTACGCCTCTTATCACCTACACCTCTTACATCTCTTAAATCTTACACCTCTTAAAAAACCATGGGCAAACCAACCGGCTTCATTGAATACCTCCGCGAACTCCCCGTCGATCGATCGCCGCTCGAACGCACGAAGGACTGGAAGGAGTTCCACGTTCACATGGAGGAAAAGAAACTCCGCAATCAGGGCGCGCGCTGCATGAACTGCGGCGTGCCGTTCTGCCATACTGGCAAACTTGTCAGCGGCATGGCCAGTGGTTGCCCGATCAACAACCTCATCCCCGAGTGGAATGACCTCATCTATCGCGGTCTCTGGAAAGAAGCGCTCGACCGTCTGCACAAGACGAACAACTTTCCCGAGTTCACCGGCCGCGTTTGTCCCGCGCCCTGCGAAGGTTCCTGTGTGCTCGGCATCAACAACCCCGCGGTCACGATCAAGAACATCGAGGCCGCCATTACCGACCGCGGTTGGGACGAGGGTTGGGTGGTTCCGGAGCAGCCCAAGGTCCGCACAGGCAAGAAAGTCGCCGTCATCGGTTCCGGTCCCGCTGGTCTTTCCACCGCCGAGCAACTCAACAAGGCCGGTCACACCGTCACCGTCTTTGAGCGCGCCGACCGTCCCGGCGGCCTCCTGATGTATGGCATCCCCAACATGAAGTTGGACAAAAAGGAAGTCGTCCTCCGGCGCATCAAGTTGATGGAAGACTCCGGCATCAAATTCATCTGCAACGCCACCGTCGGCGAAAACGTCGAGGCGCARATCTTCCTGAAAGAATACGACGCCACCGTCATCTGCACYGGGGCGACCAAGCCGCGCGACTTGCCGATCGAGGGTCGYGAYCTGAAGGGCGTGCACTACGCGATGGAGTTTCTCAGCGCTAACACGAAGGCCGTCCTCAACGGCGGCGCCGATCACGCTGCGATCCATGCACTCGGCAAGGATGTAATCGTGATCGGTGGCGGCGACACGGGCACCGACTGCGTCGGCACTTCGATGCGCCACGGCTGCAAGGGCATCGTGCAGATCGAAATCTTGCCCAAGCCACCGCTCGAGCGCACGGCCGACAACCCGTGGCCCGAGTGGCCCAAGACCTACAAGATGGACTACGGCCAAGAGGAAGCCGCCGCTAAATTCGGCGCCGATCCCCGCGTCTATCTCACCACCGTCAAAAAATTCGTCGGCGATGAATCCGGAAAACTGAAGGAGATCGTGACCGTCGAAATCAAGTGGGAGAAGAACGACAAAGGTCAGTTCATCCCGAAGGAGCAGCCCGGCACGGAAAAGACGCGCCCCGCGCAACTCGTCCTGCTTGCGATGGGTTTCCTCGGGCCGGAACAGTCGATCCTCAAAGACATCGGTGTCGAAGTGGACGGCCGCACCAACGTGAAAGCTGAGCACGAGAAATACACGACGAACGTCCCGCGCATCTTTGCCGCCGGCGACTGTCGCCGCGGTCAGAGCCTCGTGGTCTGGGCGATCAACGAAGGCCGTGGCGCCGCGCGTGAAGTCGACCGCTTCCTGATGGGCTCGACCGACCTGCCGTAACGCGGCGGGTTGGGAGGAAACTAAGACTCCGACGGGCTCTCGGCCGGCACGGCCGAGCGCGAGCGCTCGGTTTCCAACCACGGAGCCTCAGCTTGGTTTTCCAAGTCGCTGCTGCGCTCCCAGAGGTCGCAGGCTTTGGGCAGGATCGGCGGCGGGAATCTCAAGGACCGCGCCCGCCGGCCGGATTCGGGTTTTACCGCCCTACGAGGGCGGCGCGGAGGTAGGGCTCCATCACGTCGGCTTGGCGGACGAAGCCGAGGTCGTTGGGGTGAGAGCCATCGGTGGTGCCTTCGCCGTCGTCCCCKAGCAGGTTGTCGCCGGGAATGTAAGTGAGGCCGGTGACGCCGGCGGCTTTGAGTTTTTCGAAGCATTCGCGCAGGGCGGCGTGGTTGGCGGTGTGGTGGGCGTCGCGCTTCGGGAGAATCCAGGAGTTGGTGTTGCGCCGGTCCTCGACGAGCACGATGGGGGTCGCGGGATGTGCGGCCCGGAGCTGGTTGACGAGCGGGATGCACTTCGCGCGCACGGCGGCGGCGTCCATGTTGGGCAGGCAGTCGATCACGAAGACGGCGGCATCGATCTTGATGAGGAGGTCGCCCACGGCGGCGTCCATGCGACCGTTGCCGGAGAAGCCGAGGTTTACGACGGGGCGGTCGAAGCGGCGGCCGAGGATCGCGGTGTGGACCATGCCGGGGCGGGAGGCGCTGGCACCGTGGTTGATCGAGGTGCCGTAAAACACGATGGGCTTGGCGGCGCGTGGGGCGAGGGGCTCGAATTTTGCGTCGGGAGGCACGCCGACCGAGAGGCTTTCAACGCCGTTGTAGAGCGGGAGGTAGAGCGCGTATTCGCGCAGGCCGGGGGCGAGCTCGCCGACGATCTGTTGTTTCATGGTTTTCTTGTCGGGACGGCTGACGCCGGCCCAGCGCCACTTGCCGTTGGCGTCGCGCGCGTAGAGATCGAGGCCGCTGGCACCGATGGGCGTCATGTTGACGCCGTTGAGTTTCTCTTTGAGCACGGTGATGTCGGCCGAGATGGCGGTGGCGTCGGTTTTGAAGCGGACCATTATGCCGGCGCTGTCGCGGCTGAGATTCCAGACGGCGGCCGTGACTTTGCCCTCGGCGCTAGCGGGTAAGCGGTCGAACCAACGTTTGCGCTCGAGGTCGCCGAAAGCGCGGCCCTCCGTGCCCCAGGTGGTGACGTCGTGCCATGTGAGTGAAGGCTCGACCGACGGGGCGGGCGCTGCGGGCGGCGTGGTGGCAGGAGTTTGGGCGAGGGCCGACGCGGCGAGCGCGAAGGCGGTGAGCAAGGAAGCCGAGCGGGGGTAAAGCAGGTTCATGGGCAGAATAAGTTGAGCCGAAAATCTCACGGCGACCCCAGCCCCGCGCAAGCCTGCGGCGTGCCCTCAGCCTGGCGTTGCACCGGGACGCTGGCTCAGCTCACGCTGAGATCATGAGCACTTCGACGCGCCCCACGTTGATCAACCGTTTCCTCGGCCACGTCGAACGCGCCGGCAACACCCTCCCGCATCCCGCGACGCTCTTCGTCGTCCTCGCGGGGCTGGTCGTGCTCCTCTCGTGGCTCTGCCACAGCCTTGGCATCACCGTCACCAACCCCTCCAACGGTAAGGTCGTCGCGGCGGTGAATCTCCTCTCGGGCGAGGGCGTGCAGCGGATGATCCTCGAGGCGACGCGCAACTTCCTCGCTTACCCGCCGCTCGGCATCTCGCTCGCGTGTCTGCTCGGGATCGGCATCGCCGAATACTCTGGGCTCATGGGCGCGATGCTCCGGCTCGTGGTCCTGAAATCTCCGGCGAAGTGGGTCACGCCGATGGTTGTCTTCGCCGGGGTGATGTCGAACGCCGGCAGCGAGGTCGGCTACGTGTTGCTCATCCCGCTCGCCGCCGCGCTCTATCACGCGCTCGGGCGGCATCCGTTTCTCGGACTCGCGGCCGCGTTTGCCGGCGTCTCGGGTGGTTACAGCGCCAACTTGCTCGTGGGCTCAGTTGACGTGCTGCTCGCCGGACTCTCCGAGGCGGCGGCGCGAATCGTGGACCCGACCTACAAGGTCAACGCGATGGCCAATTACTATTTCATGGCGGCTTCGACTTTCGTCGTGACGGCGGTCGGCGCCTGGGTGACTGAGCGCATCGTGGCGCCGCGGCTCGGCGCTTACACCGGCGCCGCACCGCGCGAGGAGCTGAAGCCGATCGTCGCCGCCGAGCGGCGCGGGCTGTGGGCGGCGGCCGGAGCGACGGTGTTGCTCACGGCAGTCGTGCTCTGGGGCGTTTTGCCGGAGAAAGGTTTTTTGGTGAACCCCAAGAATCCGGACTTCGCCGCGTCGGCGTTTATGGTGGGGCTGGTGACGTTTATTTTTCTCTACGGGCTGTTACCGGGCATCGCCTACGGCGTGGCGGCCGGGACGATCAAGAGCGACCACGATGTGCTGGCGGGCATGAATGCGACGATGAAGTCGATGGCGTCATTTATCGTGCTCTCGTTTTTCGCGGCGCAGTTCATCGCGTATTTCACGTGGACGAATCTGGGCATCATCACCGCCGTGAGCGGAGCGGAACTGATCTCGCATCTCGGGCTGCAGGACCTGCCGATTTTACTGATGATCGCGCTGGTGCTGTTTGCCGCGACGGTGAACCTGCTGATCTCGAGTGCCTCGGCGAAATGGGCGCTGCTCGCTCCGGTGTTCGTGCCGATGTTTATGCTGCTCGGCTACACGCCGGCGCTGGTGCAAGGGGCGTTTCGCGTGGGTGACAGTGTGACGAACATCATCACGCCGCTGATGAGTTACTTTCCGCTGATTCTCACGTTCGCGCACAAATACGATCCGCGCGCGGGTATCGGCACCTTGATCGCGACAATGCTGCCCTACTCGGTCGCGTTTACGATCGCGTGGACGCTGCTGCTGGTGGGCTGGATCGCGCTCGGCCTGCCGATGGGCCCGGGAGCGCCGTTGGAGTTGGTGAAGTGAGCGCGGGGCTGCCGGCGGGGTTCGCCGGCCCTAGCCTCCGCTTGCTGCCAACGTCCGGTAAAAGAGGACGGTTATTGCGAGGATCCCGTCATGGCGGGAAATGAAGCAGTCCAGCTGGATCGTCGCGGCGCGCATCGCGCACCTCGCGATCATAAAGTAGGGACTATCCGATTTGGCGACTCGCCTACTTGCGGCGCTGTTCGGTTGGGAGCGCTTCGACGAGCAGGTTGGCCTGGCCGGCGCGTTTTTTCAGGGTGAACGCATCATAGGGCCGGCCGGTCGCGGTGCGGGCGGTGTAGCGCAACTCGTCGCCGTCCACGGTGATGATTTGGTAGAGCTGGAGATCTTCGCCGGCACGCACGGCGAAGCCGTCGCTGGAGATGTCGTACATCTTCGGGCCGCTCACGCTCACGACGTAAACCGTGCCGATGGCGGGATTGTAGGCTTGATTGTAGCCGGCGGGCATATTGGCGGTGCCGACGACGGCCGTTTTGCCGGAGGCATCGCCGCTGCGGGCGTAGGTGTGGTCGTGGCCGGTGAGCACGAGATCGACTTTGAATTCATCGAGGACCGGCTTCCACGCGGCGCGGAGCGCGGGGTTGTCGCGGTTGCGCGCGGGGGAGAAAATCGGGTGGTGGAAGGTGACAATGGTCCAGCGGTTGGGGTTCTTTGCGAGCACGCTGCGCAGCCACGGCACCTGTTCGGCTTGGAGGCGGTTGGAATCGAGGGAGATGATGCGGGCGCCGTGGCAATCGGTGAAGAAACACGTCTCCTCGAGGCCGGCGGGCGCACCTTGATCGACGGGCAACGTGAACTGCGGGCGCCAGTGACCGGAGAGGGTGCGCACACCGGGGTTCTGCGAGCGGTCTTCAAGGGGTTTTTTGTCGGGCTGGATGCCGACGACTTCAGCTGGTTTCCAGCCGGTGATCTCGGTAAACGCGGCGTCCACGGAGGCAATGAGCTCCTTGTCGTCGAGCATGAGGAGGGTCGTCTTGCCGCCCGGCGCGGTGGCGACAACGCGGGTAGTGCCGGATGCTTTGTCCTCGGTGGCGGAGATTTTTACGTCGATGGCAGTGCCGTCGTGCTTGGTCCAGCGGCGGTCTGAGGCCGGGCTGGCGCCTTCGTTGAAGTGCTCGTGGTTGCCGGGAGAAGGGAAGACGGGGATGGTGGCGTTGACCCAAGCCGGGGCGCCGAACCACTCGCCCCACTCGGCGTCGCGGTTGGCCCGKTTGATTAGATCGCCGGCATGAAGCGTAAAGGCGGCGCGGGGCGCATCACGAAAAGCCTCGCGGAAGACGCGCGACCAGTGGGTTTTGACGTCGTTTTTGGCGTCGCCGAAATAGACGAAGGTGAAGGGCGCGGCCTCGCGTTTGGCGGTACGGAAGTGAAACCACTCGGACCAGTTGGCGCCGTCGCCGACCCGGTAGGCGTAGATCGTATCGGGAGTAAGGCCGGTGAATTCGACGGAGTGGAGGTGGGCCTCGCCGAGATCGGAGGCGAAATCGGCGGTGCGCGCAGGGTGATCGGTGGCCTTGAGCTTGGAATTGTCGGTGGCGAGAGCGAGTTGGGCCAGACTGCGCTCGACGCTGGTGGCGGTGCGCCAAGTGACGGCCTGGGTGGTCGCGGGATCGCCGGCCCACGTGAGCACGACGCGGTCGGGCAACGGCGTGGCGGCGTGGGCGAGTTTCTCGGCGTAAGGCGTGGGCTTCTAGGCGTGGGTGGCCGCGTCGTGCGCGGAGGCGAGGCCGGCGGTGAGGAGAGCGGCGCTGGAGCGCAGAAGAGTCTTCATCTTTGGAAACGTGGAGGTGAGACGGGCGAAATGCACGCCCTCACGGGTGAATTTTGGGTTACGGCAGATGAGCGTCGGAAACGTGCGGTGGGAGATCTGGGGCGAACGTGGGCGGTCGGGAACGACGATGATTTTCTGGCCCTCGCCGGCGGCACGGCGGCGAGAACGGATTATAACCGGTTTCAAACGGGTCGAACTCGACGAGTGAGAGGCGAAGGTGATCGGGGGCTAGGATCCGGCGTTCAAAGGCGGGGGAGGGTAGCAGTATTCAGCGAAAATAGCGCCGGACGGAAGGAACGATTCGATCGACGCGAGCCCGCTACCTGCTCGGCTTCACGGTGACGGACGAGTTGTCGCTGGTCTTTTTCGTCCGCGCTCTGGGTGGTGATGGGCCGTTTTCTTCAATCGCGAACCCCGCAGGCATGAGGGCTGGCTTTTCGGTACTCCCGGGTTGGGGGCAGGGGGCCTCTTCGCTCTGATAATAAGGCGCACAGACGCTCCGACACACGGTTTGGGCAAAATAAAAACTTGACGGTGATGCCTAAGACACATCATGTCTTACCTATCGTCTATTTCGAAACCCGTAAGAACCCTCCGTCCTCATTCCCACCTCCCATGTCCAAAGCCGCTCCCGCCAAAACTGCCACCTCCGCCGTGGCTCCCGTCGCCCACGCCCGCGAGAAAAATATCGAGCTCGCCCTCTCCTCCATCACCAAACAGTTCGGTGACGGCTCCATCATGCGTCTCGGCTCCAATGCCAAAATGAAGGTCGAGACCCTCTCTACCGGCTCCCTCGCCGTGGACCTCGCCCTCGGCGTCGGCGGCCTGCCCAAGGGCCGCATCATCGAGATCTACGGACCTGAATCCTCCGGCAAGACGACCTTCTGTCTCAGCGTGATCGCCGAGGCCCAGAAAAAAGGCGGGCTCGCCGCCTTCATCGACGTCGAGCATGCGCTCGACCCGAAATACGCCCGCGTTGTCGGGGTAAATCTCGACGACTTGCTCGTCTCCCAGCCTGATTCCGGTGAAGACGCCCTCAACATCATGGAGACGCTCATCCGCTCCAACTCGATCGACGTCATCGTCCTCGACTCCGTCGCCGCCCTCATCACCAAGGCCGAACTCGACGGCCAGATGGGCGATATGACCATGGGAAGCCAGGCTCGCCTTATGTCTCAGGCCATGCGCCGCCTCACCGCCGTCGTTAGCAAGACCAACTGCGTCTGCATCTTCACCAACCAGATCCGCGAAAAGATCGGCGTCATGTTCGGCAGCCCCGAAACCACCTCGGGCGGCCGCGCCCTCAAGTTCTTCTCGTCCGTGCGTATCGACATCCGGCGCAAGGACCAGATCAAGACTCCCGACGGCAAAGTTATCGGCAACCGGACGAAGATCAAAATCGTCAAAAACAAAGTCGCGCCGCCCTTCACCGAGGTCGAATTCGACATCATGTATGACGAGGGCATCTCCAAGATGGGCTCGCTCATCGACCTTGGCATCGAACACAAAATCCTCGAAAAGAAGGGCGCGTGGATCGCTTACGAGGGCGCGCTCGTCGGCCAAGGCCGCGACGCCGCCAAAGCCGCCCTCAAAGAGAAGCCCGAGCTCGCCGAGAAAATCTCCAAGGCGATCATGGAAAAGGTCGTCATCACTGCCACCGGCCCCAAAGCCGACGACGACGTCTGAAGTTCTCCGTGATGCGGCCTGAAGCCGTGATCAGTCCAGTAGGGCAGGTCTCCGACCTGCCCTTTTTATTGCCCATGTTTCGCCCCCGTGCTCACTTTCGCCTTACGATTCGTCCGGTCATTACGTTGAAAAAATAACCCTATGAACCCGCTCTCCGCTCCTTCGGTTCGATTCCTCCTTTGCCTCGGTGTATTCACCTCGGGTCTGTCCAGTCTCACCACGAGCGTCACCGCCGCCAACGCCAACACCCCGGTCCCCGTCTTGATGAAGGCCGCTGACCGCGTGCCTTGGACCAACCTCGCCGAACTCGAGGCGTTCGCCGCCCGCGGTCACCTCCAGGCCTGCGCCCAACTCGGCGAACAGCTCCTGCGCGGCGACGGCGTCGCCCAAAACATCCCCTGCGCCCTGCCGCTCCTTGAACAAGCCGCTCGCGGTGGCGTTGGCTCGGCGATGTTTCGCCTCGGCATGGTTTACGAGGAGGGCCAAGGCGTCACCCGCGACCGTCTCCGCGCGCTCGAGTATTTCTGTGCCGCCGCCGCCGGCGAAGCCGAGGGTTTTTTCAACGTCGGTGCGGCTTACGTCGGCGCGCACGGCGTGAAACGCGATTACACCGAGGGTCTCGCGTGGATCATCCTCGCCGCCAAACGCGGTGTGGGCGGCAACACCGAGCAGACCGTGCGCGATCGCATCCTCAAGTTGCGCCGTCCCGAATGGATCCGCGCCGCCGAAATTCGCGCGCCCGCTATCGAAGGCGAACTCGCCGCCAAAAAAGCCGCGGCCTTTCTCCCGGCCTCTGCCGCCCTCGTGCCCCTGCGCGCCGTCGCTCCGGCCGCGCCCGCTCCCGTTATCACCGCCCCGGTTCAAAGAGCCCTCGTCCCCGTCAAAATTCAGCCCGCCGCGTCCGCGCTCTCGCTGCCCATCGCTCCTCCTCCAGCCTTCGATTTGCCCCCACCACCGCTGCCGAAAACGGCACCGCTCAAACCCTAAGCCTCGGGCGCACGCCGGCTTTCTCTGCTTGGCGCCCCGACCGAAGTCCGCGTCGCCCTGCCAACGCCCCGCGTTTTATTTCTGCGGCCGGGGCAATGCCGTCGGCCAAGGCTCTGCCAACTCCGGCTTCATCGTGCGGGGCCTCGAGGTCGCTCGCGCCATCTAGCCCGCTCCGGCGGAGGGTCAGCCCCTCACGCCCGCGATAAAAACCCTCCGTGCCTGAAAACGGAAAACCCGCACGGAACGGGAGCGACCCTGCTCGGCCCGGGATGAACCTCGCCCTTGCGCCGACGAATCCTTGGCGCACGCTTTTCCCCCGGCCTTCGCACCCACGCTCTACACCGCCGCCTCCATGCCACCGCTCCTCTACGAATCTCACAGCCACACGACCCTCTGCAAACACGCGCACGGCACACCCGCCGAGTATGCCGCCCAAGCCGAGGCGCGGGGCCTAAAGGGCATCATCTTCACCTGTCATTGCCCGCTCCCCGATGGCCTCAGTCTTCAATACCGGATGAGCCCCGAAGAGTTTCCCGCTTACGTCGATCTCGTTGCCCGCACCCGCGAGGAATTCGCCGGCCGCGTCGATGTTCGCCTCGGCTTAGAAAGCGATTACTTGCCCGGTTTCGGCCTGGAAACTTGGCTCCGCGATCTGCACGCCCGCGTGCCGCTTCATCATGTGCTCGGTTCCGTCCACATGCAGATGATTCCCTACAAAGCCCGCTTTCTCACCGGCGACGCCTTTGCCTACCAGCGCACTTATTTTGACCATGTCGCCGAGTCCGCCGAGTCCGGTCTCTTCGACACCGTGGCCCACCCCGATCTCGTGAAAAACGAGTCCCCCGCCGATTGGGATTTTGCCCGCATCCAGCCCGACATCGAGCGCGCCCTCGACCGCATCGCCGCCACCGGCGTCGCGATGGAACTCAACACCAGCGGCCTCAATAAAACCTTCCCCGAGATGAATCCCAGCTCCGCGATGCTCGCCCTCATGCGCGCACGCAACATTCCGGTCGTGATCGGCGCCGATGCCCATCGCCCCGGTCGCGTCGGCGAGAACTACCCCACCGCCCTCCGCCACCTCCAGACCGCCGGTTACACTGAAGTCAGTTTCTTCCTCGACCGCCAACGTCAGAGCGTCGCCATCACCGACGCACTCGCCTCGCTGCGATAACGCGCTTCACTCGCCCGCGTCATGTCCGTTCCGCGCCTCAACCTCTACGATTTCACCCGCGAGCAACTTCGCGGGCAGCTCGTGCGTTGGGAGTTGAATCCGGTGCACGTCGCGCGGCTCTGGAACTACCTCTACATCGAACTCGCCGCGTCGCTCGACGCGATGCCCGAGCTCCCGCCGAAACTCCGCGCCCGTCTCGCTGCCGAGACGCGCCTCGGCGTGTTGCCCACGGCGCTCGAGACCGCCTCTAGCGACGGCTTCACCCACAAATATCTCCTCGCGCTCTCCGACGCCGAAAAAATCGAGACCGTGCTCATGCGCTTCACCGGCCGGGTGACAGCGTGCGTGAGTTCGCAGGTCGGCTGCGCGATGGGCTGCGTCTTCTGCGCCACCGGCCAGATGGGCTACACGCGTCATCTCACGCCCGGCGAAATCGTCGCGCAGGCCGTGCATGTGGCGCGGACGCTGAAGCTCTCCGCTCCTGTAGGCCCGACCGTTGGTCGGGCTCCGGCTGGTTCGGAAACCGACCGGCGGGCGGTTCTGCGGCCCGGCCTACACCCACAACGCCTCCGGAACATCGTGCTCATGGGCATGGGCGAGCCCCTGCATAACTACGACGCGGTCATGACCGCCATCGACATTCTCCGCGACGAGACCGGCCTCGCGCTCGGCGCCGAGAGGATCACGCTCAGCACGGTCGGTGTCGTGCCGGGGATTTTGCGCCTCGCCCAAGAAATGCGCCCGCTCCACCTCGCTGTCTCGCTCCACGCCGCCACGCAGGCCGAGCGCGCCACCCTCGTGCCCGCCGCAAAAAAGTGGCCGCTCGACGAACTCATGGCCGCCTGCCGCACCTACAGTGAGACGACCGGCCGCCGCATCTTTTACGAGTGGACGCTGATCGAGGGGAAAAACGATTCCGAGGCCCACGCCCGCGCCGTCGGCGAACTGCTGAGGGGTCTCGACGCGCAGGTGAATCTGATCCCGCTCAATCCCACGGATGGCTATGCCGGCGCGCCCACGCGCAGCGCGGCCGCAAAGGCGTTTCAACACGTCCTCGCCACGGAGTTCAAAATCCCCAGCACCGTCCGCCAACGCCGGGGTATCGACATTGCCGCCGGCTGCGGGCAACTGGCGGTCGCTGAGAGCGCGGGTTGAAGCCACAAGGGGGCCACGGGCCGGCAGACTCGGGCGTGGCGATCGCCGAGGATCGCGGCTAAAGCCGCTCCTATAAAATACTCTGACTCGGCCCTACTGGCTCACTTCTTTAAGTCCGCGAGCGCGTCTTTGGCGATCCAGCGGGCGGAGGGGGCGGGAAGTTTGGCGATACGTTTTGCCTCGGCGACGGCCGCTTTGCGGAGCGCGGGGTTGCGCTTGCCGATTTGCCGCAGCGCCCAGCTCACCGCTTTCTTCACGTAGAGACGGTCGTCGCCCGACTCGCGCACGATGTCGGGCAAAAAGGCCAAAAACACATCGTCGGTAAGTTCTTTGCGATGGATCGCCATGCCGGCCATCACCGCAAACCCGGCGCGTTTCATGAACTCGCCTTGGCGCGTGCTCCAAAGGTGAGCCTTGGTCGCGGCGAAGGGCGTGCGGTCCACCAAAAATGCGAGCGCATCGGTGAGCGCCCAGGTATCGCACTCGCGCACCCAGCGCTCAGATTGGTCGCGGGTGAGGCGGGCAGGATCGGCGATGAACGTGGCGAGAATACGGGCGTCATGGATGTCGGTGATCCAGAGGTCGAGCGCGAGCGGGTGATTAAGCCGATGGGCCTTAGCGAGGTCGCGCAGGACCGGAACAGCGACGCCCAAAAGTGGAGTCTTCGGCTCGATGCCGAAGCGTTTCTGGCCTGCAATGCCGGCCTCGCTGCCGAGCGAGCGGAGTTGGGAAATGAGTTCAGACGAGGTCATGAGCAGGACAAAGGGCGTTGCGGTAAAAAAACGAGTATCGTGATTATCGGGTCGCAGGCAAGAGTGTGAAATTGCCCAGAGGAAAATTATTAAGGTCCGTCGGGCCACTTCGGCCGCGCTGGTAGGCTCACCGGCGGCGCTGCCGCACGGCGGCGGCGAGGTCTTCGAAGATCGGGAGCGTGTCGTCCCATGCGAGACAAGCATCCGTGACGCTTCGCCCGTAAACGAGCGGCGCGGCCTGATAGTCCTGCGCGCCGCCGAGGAGATTGCTCTCGATCATCACGGAGGAAATCGCGCGGTCGCCGGTGGCGATTTGCGCGGCGAGTTCGGCGACGACGGCGGGTTGGCGCGCGGGGTCTTTGCCGCTGTTGGCGTGTGAGCAGTCCACCATGACGTGCGGCGGAAGTTGGTTTTTGGCGAGAAGCGCGGTGGCGGCCCGGATATCGGCGGCGGCGCAGTTGGGCCCGCGCGAACCGCCGCGGAGGACGAGGTGGGTGTGGTCGTTGCCCGTGGTGCCCATGACCGCCGGCGCGCCATCGCGGGTGAGCGACGGGAACCAATGCGGATGCCGCGCGGAGCGGATGGCGTCGATGGCGACTTGGATATCGCCGTCGGTGCGGTTCTTAAAGCCCACGGGCATCGAAAGACCGGAGGCGAGCTCGCGGTGGATCTGGCTCTCAACGGTGCGTGCGCCGATGGCGCCCCAAGAAACGAGATCGGCGTAGTATTGGCCCAAGGTTGTATCAAGGAACTCGGTGGCGACGGGCAGGCCGCGGCCGGTGACATCGCTCAACAACCGGCGGGCGAGGCGCAGGCCTTTGTTGATCTGGTAGGAGGCGTCGCGATCGGGATCATTGATGAGGCCCTTCCAACCGACCACCGTGCGCGGTTTCTCGAAATAGACGCGCATCACGAGCAACAGCTCGGCCGCGTAAGTCGGCGCGAGGGCGGCAAGCCGGTCGGCGTAGTCGAGGGCGGCAACCGGGTCGTGGATGGAGCACGGCCCAACCACCACGAGCAACCGATCATCGGCGCCCGTGATGATGGCGCCGACCTCGCGGCGCGTGCGGGCGACAAGTGCGGCACGGGCGACGTCGAGGGGGATCTCCTCCTCTAGGATCGCGGGCGCGAGCAGCGGCTTGGTTGCGCGGATGCGGAGATCGGCGGTGGCAGGAGGCAGAGACATGGGCGGGGGAGCCAAGAGTAGCGCCCGTTCGGGGGCGAGTGAGGAGTGGCGGGCGCGGATGCAAAAAAACGTCCGACCAGCGGTCGGTTCTACAAACCGAGCCACCCGCGCGCCTCAGTCACGGTCGGATTCGGCGAAAGCATCACCTCGGTCATCGCCGGCGCGAGGCCGAGAGCCTTTGCGCGGTGGAGCGTCGTGAGCCACGCCAGCGACGCGTGGGCGTTGTCCATCGCGTGGGGCGCAAATCCGTTAAACGTCGGTTCCAGCGGCGGGAGAATTTCCTTCGGCAATAGCGTTTTCTCTGCGAGAAACAACCCAAGCGCGGCTCCCAGCGTGTCGAGCCACACGCGGGGCGAGCCCGGCACCGCATAAGGCACGCCGGCTTTTTCAGGCGTCCACTCCATGAAAAGACGGAGTTGCTCGTGGAGCTTGGCCAGCTCGGCTTCGGCGGTGGCTGGGGTCCAGCGCACGATAAACTGTTTCCGCTCCCGGAACTTCTTTATCTCCCAGAGGCGCAAGATCAGCTCGAAGTCGCCCGCTTTGTGTCGGAGTGTGCCGGTCACCACGTAGTCGAGGCCTTCGCCGTTGGGCGAATCGACGAGCTGGCGGAGGTTTTCAGTGGTCCATTCGGACTCGAAAATCACCGGTTGCTTAGCTCCGCCTCCGGCCGGTTGAAACACACCGATGGCGGCGATGGGCGCGTAGTGCGGTGAAAAATAAAAAGTCTCGGCGAACCAGAGCGGCAGTGCGCGGGAGAGGCGGCCCAGTTCGTCTTCGGGCCGGGCTTGGGCGGCGAGCACATCGGGGTAAACGCCGGGCAGAGCCAACTGGGCAAAAGCGATGCGACGGAGCCGGGAGCCTTTGGGTGGGAGAATTTTATCCGCGAGCGGTTCGAGGCCGTAGAACCAGATCGGTTTGCTGATGCTGATGAGATCGACCTTGGCGATCGCGGGTGCGGTCAGCGCGGAACCGTCGGCCGAATCCGGGGCGGCGCCGTAGGCGGGTAAGGGCGCGGCCCCAGAGACGATGAGCTCGGCGATCGCATTGGAGAAGCCGTGGAGCCGGTCTTCGAGCTCGGGGCGATTGAGCTCGAAGAGCACGTCGAGTACGTGTTGCGCGGCGTCGGCCTGGCGGAGCGCGAGGTAGGCTTGGAGAAGATTGAGGCCGGTGGCCGGGCCGTGGATCTGCGCGTCGTAGCGCGGGGCGACAAGCTCGACGATCTGGGCAACGTGCCCGGTGGAGCCGAGATCGCCGGAGACTGTGACGAGGACATCCGCGCGTTCCCCGGCCGCGGCGAGAACCTCCTCATAAATGGTCAGAGCGCCGGGGAGATCTTTGGCCTCGAGTCGCTCGCGGGCGGCGGCGAGGCGCGGGAGGACGTTGCCGGCGGGGGCCGAAGGTTCGGGGGTCGGTGACGGCGCAGCCGCAGCCAGCTTGGACGCAGGCGCGGAGGCAGGCGATGATTTCTTTCCAGCGAAGCGGTTGAAGAATCCCATGAGCGGACAAAAGCGGTCTCTTACCCGGAGGCGAAGAGAATTCAGCGCGGCTGGCCGCCGAGGAGTTTTGAGCGAAAACGCAGGCGCTGCACGTAGGTCGCGGCGAGCACGCCGGCGAGGTGGGCGAGGGGCACGGGCTGGATTCCTTCGGGGGCAAATCGCGCGAACAGCGGTGAACTCACGGCAAATTCCGCTGCGATCTTCAGGATGATCAGAGCCAACGCCGTCCGCCAAAACCAGCGGTCGGACGTCGGCGCGGACCGGGTCTCCGCGCCTGCCACCACCACGGCGGCCGCCGCCTCGGTTTCCGCAATCCGTGCGAGCTGGGCGAACGCTAAAAAAGTCAGCATCGCCGTCGTCAACCCCGAGAGTCCGCCATAGAATCCCAGGTCCGGATCGAGTCCGAAAAGCGCGACGCCGATAATCGGCGGAGCCACGATCAAAAGCACTCTCGCCCGGCGCGGAGCCACGCGCTCCGCCCAGATGCTCGCGACCGCGAAGACCGCGAGATTCCACAACAGGTGACTCAGCCCGAAGTGCACAAAGGGCCCCGTCCAAAGCCGCCAATATTCGCCGCGCTCCAGGGCGCCGCGGTCGTAGAGAAGTCCGGGGTTCAGGGCCGGCGCGGTGGCGACGCCGAGCGCGAGCACCACGACGCTGAGGCTGGCCCAAGGGACCGTGGCGAGCGCGGTGGGGTTACGGGAGGCGTTCGACGGTGCGGACATCCCTCAAACAAATCGCGCCGGAGCGTGACCCTGCAATCGCTGATTCGAGCCCGCATCCCGGGGGACGTTTCGTTTTGAATTTTGCCGTTGGAGGCGCGACGTCGGACTGCCACCCGATAGCGTCGGCCACAGAAGATTTTGATTTAGCTGAGCTGAAAAAGCTCAAAAGCTGGGACATCTGGTTCTTCATTAGCATGGATTCGCGAAGATTCACAGTTAGCACTCTTTCCGTATCACCCCATGGATCACCTTACGGTCGGAGATTATTGGAACGGCAATGCCGAGGCTTGGACGAAGCTCGCGCGCGCGGGCTACGACACCTATCGCGACCACCTGAACACGCCGGCGTTCTTGGCGCTATTGCCGCCGGTCGAAGGGCTGGAGGGGCTGGATATCGGCTGTGGCGAGGGGCACAACACGCGCCTGATCGCGCAGCGCGGCGCGCGGATGACGGGGCTGGACATCGCGGAGATTTTTATCCGCCACGCGCGCGAGGAGGAGCAACGCGCGCCGCTCGGGATCACGTATCACCACGCGAGCGCGGTGGAGTTGCCCCACAAGACGGCGTCGTTCGATTTCGCGGTCGGCTGCATGAGCCTAATGGATATTCCGGAGACGGCGCAGGTGGTGGAAGAGGCGTTTCGCGTGCTGCGGCCGGGCGGGTTTTTGCAGTTCTCGATTCTTCACCCGTGTTTCAATCCGCCGCACCGCCGCAACTGCCGCGACGAACGGAAGCTTACGTTTGCGGTGGAGGTCGGAGATTATTTTTCGGAAACGCGCGGGCAGATCGACGAGTGGATTTTCGGGACGGCGCCGCTCGCGCTGCGGCAGCGGTTGCCGATGTTCAAGGTGCCGCGTTTCCACCGTCCGCTGGGGCAATGGATCAATCTGCTGATCGCGGCGGGGTTTGTGATCGAGTGCGTGGAAGAGCCGCGGCCGGACGATGCGACGGTGCTGGCCAACCCGAGCCTACAGGACGCGCAGGTGGTCGCGTATTTTCTGCACGTAAGGGTAAGGAAGGCGGGCTGAAGCTTGCGGCCGAGAACTACTCCAGCCGCTCGCGCCAGTAATCGGGCCGGCGTTTGAAGTGAGCTACGGCGAGGAGCATAATCCGATCCGGCCGCTCCGCGTAGATCAGCGCATACGGAAATTCACGATTAAAGTGTCGTCGCGTGCCGTGGCGCCAAGGGCGCTGGAGTTGTGGCGCGGCTTCGATTTCAGCGATCAATCGGAGAACCGTGTCGTAAAAACGATCCCCAAATTCTGGGACTTTTCCAGCCTAGGAGGCCACAGCCTCCGCAAACTCGTCGTCGGCCTGCGGGTGGAAGATCGTAGGTTTCACCGACCGAGAATCTGCCGAGCGCGGGCAAATACTTGTTCGGCGGGCACGCCTTGCACCCGACCACTGTCGAGTTCTTCGATGCGGCGTTTCACTTCATCGGACCACGCATCTTCGACGGATGAATCGGGGGCTAGGGGCGCAAGGCGGGTCTCCAGCCACGCGGCGACTTCTTGTAACTGCTCGGGAGGGAGTTTTTCCAAAGCGGCCTCGATTTCGGTCACGGTGCTCATGGCGGGAATCGTGGCGAAGATGAGGCGGAGAGCAAGGCTGCGGGCGGGGTTTGGGGTTGGAACCAATCTGGACGACCACGGAGCCCGACCAACGGTCGGGCCTACAGCAAAGCGCATTTAGCCGCGATTTGGTGCCGGGATTTTTTCGGGGCTCACGCCGCCGCGGACGGCGACCAAGGCGCAGACTTTCGGGACGTAGAGGCGGGTCTCGGCAGGGAGCGCGGACGCGATGCCGGCGTAGGTTTTGGTGGAGGTTTTTTCCAACAAACGGGTGACGCGGCCGGCGCCGGCGTTGTAGGCGGCGAGCGCGAGGGGCCAGGAGCCGAAGTTTTCATAGTTCGTGCGGAGAAGCCGAGCGGCGGCGCGGGCGGATTTTTCGGGGTCGGTGCGGTTGTCGGGCAAGAAGGTGCTTAAGCCGAGGCCGCGGGCGGTTTCGGGCATGAGTTGATAGAGGCCGCGCGCGCCGACGGGGCTGCGGGCGCCGGGGTTGAAAGTGGATTCGGCTTCGGCGAGCCAGACGAGTTCGGGCGGGACGCCCTCGGCGATGAAGGCGGCGCGGAGGACGGGAAGCAGCGCGGCGGCGCGACCCGGCGCGGGGGTGGTGCGGGCGCGGGCGAGGAAGAAATCGTAGTGAGGGAGGAAATTTTCGATTTTCGATTTTCGATTTTCGATTGGGGCGGAGGGTTTTCGCGGGAGCGGAGCGGGCTGGGGTTTGGGGGCGGGGGCCGGGGCGGTCGGGGCGGGCTTCGGCGCGACGATTTGTTCGGCGGCTTCGAGTTCGTCGAGACGGGCGGTGAGCCAATCGGCGTAGTCTGCGTAGTCGGGGAAAAGCTGGAGTGCGGGCAGCGCGGCGCGGGCCTGTGGCGCGTAGTCGGCGAGCGCGTTGAGGTCGTCGCCCTCGAGCGCCTTTTGGAGGCGGGTGGCGAATTCGTCCCACTGTTGTTTTGAAGGAAACTCATACTGCGCCTTGATCTCGGGCGGGGCGAGTTGGTCAAAGAGTTGTTGGCCGAGTTGGAGGAGGTCGTCGGTCGTGGGCGCGGCGGGTTGCGCGGAGGCCGGAGCGGGTGCAACCGGCGGGGAACCGAGCGATGGGGCCGGATGCGCCGCGAGGAACACGGGCGTGACGGCGAGGAATAAAAGGCGATGAAGCGGGTGCATGGTTAAGGGTCGGACAGGCGGAGCCAAGAAAAGTGCAGTGGAACAGGAAGAGGGGCGGGCAGGCGGCGACGGACTTCTACCATAAAATTCACAAAGAGCAGTGGGTCGCGGCGAAATGCGCGTTGTGCCTGGCAAAGCGAGGCAGGCGTGTTCGAGGGGCGAAAAAAAAAGCGCTTTTTTTCGGCGAAAAGTAGGGGTGCGGAATCAACGGTGAGGGAGCGTGGTTGATGGCGGCCAGACCCGCGCGAATAGGTTTACCGTTTGACCCTCGGGGAGGCGTGTTTACTTAAACCCCTCCTACGGATGAACCGGGTCCACATCAAAACCTACGGGTGTCAGATGAACGAGCGCGACAGCGAGGCGGTCGCGGCGATGTTGCGTGCCCGGGGCTATCGAATCGTGGCGAGCGAACACGATTGCGATGTGCTGTTGCTCAACACCTGCAGCGTCCGCGACGCCGCCGAGCAAAAGGCCATCGGCAAGGCCGCCAACATCGCGCATCGCAAGCGACACCAGCCCGACTTCGTGCTCGGGATCCTCGGTTGCATGGCGCAGAACCGCGGTGCCGAGCTCTTGGATAAGTTGCCCGACGTCGACCTGATCGTGGGCACGCAGAAATTTCACCAGGTGCCGGAGTATCTGGAAAATATCCGGGCGGCGCGGGCTGCCGGGGTACCGTTGGCGACGAGCATCGTGGACATCGCGGAAGAAGCCGGCTCGCAGAACACGATTCGTGATCATGTGTTGTCACAGGATGTGGCGGCGGAGAGCAACGCGGCCGGTGGGGCCGAAAACGCCGGCGTGGATCCGCCGCCGCAGATCAGTGCGTTCGTTTCGATTCAGCAGGGCTGCAATATGGACTGCGCCTTCTGCATCGTCCCGAAAACGCGCGGCGACGAGCGTTCGCGGCCGATGGAAGATATTGTGGCCGAATGCCGAGCGCTGGCCGAGCGCGGCGTGCGCGAGGTGACCCTACTCGGCCAGATCGTCACGAGTTACGGCCGGCGCGACTACGCGCACACCGACGGGATTTCGCCTTTCGTGCAATTGTTGGAACGCGTGAGTGCCATCGACGGGATCGAACGGATTCGGTTCACCTCGCCGCATCCGCGCGGCTTCAAGCAGGACCTCGTGGACGCCTACGGCCGGCTACCGAAGCTCTGCGGCTACGTGCACCTGCCCATGCAATCCGGCAGTGACCGCATCTTGCGGGCGATGAATCGGCCTTACACCCGCGAGCGTTATTTCGAGATCGTAGAGGCGCTGCGCGCGGTGCGGCCGGACATGTATTTTTCGACAGACATCATCGTGGGTTTTCCGGGTGAGACGGACGAGGAGTTCGAGCAGACCCGCGAACTCTTTGAACGGTGCAACTACGACATGGCCTATGTCTTCAAGTATTCGATCCGCAGCGGCACACCGGCGGCGGAGATGGGCGACCAGATTCCCGACGGGGTAAAGGAGGCGCGCAACGCCACGCTGCTGGGCCTGCTCCAGCAAAACTCCGTGCGTCGCAACGCCACCCTCGTTGGCACGGTCGAAGAGGTCCTCGTCGAGGGACCGGACAAGACGGGCAAAAAATTCACCGGCCGCACCCGCGGCAATCGCGTCTGCATCTTCGACGCCCACCCCCGCCTCATCGGCCAGCTCGTGTCGCTCAAGATCGACCGCGCAAGCGTGAGCACGCTTTACGGCGAGCTCGTCCTTGCCGGCGTCGAAGCCTAAGTATCTTCCTCTTTCTCGTCCCTCTTTCTCCCCACTCCATGCCCGCGCTCTTCGATCATGAACGCCTGAAAGCCTACCAAAGTGCGCTGCGTTTCGTGGCATGGGCGGCCCCGATCATCGAGGATCTTTCCGGCAAGCTCGCAGCCAAAGACCAACTGGACCGCGCTTCTACCAGTATTCTTTTGAACCTCGCTGAGGGAAACGGCCAACGATCCCACCCCAACCGTTGCCGATATTTCGATATCTCGCGCGGCTCAGGGTTGGAATGCGCCGCTTGCCTCGATGTCTTGGTTGCCCGAGGCAAGCTCCCCGCAGTGACGGCTGTCGAAGGGAAATCTATTCTGCTGGAAGTTGTCGCCATGACGGCGGGGTTAATCAGCCAATTTTCAGAAGAATTGCGCGAGGAGCCAGCCACTTATGACTTGGCCCCGCTCGGTGGGGATAAAGAGTAAGAGAAAGAGAAAAGAGAAAGATTTTTTACCATGTCACTCACTCTCGCCACCATCATTCCCGGCCTGATTTTGCTCACGCTCGGTGTGCCGCTGTTGTTGGGCAACTCACTGGTCGGCGCGGCGCTGAAATCGTTTCCCCGGTCCACGGCGGCGGCTTACGTCTTCTTTGGCACCGGAGCGGCGTGGTTCCTCTACAACATCTGGCACCTTTCGATGGCCGACATGGGTGAATACCGAAACATCCTCTTCGGCGGGTTTCTCATCGTCGCGGTGGCGGCGTTTAAATGCGTCCCGGATTTTCTCTCCGTGCGCGGACTTTGCGCGCTGATGTTGATGGCCGCGACGCCCTTGCTCGATGCCGCCTACATGGAGTGGGCCAAGCCTCAACGACTGCTGATGGTGAGCGTAGTCTACGCCGGGATCGCGGCCGCCATTTGGCTCGGAGCCCAGCCGTGGCGAATGCGTGACTGGCTGAACTGGCTCTTCATTGTGCCCGGTCGCGCCAAGGTCGTCGGCGGCATCGCCGCAGGCTACGGCCTGTTGCTCTGCGGCATCGCCTTCACCTATTGAACGGCGATGTCGGTTTCAACTCCCCCGTCTCTCCCTGCCAACCCGCCGCCGGTGCTGCTCGTGCTCGCGGGCCCCGCCGGCTCCGGCAAGAGCACCCTCTGCGAGCGGATCGTGCGCGAAGTGCCGGGCTTTGTCCGCGTCATTACGACGACGACCCGCGCCCCGCGCCCGGGCGAGATCAACGGGGTTCACTATCATTTTCTCACCCCGGAGCAGTTCGACGCCAAGATCGCGGCCGACGATTTTCTTGAATGGGCCTGGGTCCATGGCGAGCGCCGCTACGGGACGTTGGCGGCCAGCGTGCTCGAGCCGCTGAAACGCGGACAAAGTCTCGCGATCAACCTCGACGTGCAAGGTGTGGCGAGCCTGCGCGAAGCGGCCGAGCACTCGATTGTGCTGCAACGGGCGATGGCCACGATTTTCATTTTGCTCGATCATGAGCAACTCGTCGCCCGCATCCTCGACCGCGGCCAAGACGACGCCGCCGAGATCGCCCGGCGGATGGCGACGGCCGAAGCGGAGTTGTTGGAGGCGCCGAAATTTGAATTCGTGATCAATAGCGGCTCGCGCGAGGAGGATTTCGCGGCGTTGCTGCAGATTCTGGCGACGGCGCGGGCGCGCGCGGCGGCGTAGAACTTGATACGTTTTAGTGTCGGACAAACGTGTCTGACGTGACGACCACTCTCCGAGAATTCAGCCGGAATCTCGCTCGCCATCGCAAGGCAGCCGCCGGCGGTCAGGAGGTTTTAGTGCGGGACGCGAGTGACGGCGTCTATGTTTTCAAACGCGTAGATTCGGAGCAAAAATCGATGACTGACCTCGTCGGGGATCTTGCTGGCAGCGTGAAGACGGGGCGAAAAATCAAGTCGTTGGCCGGCTATGGCCGCGTCTAACGGCATCTTGCTCGATACCGGGCCTCTCGTTGGATTTTTGGACGCGAGTGATCAGTGGCACACGTGGTCGGCAGCGCGTTTTGGAGAACTTCCGAGTCCGATGGTCACATGCGAGGCCGTAGTATCGGAGGCGGTCTATTTGTTGGGCGGTGGCGCCGGCGCGAATTTTTGAAATAATAGAATTGGGTGTGCTCGACGTAGTGCCCCTACTGTTGAAGGAGGCCGGAAGAATCCGCGCATTTATGACCCGCTATGACGGTCGTGCCCAATTGGCCGACGGCTGCTTGGTCCGCCTGAGCGAACTGCATCCGCGATGCCGCGTGCTGACGACCGATGGGTGGAATTTTAGGGTCTATCGGCGGAATCGCAACGAGTCTATTCCACTCATCGCTCCGCAACCACCGGTCGCCACGGGCCCCTCACCCGCCGATGTAGCTCATCTCAATCTTGGCGCGGGATTCGCCAGCGGCGAGCAGGCCGGCGCGTTCGTCGCTGTAGCGGTCTTCGCGGCCGCGCCAGATGCGCGCGAGGTAGGCGGCGAGTTCGGAGTCGTCGGCTCCGGCGCGCAGGCAGCCCAGCACATCCCAGCCGAGGGAGGCGAAGAGACAGGTGAAAAGTTTGCCGTCGGCGGAGAGGCGCGCGCGGTGGCAGTCGCGGCAAAACGGCTCGGTCACCGAGCTGATCAAGCCGATCTCGCCGCGTCCGTCGGCGTAGCGGTAACGCGCCGCCACCTCACCGCGGTAGGCCGGACCGACCGGTTCAAGCGGCCATTTTTCCTCGATGCGGGCCACGAGTTCGCGGGCCGGCACGACGCGCTCGGCCGTCCAATGGTTGGTGTTGCCGACATCCATGAACTCGATGAAGCGGAGGGTATGACCGCGGGCGCGGAAATAATCGCAGAGCTCAAGCAATTCGCCGTCGTTCACCCCGCGCTGGATCACGCAGTTGATCTTCACCGGCAAACCGACCGCCGCCGCGGCATCGACGCCGCGCAGCACGCGGGCTACGCTGAAGCCGAGGCCGTTGAGCTTGCCGGCGGTGGTATCGTCGAGCGAATCGACGGAGACGTTGAGGCGGTCGAGACCCGCCGCGCGGAGGGCCGGCGCGAGTTTTTCGAGTAGCCAGCCGTTGGTGGTCAGCGCGACATCGCGCACGCCCAGTTCCTGTTTGAGAGCGCGAATGAGGTCGGGGACATCGGGGCGCAGGAGCGGTTCACCGCCGGTGAGCCGGATTTTTTCTACGCCGAGCGTCGTGAATGCCCGCGCGATGCGGGTGAGTTCGCCGAGCGTCATCAGTTGCGGATCGCGCAAAAAGGCGTGGCCGGGGCCGAAAACCTCTTTCGGCATGCAATAGGGACAGCGGAAATTGCAACGGTCCGTCACCGAGATACGGAGATCGCGCAGCGGACGTTGGAATTGGTCGACGGGTCCGGACATGGGGAAGGAGAGAATGTGGCCAACGGACCAAAGCAAAGGAAACGACGAATTTTCGTTCGCACCGCGCACCGCCGGGCCGATAAACCTCACGTCCTCCATGCTTACACCCGGCGAAGCCGAGCGGTTGATCCGCGAAAACATTTCCCTCCTTCACCGCGAGGATTGCCCGCTCGCGGCGGCCCACGGTCGCATTTTGCGCGCCGATCTGCGCGCGGACCGCGATTTGCCGCCCTTCGACCGCGTGACGATGGACGGCTACGCGTTGCGGGCGTCGGCCCTGGCGGCCGGCATGCGGACCTTTCGCATCGAAGGCGTGCAAGCGGCCGGCATGGTGCCGCGGACGCTCGGTGCATCGGCCGACGCGTGCGTTGAGATCATGACCGGGGCCGTTTTGCCGAGCGGAGCGGATTGCGTCGTGCCTTACGAGGAAACCACCCGCGCCGCCCCGGGGACGACCGTGACGGTGAACGAATCTGCGGCGAAGTTTTCCGCCGGCAACGCCGTGCATCGGCGGGGAGGCGATCACCGCGGCGGCGAAGCAATCGTGCGCGCCGGCACGCGCCTCACGGGTCGCGAGATCGCCGTGGCTGCGGCGTGCGGCTACGCGGCGCTCACCGTCGCGCATTCGCCTAAGATCGCGGTGGTCGCGACCGGCGACGAGCTCGTCGAGGTGGAAGCCGATGTCGCCCCGCACCAAATCCGACGCAGCAATGACCACGCGTTGCGTGCCTCGCTCATCCTCGCCGGTTACCCGCGCGTCGAACGGTTTCACGTCCGCGATGTGCGCCACGAGATCGAGCATCTGCTTTGGCACCTGCTCGCCGAATACGATGTGCTCTTGCTCACGGGCGGCGTTTCGAAGGGAAAGTTCGATTTTCTCCCCGATGAACTCACTCGCCAAGGCGTGAAAAAAGTTTTCCACGGCGTCGCCCAGCGGCCGGGCAAACCGTTTTGGTTCGGTCTGAGCGCGCGCTCGACTCCGGTCTTCGCCCTGCCGGGCAATCCCGTCTCGAGCACCACCTGTCTCCACCGCTACGTGCTGCCGGCACTCGCGCACGCCAGCGGCGCCGCCCCGATCCAGCCACGCCTCGTCGCGCTGGCGGCTCCGGTGAATTTCCAGCCCAAGCTCGCCCGCCTGCTGCCGGTGAAACTCAGCAGCGGACCGGGCGCCGAATTGCTCGCGACCCCGGACGAGGTAAATACCTCGGGCGATTTTGCCGGCCTCGTTGGGACCGACGGGTTCGTCGAACTGCCCGCCCATCAGGCGGAGTTCCCAGTGGGCACCGTGGTGGCATTTACCCCGTGGGTGTGAATTTGCGGCAGGAGCGGCTTTACGCCGGGACAATCGAGGGCAAACTCCGCGCCACACTATGCTTTCCCACCTCGACGCCCAAGGTCAGCCCGCGATGGTCAACGTCGGCCCCAAGGCCGTCACCCACCGTGTCGCCCGAGCCGTGGCCGTGGTCGTGCTCCCGCCGGCGCTGGCCGCGCTCCTGCGCGATGGCGACATCGCCACCAAAAAAGGCCCGGTGTTTCAGACGGCGATCCTCGCCGGAATTATGGGTGCCAAACGCACCTCCGACCTGATCCCTCTTTGCCACCCGCTCCCGCTCGACGATTGCAAAATCACCATCGAACAGCGCCCGGCTGCCGCCGATGGCTCGACCGAAGTCGTGATCACCTGCACGGCCGAAACCCACGCCAAAACCGGCGTCGAAATGGAAGCCCTGACCGGTGCCACCGTCGCCGCCCTCACGCTCTACGACATGGGTAAAGCGGTCTCGCACGATATCGTGATCAAAGACGTGCGCTTGCTTGAAAAAACCGGTGGAAAGAGTCATTTCGTCACGACCGGCGTCCGCACATGATCACGGTCCACATCCAGTATTTCGCCATTCTTCGCGAGCAGCGCGGCGTCGCCCGCGAGACCCGCTCGACCCCCGCGGGCACCGCCGCCGCACTCTACGACGAGTTGCGCGCCCGCTATGGATTCTCACTGCCGCGGGACCGCGTGAGAGCAGCCGTAGATGAAAGCTTCGTCGCTTGGGACACGTCCTTGCGCGACGGGCAAACCGTGGTATTCATCCCGCCCGTAGCCGGCGGTTAAACGACGCCGACAGCCGAGAGATTATTTTTCCAAAATGTTTTGCATTTCGACTGAGCCTCTCGATCCCGCCGCTTTGCAACGCACGCTCGCCGACGCGCACGCGGGCGCCTGTGTGACGTTTGAAGGCTGGGTGCGTGACCATAACGACGGCCGTCCGGTCCTCGCGCTCGACTACGAGGCCTACGCGCCACTCGCCGAAAAAGAGGGCGCGCGCATTCTCGCCGAGGCCCGGGAGAAATTCGCCATCGTGGGTGCGGTCTGCATCCACCGCGTGGGCTCCTTGCGCATCGGCGATCTTGCCGTTTGGGTCGGAGTTTCCGCCGCCCACCGGGGCGCGGCTTTCGATGCCTGCCGCTTCGTCATCGACGAAACCAAGGCTCGCGTGCCCGTCTGGAAAAAAGAGCACTACGCCGTCGGGGATACTGCTTGGATCAATTGCGCCACAAGGGGCGACCACGCTGCGGCGGTGAAAAGTTAAGCCGGCGTTTCCATCCGCCGGTTCCCCCCTCGTCTCAATCGCCGGAGTCCCCTGGTCTTCGCTTGTCTCCACCGGCCTCGACTGAGTTCGGGAGCGTCCGAGCGCCTTTGGGTCAACAGTGGCGTCGCGGTTTTGCTGCTCATTCTGCTGGTGGTTATCGTGAGAAAACTAGCCGCGGTGAATAAAATCGTGCTGGCCATGGCGGGCACCGGGGCGATTACCGGGCTCGGGTTCAGTTAGATTTACGAGCGCGACGAGCCGAAGTTTATGACTCCTTTGGTGGAGAAAATCGCCCCGCTTTTCCCCTCGAAAATCACCTACAAGTCCAAGCAGCAAAACGCTCTGCGGCCCTGAGCGGGCCCCGCGGAGCATCTCGATCGGCCGAGATTTTTTCCACCGCACCCGCAAAATCAGATTGGTTTCCCGCCAACCGATCGGTAATTCTCCCGCCTCTCTATGGCCAAAACGCACTCCGACATTGGACTCATCGGCCTTGCCGTCATGGGTCAAAACCTAGCCCTCAATATCGCCGACCACGGCTTCCAGATCTCGGTTTTCAACCGCACGGTCGAAAAGACGGAAAAATTCGTCGCGGAAAATCCCTCCACTCCCGGCGGCCTCATCGGCGCCAAAACCCTCCCGGAATTCGTCCAGTCTCTCGCCAAGCCGCGGAAGATGATTATCCTCGTCCAAGCCGGCAAAGCCACCGACGCGGTCATCGACAGCCTCATCCCGCTGCTCGAGGCCAACGATATCATCATCGACGGCGGCAACGCTCTCTGGACCGATACCATTCGCCGCGAAAAATCCCTGAAGGGAAAAGGTCTCCGCTTCATCGGCTCCGGCGTTTCCGGCGGTGAAGAAGGCGCGCGCTTCGGCCCGTCGCTCATGCCCGGCGGCGAATTCGAGGCCTGGAAAGAGCTCAAGCCCATCTGGGAAGCCGTCGCCGCGAAGGTCGACCGCAAGACCGGTCGCCCCATCATGGGCGCCACTCCCGGCAAGCCCGTCAAAGGCGGCGTGCCCTGCACCACCTACATCGGCGAAAACGGCGCCGGCCACTACGTCAAGATGGTCCACAACGGCATCGAGTATGGCGACATGCAGATGATCTGTGAGGCCTATTCTCTCATGCAGGGTCTCCTCGGCCTCAAACCCGCTGAAATGGGTGAGATTTTCTCCACTTGGAACAAAGGCGCCCTCGACAGCTTCCTGATCGAGATCACCGCCGATATTCTCAAGCAGAAGGACCCGATGACGAAGAAGCCCTTTGTCGACATCGTCCTCGACACCGCTGGCCAAAAAGGCACCGGCAAGTGGACCTCCGTCAACGCCCTCGACATGGGTGTGCCGGCTCCGACCATCGCCGAATCCGTGTTTGCGCGCTGTCTCTCCGCGATCAAAGAAGAGCGCGTCGCCGCTTCGAAAGTGCTCAAGGGTCCGAAGATCAAGAAAGTCTCCCCGGCCAAGAAGAAAGAGCTGATCAAAGCCATCCACGACGCCCTCTATTGTTCGAAAATCTGTTCCTACGCACAGGGGTTTCAGCTCATGCGCACCGCGCAGGGCGAATACGGGTGGAAACTCAACTTCGGCCAGATCGCCCAGATCTTCCGCGGCGGTTGCATCATCCGCGCCGCGTTCCTCCAAAAAATCACCGAGGCCTACGCCCGCAACCCGAAGCTCGCGAATCTTCTCCTCGACGGCTATTTCAACAAAACCATCCAGAAGGCGCAGACCAACTGGCGCAAAGTCATCAGCCTCGCGGTGGAGAACGGCATCAGCATCCCGACGTTTGGATCGGCCCTGAGCTACTACGACGCCTACCGCTCGGCCCGCTTGCCGGCCAACCTGCTCCAAGCCCAGCGCGACTACTTCGGGGCCCACACTTACGAGCGCACCGACAAGCCCCGCGGCAAGTTCTACCACATCGACTGGCCCGAGCCCACACGCCCGCAGTTGGAGGCGTGAGGCCGGAGTTGTCGTGTTCGGTGACAATGTAGAGCGGTAGTGGAGCAGAACGCCCTTACCTTCTAACTCGTTCTTTTGCGTTTTCCGGTCAGGCCTACACCCAAATAGGCTGGCCGGAAATTGCTCGGGTAAACGATTTCTCAGCGAAACGGCCATCGCGCTGCACGGCGCGCCCGAGTTCATCCGCTCCGACAACGGACCGGCGTTCATCGCTAAGGAACTCCAACGCTGACTGACCGAACAGAATATCAAGACCCTCTACATCACCCCGGCGAGTCCGTGGGAGAACGGCTTTGTGGAATCGTTCCACTCCCGTTTCCGCGACGAATGCCTCAACCGCGAGCAGCTCTGGACCCTGACCGAGGCCCGGGTCGTGATCGAAGACTTCCGCCAGGACTACAACGCCGAGCGGCCCCACAGCTCGCTCGGCTATCTCTCTCCGCAACGCTTCGCCACGAAACAACCTTTACCAATCCCAAGCTCCAGGCCGGACCGCCAAGCCGGTCCGTCCCTTCGCTTGGAATTGCCAACCACAACTGAAGTCAGCACAATAACCGAAGCTAAAGACTAACACTCCACCTAGCCCAGTTTTCGGGCCCCGCTCACGCTCACGCTCTTGCTGCACTCATGCTCCCAAAACTCCCTATGAAAATACCTCGCCCGTTCATCGTCCTTGCCCTCGCACTCGCGCTCCTCCCGCCCGCCTGGGCCGAACTCAAGCTCCCCGCCATCTTCTGCGATCACATGGTCTTGCAGCAAAAGTTGGCCAACCCGGTCTGGGGTTGGGATACCCCCGGCACCACCGTCACCGTCTCGTTCGCCGGTCAATCCTATGCCGCCACCGCCGGCGCCGATGGGCGTTGGACCATCAAACTCGCCGCCCAATCCGCCAACAAAACCCCTCAAACCCTCACCATCGTTTCCGGCGCGGCTCGCCTTGAAATCAAAGACGTCCTCATCGGCGAGGTCTGGATGTGCTCTGGCCAGTCCAACATGCAATGGTCCGTCGGGCAGACCTACACCGGCGACCTCGAAGGCGCCGGCGCTCGCCGCCCGCACTTTCGCATTGTTTCCGTCCCGCAGGTCGGCACGCAGGATTTGAAAACCGATTTCAAGGGCAAGTGGGAGGTCGCCGATCCCGCCAACGTCAAAGACTTCAGCGCCATCGGCTACATTTACGGCCGCTATCTGCACGATATTCTCGATGTGCCGGTCGGCTTGATCGACAACGCTTGGGGCGGATCCGCCGCCGAAGCATGGGTCCGCCGCGAGACCATCGAAAACGATCCGCGCTTTGCCCTCCTCATGGCCAACACCCGCCAACGCGAGGCCAACCTGACCTCGGAGAAGAGTAAGGCCGATTTCGCCAAAGCCTTGGCCGACCAGAAAATCGCGGCCGAGAAAGCCAAAGCCGAAAAGAAGTCCGCCACCAAAGCCCCAGCCGATCCCGCCGCTTGGCTCACCGGCAATGCCCGCCCCGGAAATATCTTTGCCGGCATCGTCAATCCCACCCTCGGCTACGGCCTGAAGGGCGTCATCTGGTATCAGGGCGAATCCAACGCCGGCCGCGCCTACGAACACGCCGAGTTGTTCCCCTTCCTCATCGAGCAGTGGCGCAAGGAACAGGGCCAGGGAGATTTCTCGTTTTACTGGGCGCAACTCGCCGACTTCAAAGCCGAGGCCGCCACGCCCGGCGAGAGTGACTGGGCCGAGCTCCGCGAGACGCAGACTAAAACCCTGAGTCTGCCCAACACCGGCCAAGCCGTGATCACCGATCTCGGCGAAGCCCGAGACATCCACCCGCGCAACAAATACGATGTCGCCTCCCGGCTCGTGCGTTGGGCGCTCGTGAAAGATTACGGCCTGAAGTTCCCCTACCGCAGCCCCGAGTACCAGAGCATGAAGGTCGCCGGCGACAAAATCGTCGTTACCCTCGATTGCTTCGGCAGCACCCTGCGCGCGTTCGACGTGACTGAGGCCCGCGGCTTCGCGATCTGTGGCGCCGACCGCGTCTGGCGTTGGGCCGCCGGCAAAATCATCGCCGCGAACCAAGTTGAAGTCTCGCACTCCGAGGTGCCCGCGCCGGTCGCCGTCCGCTACGCCTGGGCCGACAACCCCGTCTGCAATCTCTTCTCCGCTGACGGACTGCCGGTCACGCCGTTCCGTACCGACGACTTCGAGATGACCACGAAGCCGAAGGCCGCCGCCAAGCTCTAAGCCGGGTCGAGGACGAGGTAGGAGCCCGCTTGCGGGTGATCGTTGCGCTGCCACCGTGAGCTCGCGCGCTCCTGCCTTTACCTCGTCACTGCTCAACGGCGAGCGTTTATCACATGCTCCTTCGCCCATTCCTGATTGGGATCGCGGTTAGCTCCAACGCCGTCCTCACCCTTGCCGCCGCCGAATCTTCGCCTGCGGTTGCGACCCTCCGCGTTCTCACCTACAACATCCACCACGGCGAAGGGGTGGACGGCAAACTCGACCTCGTCCGCCTGGCCGGCGTCATCACCGCCGCCCGCGCCGACGTCGTCGCGCTCCAAGAGGTTGACCAGAAAACCACGCGCACCGGCGGCGTCGATCAGGCCGCCGAACTTGCCCGGCTCACCGGCCTGCATGTCGCCTACGGCAAAGCGATTGACTACCAAAGCGGCGCCTACGGCCAAGCCCTGCTCAGCCGCTGGCCGTTGGCTGACTTCACCATTCACCCGCTGCCTAACCCGGCGAAGGTCGAGCCCCGCATTGCCATCTCTACGATCGTGCGCCCGCCCGGCCAACCCGCGTTCCGCCTCGTCGGCACGCACCTCGATGCCACGCGCGACGACACCGCCCGCTGGCAACAAGCCGCGCGCCTGATCGAACTCTTCGGCGCCGATGCCACCCCCACGATTCTCATCGGCGATCTCAACGCCCGCCCCGAAACCCGCATCATGCAGGCGCTACTCCAACCGTTCACCGATGCCTCCGCCAGCCAGCCGGCGCTCACGAGCCCGGCCGAAAACCCCAGGGCACGGATCGACTTCGTTCTCTTCCGCCCCGCGACCGCTTGGCGCGTTCTCTCCTCGAGTGTTATCCCCGAAGCCATCGCCTCCGATCACCGGCCGCTGCTGGTGGAGCTGGTTCTGGCTGCGGCCGACTAGCGATTCAGTTCATTTGTCGTGCAACGCCCTTTCAAACTTTTGAACCGGCCTTAAAATTATTTGGTGACAAACGGTAAATGTTTCAATTCTGCTTGCGGCCCCTAGCAAGTTTGGCATCGACCCGGTCATCCTAATTCTGTAAATTTTTTGGCAGCCCCTTCGAAATTCGTTTCCCAAAATTCTGTAAAAACCCGTTCAACCGTTCAGCCGATAGGCCCAAACGCCCAAGACTCACTTCTATCGCGCCACCGCGAGCTCGTCTCTCAAAAAAATTTCCCCATGTTAACTAAATTAAAATCAAAAAAACTTAGGACCCTTTCAGTGGTTCTAATCGGTTTATTATCGTCGAGCAACGCCTTCGCTGCTGCGGGCTCCAACTTAAAATCCGACGATTTTGTCGGGGTATCGTTTTGGATGATCTCAATGGCCCTTGTCGCCGCGACCGCCTTCTTCTTCCTCGAAACCCAACGGGTGACGGCGAAGTGGAAGACTTCGCTGACGGTGTCCGGTCTGGTCACGATGGTGGCCGCGTGGCACTATTTCTACATGCGCGATGTGTGGGTAGCCACCGGCACTACACCAACGGTTTATCGCTACATCGATTGGATTATCACCGTCCCACTGCTGATGGTCGAATTCTATTTGATTCTCTCGGCTATCACTAAAGTCCCGGCCGGTGTGTTTTGGCGTTTAATGATCGGAACGTTCGTCATGCTCATCGCTGGCTTCATGGGCGAGGCCGGTTACTTAGCTGTCTTGCCTGCATTTATCATCGGTATGGCTGGATGGGCTTTCATTGTTTGGGAAATTTACGCTGGCGAAGCTGGTAAGATCAACGCGGATTCAGCACCCGCCTCGGTGCAATCAGCCTTTAAGTTGATGCGTGCAATTGTGCTTTTTGGTTGGGCAATTTACCCAATCGGTTATTTCCTCGGTTATCTAACCGGTGCCGGTCCGGAGAGCAGCATGAAGATGTTGAACATTGTTTATAATCTGGCCGACGTCGTAAACAAGATCGCCTTCGGCGTGATTATTTGGACGGTCGCAGTTTCTGAGTCTGATAAAGCGTCCGCAAAGTAATAGGCCCGCACAAGTTCCGGTCGAAACGCTGCTTCTTTTTGGCGTTCGACCGGAATTTTATCACCCCCAGTTATGAACGCTCCCATGCAGCTCGCCGAATCGGCTGCGGATTTTTCATCCACCGAGCATCTTTTGCGGGTTGAGCGTCTACTGGTGGAGTTAGTCTCTGAATCGACGGCTGCCCATCTTGATTCTTTTGATACCGATCGCGCGGCCTTGACGCACCTTGCATCCGGCGGCCATCGTGTTCGCGCCAAGCTCGGGCTCGACGCCGGAATTCGGGTGGGACTGTCCCAAGATGATGCTGTTGTCGTCGGTGCAACGGTGGAGCTCTTGCACAACGCCTCTCTGGTCCACGACGACTTCCACGATGGCGCGATGCTCCGTCGCGGAGTTCCTACAGTTTTAGCCTCCCACGGTGCAGATGTGGCCGTGCTGACAGGAGATTTGCTCCTCTCGGCGGCCTACGCGGCGATCGCCCAATTTTCCCGACCCGCTGTAATTGCGGACATGGTCCGCCTGATTCATCGGCGGACTGCTCAAGTAATCCGTGGCCAATGCGGCGACCTATCGGCTCGCAAGCGACCCGTCACCGAACTAGCCCGCTATGAGGCAATCGTTGCTGGCAAATCCGGAGCCTTACTCAGTCTTCCATTGGAACTGGCTTTACTGGGCGCGGGCGTCCGCGATTCGCTTGGTCTGGCCCAAGAAGCGGCCGAGTCATTTGGCATCGGTTATCAAATCGTCGACGATCTCGAAGATGCGGAAATCGACGGCCCTCTTTCTTTAAACATCTTAAATGTTCTTCAGATCGAGCACCCTCCGATTGAGGCTGCCCGTCTCGCGCGCCAAATCGGATCACGGCACCTACAATTTGCGATGGATGCAGCTGGCCGACTGCCGCTGGGCGCTGGCGAATTGCTGGGCAAATTGGCCCGAGTTATGAGTGAGCGTCTGTGACGGGTCGGGACACTCCGAATGCAGGCAATTGTCGTCGGGGCCGGTTTCGGTGGGATCGCCTCGGCGCTGCGCTTACGCGCAAAAGGTTACGAAGTTCGCCTGATTGACCGGTGCGAAATGATCGGTGGGCGGGCTCAGGTCTACGTGCGGGAGGGCTTCCGCCACGACGCCGGTCCCACGGTGATCACGGCGCCGTTCTTGCTTGAAGAACTGTTCATATTGTTCGGCGAGCGGATGGAGAATTCCCTCAAATTAGTGCCACTCAAACCGTGGTATCGTTTTGAATTTTCCGATGGCGATCATTTTGATTATGGCGGGACGCTGGAGGATACGCTGGCCGAAATCAGCCGGATCGAACCGCGCGATCGCGAGGGCTACCTCGCGCTGCTAGCCCATTCCCGCCGTATTTTCGACGTAGGCTTCACCGAGCTTTCCGCTCAGCCATTTGATCGGTTCTCGACCATGCTTAAGCAGGTCCCGCGCTTGGTCGGTTTGCGCAATTACGAGACCGTGTGGACCATGGTGAAGCGCCACTTGCATAGCGAGAAACTGCGCCAAGCATTTTCAATCCAACCCTTGTTGGTTGGAGGCAATCCGTTTGATACGACCAGCATCTATGGGCTCATTCATTTTCTCGAACGGGCTTACGGCGTGCACTTCGCGATGGGCGGAACCGGGGCGGTCACGGCTGCACTCCGCGGTTTGATGCAGCGACACGGCATCGAGATTCAACTCAATACCTCGGTTGATTCCATCGTTATCGAACAGGGGCGGGCCACGGGCATTTGCTTGGAGAATGGAACGAAACTGGAAGCCGACGTAGTCGTCTCGAATGCCGATGCCGCCCACCTCTATCGCGCGATGATTCCTCCGGCGCAGCAGAGTGCCGCGAGCCGGTTGAAACTCGCGGCGGCGCACTATTCAATGGGACTTTTTGTGATCTATTTCGGGACGACTCGGACTTACCCGGCGGTGGCCCATCACACCGTTTGGATGGGTTCACGTTATCGCGAACTGCTCGTCGATATATTCCATCGTAAAATTCTGGCGGACGACTTCTCCCTTTATCTGCATCGACCGACCGCAACCGACCCAAGCTTCGCGCCTCCGGGATGCGACAGTTTTTACGTGCTTTGCCCGGTGCCAAACCAGCAGGCAAAAATTGATTGGTCAGTCGAAGGACCCCGCTTGTGCAACCGGATTGTAGCGGCGCTTGATCGCACGATTCTGCCGGGATTGACCGCGACCATCACCGCGGACTTTTACAAAACACCGGACGATTTCGCCCACGACTACCTGAGCGTGCACGGGGCTGGGTTTTCCGTCGCGCCGTTGTTTCGACAGTCCGCTTGGTTTCGCTTTCATAATCGGGCCGAAGGCATCCGTAATCTTTACCTGGCCGGTGCCGGAACTCATCCGGGCGCAGGGCTGCCCGGTGTGCTCTGCTCGGCCAAAGTCGTGGATACGCTCATCCCGGCGGCATCTTCAGCGTGAAGCCGGCAACGAACAACGTCGCCCTGGCCACCGCCGAAAACGCGCTGAAGAAGAAAGGTCGTAGTTTTTATTGGGCGCGACGTCTTCTCGGCCCAGTTCATGCCAGCCGAGCAACTCGCCTCTACGGCTTTTGCCGTCACCTCGACGATCTCGCAGATGAGGCAACCTCGGTTGCGAGCGCCCGGGTTAAACTGAGTGCGGCCAGCCAAGATATCGCCGCAGGAGTCTCTTCAGATCCAGTGATTCGAGATGGGATTGAGCTCATGCAAGAGTGTCGAATTTCCCCAGTAATCGCCGTCGAGTTGGTAAAAGGGCTCCTCTCCGATCTCGATCTCGTGCGCTGCCCAGACGAAGCGGCCCTGCTCCAATATTGCTACCGGGTGGCCGGAACCGTCGGAGTGATGATGTGCGGCGTGCTCGATGTATCCGATCCGAAGGCGTTCGCCCATGCCATCGATCTGGGAATTGCCATGCAGTTGACAAATATCTGTCGGGACATCGCGGAGGACGCGGCCGCAAATCGCCGCTACCTTCCCGCGTCTCTCATCGGTGATCTCGGCCCGGAGGAACTGATCTCGCCCTCCTTGGCGAGCCGACCCCGGCTCCGGCAAGGGGTGGAGACGTTGCTGAATCGTGCGGATCGGCACTACGCCAGCGGTGAAATGGGGCTGGCTTACCTGCCGCTTCGCGCTCGGAGCGGCATCTTGGTCGCAAGCCGCGTCTATCGCGCGATCGGCACAAGGTTAAGAGCGCAGGGTTCGATTTTTTGGGAGGGTCGGATTATGGTTTCAGATCGTCGAAAGGCCGGGTTAACCGTCGGCGCCTTGATCAGCGCATCCGGCCAAGGATTTTTTTGGCGCAAGCCTTTCGGGCATGATGCCAGCCTGCATGATGCACTGTTCGGGCTTCCCTACATCAAACTGGGCCATGCGATCCGATAGCGATATTGCAATTCTTGGCGGTGGGTGTGCCGGCTTAAGTCTAGCCATGCGACTCGCAGACTCGGGCGCGGAAGGCCCAAACGTAGTGGTGCTTGAGGGTAGGGCGCTCTATGCCCCGGACCGGACTTGGTGTTTCTGGGATGATGGAAATGCGCGTCTGCGCCATCTCGTTCAGCATCGTTGGAGCTCGGTCGCGGTCGCAGACCACCGGCGTCGGGTCACGGTCGACTGTCGCGCAGCGCCTTATCAAATGATACCGGCGGCAGCCTTCTACGCTGCCGCTACCCAGACGATTGCTAGAACTTCTCGGATCGAACTCGCGATGAACGAGACCGTTATCGCTGAGCCTCAAAAAGAGGATCGTCGCTGGCGAATTGAGACGAGTACCGGCGTGCGATACGCAAAACAGATTATTGATACCCGTCCCCAACCGCGGCCTGAGCGTGAATCCGTTATTTTGTGGCAATCCTTCTCGGGCCACGAAGTGACGTGTGACGCGGCTTGCTTCGATCCCGAATCCGCGACCCTCATGGATTTTTCTTCAAGTCATAAGGGCGAAATCACTTTTCTTTATCTGCTCCCTTTTTCAAAGCACCGCGCGTTGATTGAGGCTACCGTCTTCGCGCCCAAGCCACTCGGTCCTAGCGAACTGGCGGACAGGTTAGGAGGCCTCGTTCGCCAGTGTGTGGGTGAAGCGAGTTTTTCCGTGCTGCGCTCCGAGCATGGCATACTGCCGATGGGCCAAGCCACTCCCGCTCAAAATATGGACGCTACCTTTGTCCGCGCCGGCATGGCTGGGGGCGCTGTGCGCGCGGCCTCGGGTTTCGCTTTCCAGCGGATTCAACGATGGGCTGAAGACTGCGCCGCCGCGCTGTTGGCCGGACACCCGCCAAGGGCGCATTCCCCGGACCCGTGGCTTCTTCGGACCATGGACGGCCTCTTTCTTCGCGTTCTTCGGGCGAGACCCGAACTCGCCCCGGACCTTTTTTTCAAACTGTTCGCGATGAAAAACTCCGGCCATATCATCCGCTTTATGAGCGATTGCCCAACTCTGGCCGACTACGCGGCCATCGTCTCGGTATTACCGGCTGGACCTTTCTTGAGGGAGATCCCACGCAGCTTAACGGTTTCATCTCGAAGATCGATTAAGGGCCGTGCCGCCGGATGAAAGCTCAGAGAACCCAAGGTCTGGTCTTCAGTATCGCCGCCCTTGTTCTTGCGGCGGCGTCGTTGGTCCTTGGACGTTTCGACGAGCGGATCGAATTGATTGTGGTAGCCTCGCTCATCGTTGTTCTCGGCGTGCCTCATGGCGCACTCGACACGCTTTTCGCCCATCGGCTTTACGGAATTAGCACCCTCGGAGGCTGGCTTCGGTTTGGCGTAATCTACCTGCTTCTCGCCGGTTTGGTGGTTGGTCTGTGGCTCCTCCAACCCGCGCTGTTTCTCATCGGCTTTCTCATCATCTCAGCCGCGCATTTTTCAGGCGATCCTACGGCTGGAACTCCGTGGCCCACCCGCACCGTCTATGGCGGCGCGATCACAATCCTGCCCGCTCTTCTCCACGCTGCGGATATCGCGCGACTCTTTGCACTCCTTGCCGGAGAAGAGTCGGCCGCGATCATAGTGCCATGGCTCAGTCTGCTCGCTTGGCCGTGGGTCGTCGGCCTAGTTCTAGCCAGTCTGCAACGCGTACGCTCGGATTGGTTGACCGCGGTGGAACTAGGCGCCGTCGGTGTGCTCGCGATCGTGGCGCCGCCTCTCATCTCCTTCGTCGTCTTTTTCTGCGGCATGCATAGCGCCCGGCACATCCTTAGGTCGATGGACTATTCCGACCGGTCCTCCCTCTACCGACTCCTCGCCGCCGCCCTTTTACCGATGCTGGGAGTTTTGGGTGGGTCGGCTCTCGCTTGGTATTTTCTTCGTGAGATTTCACTCGATGCCAAAATTATCCAGTTGGTCTTCGTTGGACTCGCCGCTTTGACGGTCCCGCACATGGCTTTGGTGGAACAAGTCCGGCTTTCCGGATGGAAAAAACCAACTACCACCCACCTTTAATTATATCCAAACGACGAAGTTGGGGCAGCGTTTGCCGCAGAGCAGATGTTCGAGGCAAAAAGCTGAACTGAGAAACGAGCCGCCGGCTTGGGGTCCTTCGCCACGAGAAGGAGATTTTTTGGCCAACGGGAGATCTCGAAACCTCGTCACGGGCGCCAGTCTCAAAACAGCTCAGAGGCGCGCGAGATGGATTTCTTACCTCGGGGTAATCCTGTCGGCCCAAACGCCAACTGGACACCTCTCCGGTCTTAATGGGCATTTCGAAAATCACCGCCCCTGACTTTTTTAAAGGCCTATCTCATCGCCCTCACCACGGGCTGCGTCCACGCCGTTTCAAACTCGTTGGCTACACTGCCGTTCACTTTCGCCTGCGAGGAAATCACCCGGGCGCGCACGTAAATCTCGTCGCCGCGCAACGTGTAGCTCGCCGTCGACCCCTTAACTTCGGCCAACACCGCGCCCACGTCTTTGCTGTAGCGGCGGTGCGGCAGGGTCCTCGCCGCCGAGGCATCGCCGGTGCGCGGCGGCAGCAATTGGCTCGACGGATCGTAGCCTCGGCGTGTGCCGATGAACTGCGTTACGTAGGTCACGCCGGGATCCGCTTGGATTTCCAACCCTAGCGTCGTCGCCGTCCGGGTCACTTCTTTCAGCGTCACGCCCGACGTCGCGTAAAAATCTCCCGCTTCCATGGCCAAAATAATCGACTCCGGCGTGAGGTGGCGTGCCCGCACCATCACCCAGCCGCGGCCCGAATTGCTCTTCCCGAGCATTTGCTCGTGGTAGTGGTGCGAGTCATCGACGCCGATGCCATACATCACGTCGAGCTTGAGCTCGGCGAGCCGGCGCGTGAGCACCACGTCCCAAATCTCTTCGTTGCTCAGGTGCGCGACGTCGCCGGCATTATGAACTCCCGGATGGCCGTTATAAACTTCGAAGAATTTCTCGTGGTGCACCTGCATCAATTCCTCCGCGGTTACCCCCCAAATAAAATTCGGGTGATTTAGATGCGGGAACATCGGCTGCCCCGTTTCCTCCCGCTGCACTCGCACGGCTTCGGCCGTGCGTTGCATGATTTCGAGCGCATTATCCGCCGCGACCGGCGCAACGAGGGTGCGCGGATTTATGAGATTCATGTGCACCGGCCCGCCTTGCGCCGGCGTCGTGGCCGTTGCCGGGCGCTTCCAATTTGCAGTCACCTCAAGACCCGGAATCATCAGAAACCGCCCCGGCTCCTCGAAGAGTGTACGATATTCGGTGAGCGGCTTGAGCCGCACTTCCTGCGTGCCCGCCGCCTCGCGTTGCTCGACCCAGTCGGCGCCGAAGCGCGCGACGTAGTTTTCCAATACGACCCCGCCGCCGCGCTGCACCACTTTGCCCGCCACGACCGCCGGGGGCTTGATCGCGAACCACCGCTGGCCCTCCGCCATGATGTTGTGATCCGACATCGCGAGGAAGTGATAGCCAGCGCGTTTATACCAATCGGTGATCATTTCCGGGTAATCGTCGCCGTCGCTCCAGAGCGAGTGGGTGTGCAAATTGCCCTTGAACCAACGCGGTCCCGATTCGGCGGCGGGCAACGGAGTCATCGCTCCACCGACTCCGATCGCGCCGCAAAGCAGGAAAAGCCCGAGAGTTTTCATCAGACAAGATTCACGAACCGATTGGCCACGCGAGTAAAGCCACCAACCGTGACAATCCGGCTGCCCGCGCGCTCTATCCGCGCCGCCGGCGCCACGCCGCAAGGTCCAGCACCGCCAAGCCAAAATCACGCCCACGGGCGCCGGCTCCGGAATGGCCGTGCCGGTAAACGTCCCCATCTGGCTCCAATACGGAGCGAGGCTGCTCATGGGGGATAATCCATGCCGCTCACCGTCGCGATTGGGCCCACGTCGTTCCAAGCCGGCCCGTTGTTCGGGTCGCTCGTGCTGCCCGCCGGACGGCCAAAAACGATCAGCGCCCGAGCCGATGGCACCGCGACCGGTCCAAATCACGCGGCCAAAATGAACACCATAAACCGAAGTCTGGCCGACAAATCCATCGCAGGAATTTAGGGAGCGCTCGATGGGGACTCAGGCGCTCACCTTGATTTTGCAATGTCAGCGGCGCCGGCGGGCCGGGCGGCGGGGGGTTAAAACGTGCCCTTAATCCCGGCGGTCCAAAGCGAGCCGCCGTAGTCGTCGCGCTGGCGGAATTTCGCATAGACCGGCGTGTTCGGCCCATAGGTTTTCTGGTCTTCGGTGGCCCCGCCGAAATTGCGCAGGGCGACGAAAAAGCCGAGCTGGCGGGTGATAAAATATTCACCGCTGATATCGATGTAGAGACGTTTGGGGCGATAGTTGTAGGTGCCGGGCTCGATGCTGCGGCCAATGATGGCGGCGCGGCGCTGGAGACCGCGGTAGTTTTCATTGATGCGAAGATTCCACTTCGGCCGGGTGATGCTGAGGCCAAAGTTAGCGACAAAGGGATTCATATCTAGGAACTGGTCGAAGGACCGCTTCGCGCGTTGGGAGCTGGCATTCACGAAGAACCGCATCCCTCGCGCCCAGTGCGGCAGAAAGGTGAGCGGCTGCTGGTAGTCGAATTCTAGACCATGCATTCGCACGTTTTCGGGGTTATTGTAATTCGTGGAGACGTCGTACTCCGCATAGGTGTCGGGATCGAGGGCGTAGGTCGCGAGAAATTCGTCGGTGGGCCGCGCCACGGTGGTGACAAAGGCGTTTTGGTAATCGCGGATGAAGGCACCGGCGGAAACTTGGCCGCCGCCCACGAAGTAATATTCGAGGCGGGCGACGTAGCTCTCGGCTTGCCACGCTTTCAGGTTCACGTTGCCGAGGGTGATACGATTGCTCGAGCTGGGAAGATTCTCGGTGTTGGGGAGGGTCACGCCGCTGACGTAGTTGGTAAACTCCGGGCGGCCGACGGTCTGGTAGTAGGCGCCGCGCGCGATTAGATTTTCAGAAAGATTGTAGCCGAGGTTGATGCTGGGGAAGAGGCGGAGAAATTCCTTTTTTGCGGTGTAACCCCGGTCGATGAGTGTGCGTTGGAGCGCGCCGAGCGGATCGGTGGCGCTGTTGACGATCTGGAGGGGAATGCCGTTCGGATCTTTGACGACGGTGCCGGCGGCATCGCGACGGAAGTTGCGCGTCGGATCGTTGAGCACGCCTTGGGCGTTGATGTTGGTCTGCTCGGCGCGAAGGCCGGTGGTGAGTTTCAAGCGGTTGCTGAAAAACGCGGCATCGGCGCGGAAGTAGCCCGAGGAGATGATCTCCTGCACGCGGTTCGAGTTGTTGGTCTGGTTGGTGTAGTCGGCGTTGGCGTTGCGGGTCCAGTGGCTGGGGTTTGCGCGGTAGCTCTGCCAGAGTTGGCCGTTGTCCACGTGCTGCTGCTTGGGGAGGCCGAAGTCGGGGATGCGCGTCGAGTAGATCGCGTCCAGGAACGGGAGGGGATTGTCGTCGTTGATCAGGCCGGCCTGGGTTGTGGGCGTGGTGCTGGCGCGGCCATCCGCGCCCACGTAGTTGTAGAGTTCGCCCGAGGTGCCCCGGCGGTCGCGGAGCACGGTGCGGAGATCGACGCCGGCCTTCAACGCGACCGGGATATCGCGCACTACGAAGTCGCGGCGGATGTTGCCGAAGGCTTGGCGGCGGGTCTCGTAGGCCTTTTGCCGGATGCTGTTGGCCGAGACGATCGAGTAGCTTTTGAGGTCGGATGGATCGACCTTATTGCCGGCGGGATCGGTCACCATGAAGCGGCCCGGGCGGAGATAAAAAATGTCGTCGAAGCGGATCGTCACGTGGGTGCGGCGCCCGATGAAACTGTTAAAAGCCCCGTCATCGATGTCCTGGTATACGATGCGCGACGTAGAGTAAGAGGCGCCAGCATCGAGCTTCCAAAGTGGGCCGTCATGGCGCCAGGTAAGCGTGGGCATGAGGGTGCGGCCGGGGCGGATGCGGCCGTTGTTCACCAGCTCGATCTGGCCGGCGTTGATGGTGGGGCCGGTCGTGGGAAACGCGCTCTCGGTGCCGCGGGTGAACGTCGGACCCCAGTCGCCCGGGGCAACGCGGTTGATGGTTATATTCTGGGTGCGGGTGGCGAAGTGCTCGCGGAGGTAAGCATAGGAAAAACCGAAGGAGAGACGGTCGCGGGGGGCGAAACGCCAGTCCACCGTGGTCGCGAAAGAATAGCGGGTCGTGTCTTTGCCGGAGTCGCGCCACGAGTAGTTGGTCAGATAGGGTTTGTCGGGCGTGGTGTCGGGCAGTCCCGTGCTCGCCGTCGCCGCAGCGTTTGTGACGGCGGCGGCGCCGCGCCACTGGGTCGCCTGGTTGCTCTGCGGCGTATACTGCATCGAGTAGCCGGCGGAAAACGTGAACCCGAAGTTTCGATTCACCGGCACGACCGCCGATACATCGAAGCCGGGATGAATCTTGTAAGTTTTTTCGCCCCAACCGGGACCGGGCGACTGGCGCAGAAAGGAGCGCTCGGCGTCCTTCATCAGGAAGGCGACGCTGTAGTTGTAGGACGGGCGGTTCCGCTCGAACGCGCTGCGCGGCACGAAATTCACCGAGCCGGCGAGGGCGGAGCCGGGTTGCTCGGGCGTGGGCGAGCGGTTCACCTCGACGCGCGAGACGCTATTGATGGAAACTTGGTCGAGCTCGACGGCCCGGGTGGTGCCGCCGCCGGCGGCGCTGGCCATATCAAAACCACCCATGGAAATCGGGACGTTGCCGGCCGGCACGCCACTGATGGAGAACCGTCGGGCATCACCGCCGGTGTAGTCGCTTGTGATGCCGGGGAGAAACTTCATGAACTCACCCACGCTGCCGTCGGCAATGGTGCCGAATTCGTCGGCCGAGACGACGTTCGTGATGTTCTTCGCGAAGCGCTGCTCGTTGATCGCCAGCGAAGCCGCATCCAGCTCTTTCGACGAAGTGACGTTAAAAGCGTCGAGCTTGATCGTGTCGCCCACGGCGTTCCCCCTTGCCGACGGAGTCTCGCCGGTGAACGCGACGTCGCGTTGCACGGTCTGATTAGGGCTAACGGTCAACGCCTCGGTGAGAACGCCGCGCCCCGTGTAGAAAATGTTGAGGGTGACTTTCCCCACTGGGACCTCCGTGAGGCGATATTGGCCGATGGCGTCGGTAAACGTTTCCTGGTTTGAACCCGCGATGGCAACCCGGGCTTTCTCGAGATACTGGCCGCGGCGCGCATCGAACACGCGCCCTTCAATTGCGCCGGAGGCGGTAACCTGCGCGCCAGCCAAGCAGGCTGACGCCAGCGCGAAAAACAGGCCCAAGGCCCAGTGGAATAGGAATGCAGTTTTCATGAGGGGTAGATATTGGAATCAGGTCAGTAGGCCCGGTCAGAAGGCAGCCCGATTCAGGACAAATTGGAGCGGTGCGATTCTTATCGCTGGGCAAAACGCGCCGCGACGGAAAAAACAGCTTTCCGCGCGCCGCAAGCGAGGTAATTTTTCGGCGCTCGGGTGCCGTGCCTCGGCTTGTCAAGCGGCCGGGGGTCGCCCAGCTTTCCGCTCCGCAATCGTCCGGTTGCTACCCCGTTTTCTCCCCCTCTGCGTTTAATTTTTTTTCTGCCTATGCTCCGCCGCACTTTTCTAAAAAACACCGCCGTCGCCGCGACCGCCACGGCGTTCGCCGGTCCCACGTTGCTTGCTGCCGCCGCGTCGCCCGCGCCCAAACTCGCCGTCGGTCTCGATAATTACGCGCTGCGCGCCATGGGCTGGAAGGCGCCGCAACTGATCGACTACGCCGCGTCGCTCAAGTGCGACACGCTCTTCATCTCCGACCTCGACGCGCTGGAAAGCCTCGACGATCCCGCCCTCCGCCTCGTGCGCGGGCGTGCCGAAGCCGCCGGCCTCACGCTCTACGTCGGGAGCTGGAGCATCTGTCCGACATCAAAGACGTTTAAGAAAAATTGGGGCACCGCCGAGGAGCATCTCCGCCTCGGCCTGCGCGTCGCAAAAACTCTCGGCTCGCCGATCTTTCGCGCCGTCCTCGGCAACATGGAAGACCGCAAATCCGAGGGCGGTATCCAAGCCCGCATCGCGGATACGGTCGCCGTGCTCAAGGCTTGCCGCGCCGACGCGCTCAAAGCTGGTTTGAAAATCGCCATCGAGAACCACGGCGGTGATTTGCACTCGTGGGAGTGTCGCCAACTCATCGAGGCCGCCGGCACCGATTTTGTCGGCTGCAACTTCGACTCCGGCAACGCCGCCTGGACCCTCGAAGATCCAATGGACGCCTTCGAGACCCTCGGTCCTGTCACGATCTGCTCCAGTCTCCGCGACCAACAGATCTGGTCCACTCCGGAAGGTGCCGCCGTGCAATGGACCGCCACTGGCGACGGTCTCATGGATTGGAAAGCGCTCGCCGCCCGCTGGGCCCAACTTTGCCCCCACGTTCCGATCATGATCGAGACGATCTCCGGCGCCCAGCGCGCCTTCCCCTACCAGCAACCGGGCTTCTGGAAATTCTACGATCGCCGTCCGGAAAAACTCGCGAAATTCGAAGCCCTCGCTGCCCGCGGTCGCCCGCTCACCGCCTTCAAGGCCCCCGCCGGCCCCGAAGGAAGAACCGTCACCCAAGATTTCCAAAAAGCCGAAATCTCGAAATCCATCGCCTTCCTCCGCCGCGAAATCGGCCTCGGACTCCGCTCCTAAAGAACCCACCATTGGACGCGAAGGAACACGAATTCGAACTGATTCCGGTTCGCGTCCATTCGCCTCCATTCGTGGTTAAAAAATTCTCCCCGCCCCCAAAAAAATGAATCGCCGCTCCTTCCTCCACACCTCCGCCGCCGCGACCGCCGTCGCCGCGTTTCCTTTTTCCCTCCGCGCCCAACCCAAATCCGGCGGCCCCCGCTTCCGCACCGCGCTCATCGGCTGCGGGTGGTGGGGCAACAATATCCTCCGCGAAGCGATGGCCAGCGGCTCCTGTGAAGTCGTCGCCCTCTGCGACGTCGATTCACGCCAATACGAAGCCACCCTTAAGAACGTCGCTGCCGGCACCGGCGATACGCCGAAGCATTTTAAGGATTACCGCGAACTCCTCGCCGCCGCCAAGCCCGAGATTGTCATCGTCGGCACGCCCGACCACTGGCACGCGCTGCCGATGATCGCCGCCGTCAAAGGCGGCGCCCACGTTTACGTGGAAAAGCCCATCGGGCACACCGTGATGGAGGGCCGCGCGATGGTGAACGCCGCGCGCGCCACCGGCCGCGTCGTCCAGGTCGGCACGCACCGCCGCATTTCCCCGCACAACATCAGCGGCCGCGACTTCATCCGCTCCGGCCAAGTCGGCGACATCGGCATGGTCCGCTGCTTCGTCAACTACGGCGGCGGCGGCCCCGAAAAGCCGCTCCCCACCGTCGACGTCCCGAAGGAGCTCGACTGGGACATGTGGTGCGGACCCGCCCCGCTCCGTCCGTTCAACGGCGGCGATCCGCGAACCCCCGCCGTCGGCGCCGGCAACCGCGGCATCCACCCCCGCGGTTTCCGTAACTACCTCGACTACGCCAACGGTACGCTCGGCGATTGGGGTATCCATTGGCTCGACCAAGTCCTCTGGGTCACCGGCGAAAAGTATCCGAAACGCATCTTCTCCAGCGGCGGCCGCCCCATCGCCGGCGCGCCCGTTTTCACGGCCCAGGAGCAGACCACGGACGCCCCCGACCACCAACTCGCCACCTACGCGTTTGAAAAATTCAACGTGCAATGGGAGCACCGCCGTTTCGGGGCCAACAACACCGACAAAGGCGAAAACGTCGGCTGCTATTTCTACGGCACGAAAGGCATCCTCCACATGGGCTGGCAAAAAGGTTGGACGTTTTACCCGACTGATTCAAAAGCCCCGCCGATCACCGAAGCCGCCCAGCTCAACTCGCCCGATTCGCAAAACATCAAGGAACTCTGGGCCGATTTCCTCACCGCCATCCGCAGCGATGGAAAAATCAAAGCCGTGTGCGACATCGGCGAGGTCCACTTGGCGAGCAACATGGCGCTCCTCGGTATGGTCTCGATGAAACTCGGCCGCAGCCTCGACTGGGACGGTGCCACCGAGCGCGTCCTCAACGACGAAGCCGCCAACAAACTCCTCCGCCGCGACTACCGCAAAGGCTACGATTACCCGACCTAAAAAGTAGGGCGTGGTCTCCGACCCGCCCTCCGCGCCTGAGCCCTCGTCGCCGCGCCTACTTCGCCGTCCCGATGTTAAAGAAAATCCGCACGTTCTTCGTCTGCCGCCCGGCGGCGATGATATCCAGTCGCCCGTCGCCATCGAGGTCCGCCAGTTTCAAATCCTCCACCGCGACTTCGGTCCCGCCGATCTCAAACCTCTGCGCGCCCACCCCCGCCGCGTCGCCCGGCACATAGAGCCGAATCCCCGGCGCCCCACGCGGATTCATGGCCCGCCAGCCCGCCACGATCTGCGGTGAGCCGAGCCCGAGCACATCGCCCAACGCCAAGGCGTGACCGTCTTTCAGCGTCTCGTCGAGCACCCGCCGCGTCCACTTGCCGCCCGGGGCCCCGGGTTCGAGATAGAGAGCCACGGTGATCCCGTGCATCGGCTCGATCGTCGCGAGGAATCGCCGGGTTCCACCCAGCCGCCCTTCGCGGATTTCCCCCGCCGGCTGGTCGGTTAACTGCCGGTTTTTCCACCCGCTGGCCGTCCGGCCAAAATACCAGATCCCTTCTTTGCCCGCCGMCAGTAACTCGTCCTCCGGATCGACGTCCCAGTTGATCGCTTGGAAATTGTGCGAGGCGTGCATGAAGTCGCCGACGACCGCCGTCTTCCATTTCTGCCGCGGATCTTTCGGCACCGTATAGGTCAACAGGTTCGCCCCCGCCCCCGTGTTGTTCTTGTTGCCCCGCCCGTGAAGCGGCTGGACGGCCAACTCATATTTGCCCGTGGAATTTTTCACCCAGTGCATCCGGTGCACCGTGGGCTCGTGCGGCAGCCGCACCGGTTCCCAACGTTGCGTGCGGTCCGCCGGTGCGATCAGGAAAAAAACCGCGCCGCTGTTCACGGTATCGCCGGGATTCCATTCCGCGCCCACCGCGATTTCGCAGCGGCCGTCACCGTCGATATCCGCCGCCGCGATGCACACGTTGTCCTTTTCCGTGAGATTCTCCGCGATCACGAATTTCTCCCACGCGGGATTCCGATACCAGACGATCTGCTTTTTGTCGGCGAGCAGCACGTCGGGCTTCCCGTCGCCGTCGACGTCGGCGATCGCGAGTCCGTAGCCGATTTCGATCTTCGTATCAATGTCTACGACCCGGAACTTCGGCGCCGCCAATTCCGCCGCCACCGCTACTCCGCCCGCCAACACCCAAATCAGAAGGTAACGCATCCGCTATTTAATTCAGGCTCGGCTGGAAAAGGCAAAACTCCCGTGGTAGGACTCCTGTGGTACTTGTTTTGGACTGGGCTGCGCTGGAGACGCGACGTCCTCGGCCGCGTGCCGTAGCCGCTGGGCTGCGGTGAGCGAGCCGTGGGTCGGGCGGAGGCCCGGATAAAACAGCGGTTTTCTGGGAAGATCCGGCTCGTGCGCGCCGCTGAAGTTGCCATGCTTGAACCGAGTTACACCCCCGCAAAAAAAATGCATCATCTCACCCGTCGTACGTTTCTTAAACATTCCTCTCTCGTTGCCGGCGCCGTCACCTTGCTGGGTGGCACCCATTCTTATGGTCGGATTATGGGCGCCAATGACCGCCTCAGAATTGCGGTGGCAGGCCTCAATGGTCGCGGCAAGAGTCACATCGCCGGCTGGCTGGAGCAGCCGAATGTAGAGATTGCCTACCTGATTGACCCGGACCAAGCGGTGTTGGATCGGTCGATGCAGGCCCTGAAGGAAAAGCTCGGCGCCAAGTTTTCCTGTAAAGGCTTCGCGGATATTCGCCGGGCACTCGAAGATCCGACGTTGGACGCGATCTCGATTGCGACGCCCAACCACTGGCATAGCTTAATGACCATTTGGGCCGCTCAGGCAGGCAAGCACGTCTACGTGGAAAAGCCGATGAGCCACGATGTGGCGGAAGGGCGAATCGCGGTGGAGGCGCAGAAGAAGTACGGCGTCGTCGTACAGCATGGGACGCAACGCCGCAGTGATGCGAAAATCGCCGGTTTACACGAAGCGATTCAGGCCGGGAAATTCGGCAAGTTGAAGATCGCGTACGGTTATTGCTGCAAGCCGCGCGACACCATCGGAATGAAGACCGCGACTACGCCGCCGGCTAATTTGAACTGGGACCTCTGGCGCGGACCGGCGAAGGTCGCCTACCATCCGAACCTCGTGCACTATAACTGGCATTGGTTCTGGGAAACCGGTAACGGCGACATGAACAACCAAGGCACGCATCAACTCGACGTCGCGCGTTGGTCGCTGGAGCCAAAGCTGACTCATCCGACGCGGGTTATGGCGCTCGGCGGTCGTTTTAAATGGAGTGACCAGGGGGAAACGCCCAATACGATGTTTGCCATTGGCGAGTATCCGAACGGCCAGTACGCGTTTTTTAATGTGCGGAACGTCAACCACCAAGGATATCTGCACCAGGTGGAGAACCAGTACTACTTCGAAGACGGCGGGAAAATTATTAAGGACCAGTATTATCCCAAAGGGAGTTCCAAGGGMGAGAAACTCTCGCTGGCTCCGGGCAAGGTGACGCCGGGTGGTAATTGGGGCTCGTTCATCGCGGCGGTGCGGGCGGGCAAGCCGGAAATGGCCAACGGCACGGCGCTCGATGCCCACCACGGAAGCGTCCTCGGGCACTTGATGAATAATTCCTACCGCCTCGGCCAGAAGGTGCCGTTTAACGCGAAGGCGGGTCGTTTCGGTGATAACCAGGACGCCTATGAACATTTCATGGCGCTCCACTCAATCATGCGGGATGGAGTCGGCGTCCCAGAGAATGGGGCCGAGTATGTCGTGGGTCCGTGGCTTACGTTTGACCCCCAGACCGAGCGTCACACGGGTGAATACAGCACGGAAGCGAATGCCTTGCTGCAGGACCCGCACAGCCGCGGCTACGAAATTCCGTCGCTGCACAAGGTTTAAGACGGAACCGATCGATCAACTGCTGGTTGAGGAACGAGCAAAGGCGGGAGGTCTGGCGGGCGGCGCGGGTATGAATCGAGCGCCGGGGCATGGAACTACGAAACATCATGAGACGCGACGGAGGGCCACGAGGATGTTGGCATCGAGCGCGATCATGCGCCGCGCCCTTCGGCCGGTGCGGCGTTGGTCGAAGTTTACGAAGCGCCGTGATTCGGGGCGGGGTGCCCGATCACTTCGGCAGCCAGATTTCCCAGTTCTTCGCGATAGCTTCGACGTTGGCGCGGGTGACCGGGATCAGCGCGGCGTTCGCGATGGATTGCGGCGGGGATTTCTTCAGCAGGAGTTTGTTGACGAGGCTTTCGACGGCCAAGCGGCCGTAGCCGTAGACATCTTGGCCAAGGAGCAATTGCACGTGCCCGCTGCGCACGTAGCCGAGTTGCTGCGGGAGTGCGTCGATTGACACGCACTTGATCGTGCCGGCCGGCCATTTGAGCGCGTTGTCGGTGAACAAGGGCCAGCCGCCGAGCAGGCCCCAACCGGTAATGTCGGGGTTGGCTTGCATGACTTGCTCGATCTTGGCGACAGCGTCTTGCGGGGTCTCTTTGTGGTAAAAAATATCCACGAACCGGATGCCGGGAAACTTCTTCGCGGCCGCGCGGAAACCGGCGGCGCGTTGCTGGAGATTTACCGCGTTGGGGTTGCCGTCGATGGCGGCGACCACGCCTTTACCGCCGAGTTCTTTGGCGAGCGCCTCAAACGTCGCCGCGCCCGCCGCGTAGTCGTCGATGCCGATTGAGATGAAGCGTTGGCTCGCCGGAGCGTCGCCGGAGAACGTCGCGACCGGCACCCCTTGCGCGACGGCTTTGTTGATGGTGTCGGTGACCTTGTTGGCGTCGGAGCAACTGATGATGATGCCGTCGGCCCCGTTGAGCAGGAGTTGTTCGATGAACTCGGCTTGTTTCTGGGCGTCCTCTTCGTTGGGGGTGCGCCAGTCGATTTTGACCGTGATACCGTGTTGTTTCCCAAGGTCGCGGGCGGCGTCGTTGGCCCCGGCGCGGGCGGCTTCGAAGAATGGGTTGCCCGCTGATTTGGCGACCATGCCGAGAGTGTAGGTCTGCTGGGCGAAGCTGAAAGGCGCGGCCAAAACGGCAGCGAGGACGAGTAGGGTGGGGCGGAGCAGGTTCATCGCCACGAGTTACGGGCGCAGCGCCGGACGGACCAACTCAAAAACATCCGCGCGCACACTTTCTCAGCGGGGCCGGTCGCGCCAACGCCACCATCCCGCCAGCAGACTGCCGATCACTGAGTGGAACACGCTGGATATCGCGCAGGGCACGGCGGTGAGCGGGTCGGTGAAATTCTGGCGCGCCAAGACCACGCCGAGTCCGCTGTTCTGCATACCCACCTCGATGGAAATGGTGCGGCAGGTTTTTTCCGGTTGGCCCGTGAAGCGCGCCAACAGATAACCGAGGCCAAACCCACCGGCGTGCAGCAGAAACACCGCGAGCACGAGCGGGCCGGCGCTGGCCCGAATGGCCGGTGCGTTGGCCCCCACGATGCTCGACACGATCAGCATGACGCCCAGCACCGAAGCCAACGGCGCAGCTGGCAGCACCGAGGCCACGGCGCGCGGGGCGACGCGGCGGAGGACAAGGCCCAACACCAGCGGCAGCAGCACCACTTGCGCCGTGCTCGTGAAGAGGCCCCAGCCGTCGACCTTGACCCAGGTGCCGGCCAGCCAACTCGTGAGCAACGGGGTCATGAAGACGGCCGCAAACGTCGAACACATCGTCATTACGACCGACAGCGCGACATCGGCGCGCGCCAGATAGGTGACGATATTCGACGCGGTGCCGCCGGGACAGCACGCGACCAAAATCAGCCCGACGGCGAAAGGCCCGTCGAGTTGCAGCGTTTGGGCGATGCCCCAGCCGAGCCCGGGCATGATCGTGTATTGGGCGACGAAGCCGAGGGCGACCGGCCGAGGCATCGTGCCGACGCGTTTAAAATCCGCCGGTTCCAATGTGAGCCCCATCCCGAGCATCACGAGGGCGAGGGTCCAGACGATCCACGGTCCGGAAAACCAGGTGAACACGGTGGGCTCCACGAGCGCGATCCCGGCGCCGACCAGAATCCAGAGCGGGAACGCATCGGCGGCGAGCGAGAGAAAACGAGGCATCGGGTCAACGTGGGCGGCGCGGCTGGCGTTGGAAATGGAAAAACAGCCGTCGCCGCAGTCCCTCGAGAATCGCTTGCCACGGCTTTCGGGGTTTTCCGTGATGTGAGGGTTCGCAATCTCGTTTTCGCTCTCCGCGAGCGCGCCCCTTTCTCTCTACCTACCCTATGAAAGTGATCATCACCGGCGGCGGCGGCTTCCTCGGCTCGCGGCTGGCCTTGAATCTCCTGCAACGCGGCGAACTCACCGGCCCCTCCGGCGCACCGGAAACCATCACCCAGCTCGTGTTGTTCGACGCTTTTTTTCATCACCCGCCGACCGATGAACGCGTGCGCCAGATCAAGGGCGATATCGGCGACCGCGCCGCCGTCTTGGCGGCGGTCGGCCAAGACGACGCGACGTCGATTTTTCACCTCGCCTCGATGGTCAGCGGCGAGTGCGAGCAACGCTTCGACGACGCGCTCCGCGTCAACCTCGACGGCGGGCGTAATGTTTTCGAAGCCGCCCGCGCGCTGCCGGGCTGCCCGCGGGTCGTTTTCGCCAGCAGCATCGCCTGTTACGGCGGTGCGGCCGTGCGCCGCCCGTGCTCCGATTCTGATAAACTCACTCCGGGCACGACCTACGGCATCACCAAAGCCATCTGCGAACACTTGCTCAACGACCACACCCGCAAAGGCCACTTCGACGGCCGCGCGGCGCGCCTGCCCACGGTGATCATCCGGCCGGGCAAGCCCAACGCGGCTGCGTCGAGTTGGGTGAGCGGGATGTTTCGCGAGCCGTTGCGCGGTGAGCCGTGCCAGCTGCCGGTACCGCGCGATCAAGGTCATCCCGTGACCGGTTATCGCACGGTGATTGATTCGCTCGTCGCGCTCCACGAAGTGCCCGAGGTAGCGCTTGGCGGAGATCGCGGCTACGTCTTGCCGGCCCACACCGTCACGCCTGCGCTGGCGTCCGCCGTGCTGGTAGAAATCGCGACCGAGCATGGTCTCACGCTCGGGCCGGTCGTCGAGGCTCTGGATGCCCGGATTCATGGGATCGTGAGCAATTGGCCGGTTGCAATCGACGCGGCGCGCGCGGTCGCACTCGGCCTCCCGGTGCCGCCCGATTTGAAGGCCATCGTGGCCCAGTATCTCGAAGATTTTGGTGCGGCCCCGCGGTAAATCCGGAGCGACAGCGCGAGCGGGGCAATCTCCGTTGGCTGCGGGGTTGCTTCGATTGGCGAAATTGTTTTTCTCGGGCGATGCCCCCTATCTCACACGCTTGGAACTTTTTACGGACTGGCGGCCTTGATCAAGTTTCGCTCACGACCGGGGCCGACCTGCTCGCACTCGAGCACCTCGACCAGAAGCTGTGGGTTGCGCTGAGTTGTCCCGTCAAGGGCTTGGAACTCGACGAAAAGACCCTCGCGTTGATCGATGATAACGCCGACGGCCGCGTGCGCGTGCCCGAGCTGCTCGCCGCGATCAAGTGGGCCGCCGCCCGGGTGAAAGACCCAAGCGTGCTGCTCTCCGGCGCCGATTCCCTCCCGCTCGCCGCGATCAACGACGCCACGCCCGAGGGCAAAATCCTCCTCGTCTCGGCGAAACAAATTCTCTCCCACCTCGGTAAGAAGACCGCCACCGCGCTTCCGGTCGCCGACGCCGCCGATACCGCCAAAATCTTCGCCGCCTCCGCGCTTAACGGCGACGGCGTCATCCCGCCCGAGGCCACCGCACACGCCGCGACGCAGACCCTCATCAAGGAAATCATCGCGACCATCGGCGGCACCCCCGACCTCGCCGGCAGCACGGGGGTCACCGCCGCGCAGATCGAAACGTTTTTCGCCGACCTCGCCGTCTACGTCGAGTGGGTCGAGCAGGGCGCCGCCCAAGAAATCGCCCTCCTCGGCTCCGCCACCGATGCCGCCGTCGCCGCCCTCAAGGTGGTCCGCACCAAGGTCGAAGACTACTTCGCGCGAGCCCGCCTCGCCGCGTTCGATGGTCGCGCCCTCGCCGCGCTCAACCGCAGCGAGACCGAGTATCTCGCCCTCGCCGCCAAGGACCTCACCGTCACCGCCGCCGAGGTCGCCGGCTTCCCGCTTGCCCGGATCGCCGCCGATGCCCCGCTCCCGCTCCTCACCGGGGTGAATCCCGCTTGGGCCGCCGCGCTCGCGACGCTCCACGCCGCCGTGGTCACGCCGATTTACGGCGCCGATAAGCTCACGCTCACCGCCGCCGAGTGGGCCGCGCTCAACGCGCAGTTCGCCGCTTACGAGACGTGGCTCGGCGCTAAGGCCGGTTCTTCCGTGGAAAAACTCGGTCTCGCCCGCGCGAAAGAAATTCTCGGCGGCACGGGTCGCGAAGACCTCGCCGTGCTCATCGCGGCCGACGTCGCGCTCGCTCCCGAGTTCAAGGCCATCAGCGACGTCGAGCGGCTCACGCGTTACCACCGCGACCTCCGTGCGCTGCTCCACAATTTCGTCAACTTCGCCGATTTCTTCTCCCGCGACCGCTGGGCGATTTTCCAGGCCGGCACGCTCTATCTCGATAGCCGCAGTACCGAGCTCTGCATCCGCGTGGACGGGGCCAATCCGCTCGCCGCGATGAGCAAGGCCTACATCGCCTACTGCACCTGCACCCGCGCTGGCCTGCCGCCGATGACCATCGCCGCCTGCTTCACGCAGGGCGACAGCGACTACCTCTTCGTCGGCCGCCATGGTCTCTTCTACGACCGCCAAGGCCGCGATTGGGACACGGTCATCACCAGCATCGTCGATAATCCGATCAGCATCCGCCAAGCGTTCTGGTCGCCGTATAAAAAATTCGTCCGCATGATCGAAGAGCAGGTCGCCAAGCGCGCCGCCGCCGCGGCCGAAAAAACCGCCAACGTCGACCCAACCAAACCCGCCGAGCTGCCGAAGAGAGTGGATGTCGGCGCCGTCGCCGCGATCGGCGTGGCGATCTCCGGCGCGATGACCGCGATCACGCTGATCCTCGGCTACGTTTTCCAACTGAAGGTCTGGCAATAMCCGCTCGTGCTCGTCGGCCTTATTTTGGTGATTTCGATGCCCTCGATGATTATCGCCTGGCTCAAGCTCCGCCAACGCACCCTCGGCCCGATCCTCGAAGGCAACGGTTGGGCGGTGAACGGCCGCGTGAAGATCAACGTCCCCTTYGGCCGTGCGCTCACCGACATGGCCGTGCTTCCGCCCGGCGCGAAACGCTCGCTGGAAGACCCCTACGAAGACAAGGAAGCCGCCGCGCAACAGCGCAAAGCGATCACGTTCGTCGTGCTCGTGGTGTTCACCGCCGCCGCGATTTGGGTGCGTTGGGACCAGACAAAGTACGGCCGCTATTTCTGGCAGCCGGCGCCTGCCGCGGCGGCGGGAGTCACCGCGCCCGCGCCGGCGATTCCGGTGGCCCCGGTGCCCGCCGCTCCGGCCAAGTGAAGCTCTGCTCGAACTCGGCGCAGCTGCGGCGCCGCGTTCGAGGTAGGAGCGAGCTTGCTCGCGATTTTGCGCCCGGAATCGCGGCTAGCTCGCTCCGGCAATTTCCCCAACGGCAGTTGATCCCAAGCCTCTAATCCGCGTCTGGCGCGATGGAGTGGCAGCCTTTGCTTCGCGGATTCAGCGTGGCGGCGTGGACGACCAGCAGAGCCGTCTGCACAGCGTTGCGCAGCTCGATCAGGTCGCGGGTGAGGCGACAGCCGCGATAAAAACTCTGAATTTCTTCGCGCAGCTCCAGCAAGATGCGGCGGGCGCGGGTGAGGCGTTTGGGCGAGCGCACGACGCCGGCATAGTTCCACATCGTCGTCTGGATTTGCTGGATGTCCTGCCGCACGAGCACGGGATCGGCTTCGCGCGTGGGGCTTTCCCAGGCGCGGGGTTCGGGCAGGTGAAAGGTAAGGCGCGCGATATCGTCGGCGTCGGCGAGCGCGGTGAATTTCGCGCTCGTGAGGCATTCGAGGAGGGAGGTGCTCGCGAGGCGGTTGGCGCCGTGCAGGCCGGTGCACCCGGTTTCGCCGACGGCGTTGAGGTGGCGGATATTGGTGCGGCCGTGGAGATCGGCGTGCACGCCGCCGCAAGCAAAATGCGCGGCGGGGACGACGGGGATCGGCTCGCGCGAACTATCCACGCCGTGGCTAAGGCAGCGTTCGTAGATGTTGGGAAAACGCTCGCGGATGAACTCGGGCTTCATCGCGGAAAGATCGAGGAACACGCACGGCTCGCCGCTGGCGGCCAGCTCCTGCTTGATCGCGCGGGCGACGACATCACGGGGCGCGAGCGAGCCGCGCGGATGCACGCCGTCCATGAAACGCTCGCCCTTGGCGTTGATGAGCACGCCGCCCTCGCCGCGGAGGGCCTCAGTGACGAGGAAGCGCGGGGCGTTTTTCTTGGCGAAGACCGTCGGGTGAAACTGGACGTATTCGAGGTCGATGAGGCGCGCGCCCACGCGATAAGCCATCGCGACGCCGTGGCCCACGCTGCCGGGCTGGTTGGTCGAGTGCAGGAAAATCTGCCCGAGGCCGCCGGTGGCGAGGATAGTTTTCTTGGCGATGATGGCGACGGTCTCGCCGGTGGTCGATTCGAGCACGTAGGCCCCGAAACAGGTGAGCGGCTCGTATTTGTCGGCGGTGTCGGCGGAGTTGTGGGAGAGCGTGAGGAGGTCAATGGCGACCCAGCCTTGGCGGCGCGTGATGCGTGGCGTGGCGTCTACGCGCTGCGCGACGCGTTCGAGGATGGCGTGGCCAGTGGCGTCTTTCGCGAAGATGATGCGTTTCTCGCTGTGGCCGCCCTCGCGGGTGAATTCGAGTTCGCCGGCGGCATCGCGGTCGAAGGCGACGTGGAGTTCGTCGAGCAGGAGTTCCTTCACCGCGGTTGGGCCCTCGTCCACGAGTTGGGCGACGGCGGCGGGATTTGAGGATTGGTCACTGGCTTCTTGGATGTCCTGCGCGAGCGAGCCGGCGTCGGTGGCCGTGGTCGTGTCGTAGATGATCCCGCCCTGCGCCCAATCGCTGTTGGCGGCGAGGGGGTCGGAGAGGGAAAGAAGTTCCACTGTGAGCCCGCGCTTGGCGGCCTGGAGGGCGTAAGCCGAGCCCGCAAGCCCGGCGCCAATCACGAGACAGTCGGTGCGGAGGGTTTTCATTTCAGATCAAAACGGGGAGCACGCGCAGGCCGGCGTGTTGGGCGAATTCGCGCTGGCGCACGGCGAAGCTCAACAGCGTGTTGGCCCTGAGCACGCGCGCGGCAGCCACGTGGAGCAGGTCGAGGGTGCGCACTCCGAATCGGGCGGTGAGCGCCGCAGAGAGCATTTCGCCCTCTTCGTAGTGGCGGTAAACGGGCAGCGGGGTGCGGGGTGCGCTGCAGGATGTTCGCCTCCAGGCATTGCACCACTCGCAGCTGCATGCGACCGAGGCCGGTCGGATCCAGTTTGCCCTGAAAGACCAGGGAGCGCGCGGCATTGTTGAATTCAAGGGCGCCGAAAAAAGTCAGCGGAATCGCCGGTGCGGTGAGCGTGGCCCCGAGGACTTGTTTTGCTGCCAGACTGTTTCGATCCTGACCGACCAACGAAAGGAGAAACGAGGTATCCGCGTAAGCGTTCACCGTCCCAGGAAATCCACGTAACTGAAAGGCATGATCTTGCCGCCAAAATCTTCATCGAGCCATTTCTTATAGTCCGGTGGCGTCCACGGTCTCGCCGCAGTTTTTACCGGGCGCGCGGCTTTTTTTCGGGCTTTGGGCGAATGGCCTAGCGGCGACTTGGCGGTGGCGGCTTTCATGACGAAAACGGTGGCTTGGAAGAAAGGTGAGTCAACGGCGCGCGGGCAGAATCGTGAGGCTGAGATCGGCGGCGGGGGCGGAGTGGGTGAGAGCGCCGACGCTGATCACGTCCACGCCGGGGAGCGCGTAATCGCGGAGCGTTTCGTAGCGCGCGCCGCCGGAAACTTCGACGACCGCCGAGCCCGCAATGACCGCGACGGCGCTGCGAATGAGCGCGGGCGACATGTTATCCAGCAGGATGACCTCGGCGCCGGCGCGGACGGCTTCCTTCACCTCGGCGAGCGTGGTGGTCTCGACCTCGATCTTGGCGGAATGCGGAGCGGCGAGGCGGGCGAGTTTTACGGCCTTGGTGAGCGAGCCGGCGGCGGCGATGTGGTTGTCTTTGATGAGGACGTGTTCGCCGAGGGAGGAGCGGTGATTCACGCAGCCCCCGCAGCGCACGGCGTACTTTTCGAGCGCGCGCCAGCCGGGCGTGGTCTTGCGGGTATCGACGACGCGGGTGGTGGTGCTGGCGAGGGCATCGGCGTAGCGGCGCGACTGCGTGGCCACGCCGGAGAGGCGCTGGATGAAGTTGAGGGCGGTGCGCTCGGCGGTGAGGAGCGACGCGGTGGGGCCGGTGACGGTGAGAACCTTGGAGCCGTTTTTGACGCGGTCCCCGTCGGCGGCGGTGAGGTTTACTCTAAGCGCGGGGTCGACCCGGGCGAACACGGCGGCGGCCACGTCGACGCCGCAGAGCGTGAGGTCTTGGCGGGCCTCGATGAAGGCGCGCGAGCGATGGCTCGGCGGAAAGATCGCGCGGCTGGTGACGTCGCCGAGCCCGGCGTCTTCGTCGAGGGCGAGGTCAATCAGGTGAGCGGTGCGGGGCGTTAGCATAAAGTTGAAAACAAGGTATTTCAGAAAGTTTGTCATCTATTAGATGACAAACTTTAGGGGTCGGACGGGGTGGGTTTTTTAGTCGCTGGGAGTGAGTTCGAACATGCGGTCGATGCACTTGGCGGCGCGGAGGCGGAGGTCCTCGTCGAGGGTAACGATCTGGTCGGGGCGCGGGGCGCGGAGGGCGTCGCGGATTTTTTCGAGCGAGTTCAACTTCATGTAGGGGCAGAGGCGGCAGCCGCCGATGAAATGTTTCTCAGGCGACTCGACTTCGAGGCGACCGACGAGGCCGCACTCGGTGAGCATGAGAAAATAGGGGGCGGGGGTGGTCTTGACGTATTTCATCATCGCGCCGGTGCTGCCCACGAAATCGGCGACGGCAGCGACTTCGGCGGTGCATTCGGGGTGAGCGACGACCTTGAGGCCGGGGAATTGGGCGCGCGCGGCGTGGACCTGCGCGGCGGTGAACTCGTCGTGCACCATGCAGGTGCCGTCGGAGGAGATGATTTCCTTGGTGACGCCGCGACGCTTGAGCTCGCTGCGGACGTTGTCGGCCATGAGGCGGTCGGGCACGAACAGGATGCGCTGGGCGGGCAGGTTGGAGACGATGTCGTAGACGTTGCCGGAGGTGACGCAGACGTCGCTCTCGGCTTTCACGTCGGCGGTGCTGTTAATGTAGCAGACGACGGTGGCGTCGGGGTAAAGGGCTTTCAGCTTTCGCACGCCGTCGCCGTCGATGGAGTCGGCAAGGGAGCAACCGGAGCCGCGGTCGGGGACAATGACGGTGGCGTCGGGCGAGAGGATTTTGGCGGTTTCCGCCATGAAGACGACGCCGGCGAAGAGGATGACCTTGGCCTTGGCCTCCGTGGCTTTGAGGCTGAGGAAATAGGAGTCGCCCTTGAAGTCGCCCACGCCGTAGATGATTTCGGGCTCGACGTAGGAATGGGTGAGAATGACGGCGTCTTTCTCCCGCTTGAGGCGGTTGATCTCGAGGGTGAGCGGCGCGATGGCGAGGCAAGTCTCGTAGTTCCACTTTTTGCCGCGCGGATCGCACTCCACGTGCATGAGCGAGCCAAGCAACCGGGTGGCCTCAGCTTCGATTTCTTGAGCGGTGTCGGTCATGAGGGGAGGAGGATGCACGGTTCGGCCGTAATGGTCAAAGCTGGGGTGTGGCTTGGGCTTGGCGGCGGCGCTTGCGACTCGAACGATCTTCGTTGTCATGGTCTGGAATGAAACGCCCGGCCACCGACTCATCCCTCCACACCGGTTTGCGGCGGATCGGTGCGGCCGCGCCCGAGGTGATTGAATTATTTGATTACTTGGAGGACCTGCCGCTCTGGATGAAGGACGTCGCGGGCACCTACCAGTGGGTGAGCGTGTCGTTTCTCCTCAATTTTGGTCTTAAAACCCGCGAGGACGTCATCGGGCACAACGACTACGGCCTCTGCGGCGAGGCCCTCGCTAACCAATACCGGATCGACGACGAGCGCGTGCTCCGTGGTGAACGCATCTTGTCCCGGGTGGAACTGGTCGGCCGCTTCGACCACACGGCGCGTTGGTGCGTGACCTCAAAGATTCCGCTGCATGACGCCAAGGGCCGCGTGGTCGGTAGCGCTGGCGTCACGCGCCCGCTGGCCGCTCAAGGGCCGGGCACGCCGGCCGATTCGCCGCTTAGCGGGGCCATCCGCCACGTGAGCCAGCACTTCGCCGAGCACAGCACCAACCAAGAACTCGCCGCGGCCTGCGGGCTGTCCGTGCGGGCGTTTGAACGGCAGTTTCGCGCGACCTACCAAAGTTCGCCGCACGATTACGTGCGCCAAATGCGGGTGCGGATGAGCTGCAGCGCGCTGGTATTTTCAAAAAAGTCGCTGGCTGAAGTCGCCAGTGGGTATGGCTTCGCCGATCAGAGTCATTTCGCCAAAGAGTTTCGCCGCATCATGGGCGACACGCCGCGCGAATACCGCGCGCGTTACCAGCGCTGAGTGCGGCGGGAAGCGGGCGGGGCGTTGGCACAATGCACCGTGCTCACAGCGTGCTCACATGAGCACCACCATCACGGCAAAAGTTTTCAAGGCGGGAAACTCCAAGGCGCTGCGCCTGCCCCGCGGCCTCGACGTGAAAGCCAAATCCTACGAGGTCACGCCCACGGCCACGGGTTTCATGATCACCGATCCGAAAGCGGAGGCGCGCCGGCTGAAGGCGTTGCAGGCGCTGCGGGGATCCGTCCCTGATTTTCCCGTTCACACGACGTGATCTTCCTGCCGGATACGAATGTGTTTTCCCGTTACCTCCGGGATCGCGCGGAGGACGCGGCGTTATGCGACCGGTTGGAGCGGTCGTTGGCCGACTGCCGTTTGTAGGCAATCGTGGTGATGGAACTGGAATACGGCGCGGCGAAACGGCCGGAGGCTACTGCTTTTCGCGAACGTATCGTCCGCCTGACAGCCGTGTTTCCCGGGGTTGCGGCTTTTGACAGCGCGGCCGCGCATCACACCGGCTTTGTGCGGGCCTATCTCGCCCGACTTAAGCCCAATGCCCAACCTATAGGCGCTTATGATGCGCTCTTGGCCGGGCACGCGCTGGCGCTGGGGGCGGTTTTTGTGACACACAACCGGGCTGAGTTCTTGCAGGTGCCGGGTTTGGCCGTGGAGGACTGGCAGCACGACCGGTGAGTCGGGCTTTGGAATGGCCGCGACGTTTTTGAACAAAATATTGTCGCAGCCATTCTAGTCGGCGGCTCGGCTCTCGGGTAAGTTAACGCTTCGTTTTCCTCCTCACGCACGTTGCCCCACGTCTGCCCCGGTCCATCTCTATGATTTTATCCGTTACCTGCCGTCTAGCTTGCTTCACCATCGCTTGCGTCAGCGGTGTTTTGCCGGCTAAAGCCGTCGCGGCGCAGCCGGCGATTACTTTCAAGAAGCAGATCGTCGACGGGAAATTTTATGCTGAGAGCATCGCCGCGGCCGATGTTAACCAAGATGGTCAGCCCGACCTAGTCGTCGGGTCTTTGTGGTGGGCCGGGCCGGTCTTTACCAAAAAGACCGAGCTTCGGGCGCCGCACGCCTACGACAAAGAGAGTTATTCCGACGCTTTTATTTCCGACGCGGGCGACGTGGACGGCGATGGCTTGCCCGATGCGATTCAGATCGGTTGGCCTGGCCGCCCGGCGCATTGGCTCAAGAATCCGGGCAAGGCCGGCGGTGATTGGCCTCGTTTTCTGATCCATCCCTACGTCGGCACCGAGTCGCCGCACTTCGTAAAACTCCTGGCTGGCCAGCCCGACGTGCTCATTTTTTCCGCTTACAAGAAAATCGGCTATGCCACCCGTCAGCCCGGCAAACCCGAAGCCCCGTGGTCGTTCCATGCCATTTCTCCCGAAGGTGCATGGCAGCGCTACACCCATGGCATCGGCGCCGGCGACATCAACGGTGACGGTCGGGCGGATTTGCTCACCTACAACGGTTGGTGGGAACAACCCGCCTCGCTCGCCGGCGATCCGCTTTGGAAATTCCATGCCGCCGACTTTGGCAAAGGTGGCGCCCAAATGTATGTTTACGACGTCAATGCCGACGGTCGCGCGGATGTGATCACGAGCATCGAAGCGCACAAATACGGCGTGAGTTGGTTCGAGCAACTTGCGCCCGCCGCCGGAGCCACCGAGCCAACTTGGCGTGAACACGCGATCTTGAGTCGCGAACCGGCCGAGAAACTCGGCGACGTCCAGTTCTCCCAGCCCCACGCCACGGTTTTGGCCGATATCGACGGCGATGGCCTGCTCGACGTGGTCACCGGCAAACGGCACTGGGCCCACGGTTCCAAAGGCGACCCCGAGCCCAACGCCCCCGCCGTCCTCTACTGGTTCAAACTCAACCGCGATCCGGTGACGAAAGCCGTCACCTACACGCCCCGCCTCGTCGACGACGACTCCGGCGTCGGCACGCAGTTTGTAGTTACCGATCTCAATGGCGACGGCCTCCCTGACATCGCCGTCGGCAACAAACGCGGCGTTTTCGCCTTCATCCAGCAACGCACGCCGTAGCCAACCCGATTTCCGTCCCTCTTTAACTCCCAACGTTCACTTCATTCCATGATTCCCTCCGTCCTCGATCTCAAGATCGTCAAGAAATCCACGCAAAGCCTCGTTGAGGCCGAGCTCGCTGCCACCGGCGGTCTACTTCGGCTCGCGCCCGCCTGGGTGCCGCGCTCGTTCCTTCAGCCCGGCTTACGCATCAAGCTCCACCCCGACGATACCTACGCCTACGGTCTCAACCGCGGCGGCATTGATGAGCGTTGGTTTGCCTCGACCACCGTCACCGCCAACGAAGGTCGCGCCTGGGACGAAGGCCTCAGCTGGTGCGTGGTCGGCAACAAGAAGTTCACGCTCCAACAAGCCGTGGCCGACACCGGCGCGACGCTGGTGGGCTCCGCCATTTGGAAGAAATACAAGAAGTGGCCCGTCTACTCGAAGTTCTTCGATAACATGGGGCCGATCCCGCACCACATGCACCAGAGCGCCGCGCAGGCGAAGCTGGTCGGTCAAGAGGGCAAGCCCGAGTCCTACTACTTCCCGCCGCAGCACAACCCCGTCGGTAATAATTTCCCCTACACCTTCATGGGCTTCGAGCCCGGCACGACGAAGGAGCAGGTCAAACAGTGTATCCGCAATTGGAACAAGGGCGACAACGGCATCCTCGATCTTTCCAAAGCTTACCGCCTGAAAGTAGGCTCCGGTTGGCTCATCGATCCGTGCATTCTTCACGCGCCCGGCTCGCTCTGCACCTATGAACCACAGTGGGGCTCCGACGTCTTCGGCATGTATCAAAACCTCGTCGAGGGCCGCGAAGTGCCATGGTCGCTTCTGGTAAAGGACATGCCCAAGTCGAAGCACAAGGACATCGACTTCATCGTCAATCAGCTCGACTGGGACAAAAACGTGGACCCGAACTTCAAGGACAACCACTACCTCGAACCCGTTCCCGTGGCCGACACCCGCAGCGAGGGCTACGTCGACCGCTGGATCGTTTTCGGCAAAGTTGACGGCGAACAGCTCTTCACCGCCAAGGAACTCACTKTGGATCCCGGCACCAAATGCACCGTCAAGGATACCGGCGCTTACGGCCTCATCTGCGTGCAAGGCTCCGGCAAGATCAACGGTCAGCCGCTGGTTAGTCCGAAGCTCATTCGCTTCCACGAGCTCACCGAGGACGAGTATTTCTGCACCGAATACGGAGCGAAAGCCGGGGTCACCTTTGAAAATACCAGCTCGACTGAGCCCATGGTTTGCCTCCGCTATTTCGGTCCTGAAGTAAATCCCGCCGCTCCGAAAATGGGCGCGTATCGTAATAATAAATTCTGACGTCTCCGCCTCTTTCTCTTTCTCTTTCGTCAGGGCCCCGTCTTCCTAAGGCGTCGGAATCCCAGAGAAGAAAG
>NSIG01000015.1 GCA_002737275.1 Opitutia bacterium
CGCCAATAACCTCCCCAAACTCCATAACGCAGCCTGGCCCGGTCTCGTCGGCAAAGGCTCCCCCGGCGCCGAGCCGTTCATCGACCTCGACACCATGCTCGATCTCACCGCGAAAGCCGATGTCGGCGGCGTGAAATTCGATGGCATCGATCTCTTTCTCTACAATCCGCACACCGATATCGATATCTCCGACGACGGGATCAAGGCCCTCGCCGCGAAGATCAAAGCCAAGGGCTTGGTCGTCGGTTCGGTGGTTGCTCCGGTGTGGTTCGATGCGGCGGCCGGCGGCGACACCGCGGCGCGCGCCAATTGGGTTACCCACGTCCGCAAAGCTATCCGCATTGCCAAAAAACTCCGCGAGCTTGGCGTGCGCCCCTACGGCGTCGTCCGGATCGATAGCGCCACGGGCGTCACCGCTTGGGACAAAGATCCCAAGGGCACGACCAAGCTCATCGCCCAGTCCTTCCGCGAGGCGGGCAAAATCGCCAAAGACAACGGCGAGCGCCTCGCCGCCGAGGGCGAGATTTGCTGGGGCGGTATGCACTCGTGGAAACACATGGTGAATCTCCTCGAGCTCACGGCCATGCCCAAAGTCGTCGGCTTCCAGGCCGACATGTCGCACACCCACCTCTACACGCTGGGCGCAAACGCCGAAGCGCACCGCATCGTCCCGAAGAACTACCACTACGAGCCCGCCGAGTTCCACAAGGCGATGACCAAGCTCACCGCCGCGCTCCGCCCGTGGACGATCGATTTCCACGTCGCCCAAAACGACGGCAGCACCTACGGCTCCGGCTCGCACGAAAAGACCGGCCGCCACTGCCTGGCGACCGATCCGAAGGGCAAACTCAACATCGCCCGCGACTCCGGTTACTGGCTCCGCGACGGTAAGGGCAAGGTCACGAAAAAGATGAAACACATCTGCTGGGACGGCTGCATGTTCTCCAACGAAGTCCTCATGAAACAGCAGACGTGGAACGACATTCTCGCCGCCATGATCGAGGTCCGCACCAACCACGGCTGGGTCGGCTGATAAAGAGGGCAGGGTCTCCGGCCCTGCCCTGTGCGCTTTCACTCACGCGTCCCCACGGGGCGGGTCAAAGACCCCGCCCTCCTTCAAACCTCTCTCAATCCTCACTTCCTACCTCCTTTCCCCCCATGGCCAAAAAACAACTCCGCATCGGTCTCATCGGCTACAGCTTCATGGGCCGCGCTCACAGCAACGCCTTCCATCAGGTTAATCACTTCTTCCCCTCGTCCTACGAACTTGTCCCGCAAGCCGTCTGCGGCCGCGACGCCGCGAAGACGCAGGAGTTCGCCGACAAATGGGGCTACAAGTCCATCGAGACCGACTGGAAGAAGCTCATCGCCCGCGACGACATCGACGTCGTCGACATCGCGACGCCCAACAATCTCCACGCCGAGCAAGTCATCGCCGCCGCTAAGGCCGGCAAGATGATCCTCTGTGAAAAGCCCCTCGCGCTCAACGGACCCGAGGCCGAAAAAATGCTCAAGGCCGTCACGAAGGCCGGCGTGGCCAATATGGTCTGGTATAACTACCGCCGCTGCCCGGCCGTCGTGCTCGCCAAGCAATTCATCGACGCCGGCAAGCTCGGTCGCGTCTATCACTACCGCGCCAATTTCCTGCAAGATTGGACCATCAACGCCGACCTCCCTCAAGGTGGCACCGGCCTCTGGCGCCTAGACTCCAAAGTCTCCGGCTCCGGCGTCACCGGCGATCTGCTGGCCCACTGCATCGACACGGCGATGTGGCTCAACGGTGGCATCAAGGATGTGAGCGCGATGACCGAGACCTTCGTCAAAGAGCGCAAACACACGCTCACCGGCAAAGTTGAGAAGGTGAACATCGACGACGCCTGTCTGTTTCACTGTCACTTCAACAACGGCTCCCTCGGCCTCTTCGAGTCCACCCGTTACGCCCGCGGCCACAAGGCGCTCTATACCCTCGAGATCAACGGCGCGAATATGTCGCTCAAGTGGGACCTGCATGATCTCCACCGCCTCCAAGTCTTCGACTATACCGACGAAGGTCCCGAGCGCGGCTGGAAGAGCATCCACGTCTCCGACGGCGATCATCCCTATTGCGGCAATTGGTGGGTGCCCGGCCTCCAGCTCGGTTACGAACACAGTTTTGTGCATGCGATGGCCGAGTTCGTCCTCGGTCTCGAAAGCGGCAAAGGCTGCAAACCCGATTTTAAAGACGGACTCGCCACCGACTATGTGACCGACGCCGTGCTCAAGTCGGCCAAGACCCGCAAGTGGCAGAAAGTAAAGCAGGCCAAATGATCTAGAGCAGGGCAGGGCCTTTGCCCCGCCCTAGTTTGAGTTTCTCTCCTCCAAAAACCCCGGGCGGGTCTCGAGACCTGCCCTCCTTTTTTCCCATGTTTTGCCACGCCGCCCGCCTCCTCGCCTTGGTCTCCGTTTTCGCCGCCACGCTCACCGCGGCCGCTCAGAATTCCCTCGTGCTCAATCCGCCCGCCGGATCGAAGGTCACGGGCAAACACGTGGTCCTCCTTTGCGGCGACGAGGAATACCGCAGCGAGGAGGCCCTTCCGATGTTGGCGAAAATTCTCAGCCAACGCCACGGTTTCAAGACCACCGTCCTCTTCTCGTTGGGGGCCGACGGCACCATCGATCCCGCTAACGGCAAATCGCTCGGCGACTCCGAGGCCCTCGACACCGCCGACATCATCATCATGTCGCTGCGTTTTCGCCTGTGGACCGATGAAGCGATGTCGCGCTTCGACGCCGCTTATCGGCGTGGAGTCCCGCTGATTGCGCTGCGCACCTCGACGCACGCCTTCAACTTTCCCGCTGCCAGCAAGTGGTCGGATTACTCTTGGAACAACAAAACCACCAACCCGGGAGGCTTTGGGAACCAAGTCTTGGGCGAAACCTGGATTTCCCACTGGGGCAAACACAAGATCGAGGCCACCCGCACCGCCGTCGAGCCTGCCCATGCGCGGGATCCGCTCTTGCGCGGAGTTGGGGAAATTTTCGGGCCCACCGACGTCTACGAAGTCTCGTTGCCGGACGACGCGAAAGTTCTCCTGCGCGGCCTCGTGTTGAAGGGCATGAAACCCACCGACGCGCCGGCCGACACGGTGAAGAAACTCGCCGGCACGACCGCCACCCAGCCGCTCAACTCACCCGCGATGCCCGTCGCCTGGACGCGTCTCCACCGGAATCCCGCCGGCAAAGAAATCAAAATTTTCGTCACCACGATGGGTGATGGCATCGATTTGCAGGACGAGTCACTCCGCCGGCTGGTCGTAAATGCCACCTACTGGGCCGCCGGGCTCGAAATTCCGGCCAAGGCCGATGTCGCCACGTTCGACGGTTACGCCCCACGCATGTATGGCTTCAACGGCTATCGCACCGGCATCAAACCCGCCGACCATGCCCTTGGTAAAGTGCTTCCCGTGGGCGGCACCGTGCCGCCACCGGCTCCCAAAACTCCCGCTGCACCCAAGGCCAAAAAAGCCGCCCAGGAGCCATAGCTAGCCGAAACCGATGGGACATTTGCCGTTCGCGCAGCGATTTGCGAGCGCGGCAATTCGCCCACCGTACAACCTTTTTTCTCCTCCACCGTCCGACCCTCCCGCACCCCATGAAAAAACTCCGCTCCCGCCTCGTCTCGCTTGCGCTGCTCGCGCTCGCTCCCTTCGCCGTCGCCGTTGATGCCGGCTTCAAATCAATCTTCGACGGCAAAACCCTCGCCGGCTGGGACGGCAATAAAGACGTCTGGTCCGTGCGCGACGGCGCGCTCACCGGCCAGACCACCGCTGAAAAAAGCATCAAGGCGAACACCTTCCTCGTCTACACCGGCGCGCAGCCCGCGAATTTTGAGCTAAGGCTATCCTTCCGCCTCACCGCCCAAAACGAGAAGAATCAGGCCAACTCCGGCGTCCAATACCGCAGTAAGCTCATGGATCCCGCGGCCTTCGTCGTCGGTGGCTACCAAGCCGACATCGATTCTACCGGTAAATATGCCGGCATGCTTTACGAGGAGAGAGGCCGCGGCATCTTGATGGGACCCGGCGAAAAAGTCCGCATCGGCGCCACGATCATGGTCGATGACGCCAAAAAAGCCGGCGCCAAGAAGAAGCAGACCGCCGTGGAGAAACTCCCCGGGGCCACGCCGCCCGCCGAGATTCTCGCCGCCTACAAACTCGGCGAATGGAACGATTTTGTCGTCATCGCCGAGGGCAACCACCTCCGCCATTACCTCAACGGCAAACTTACCGCCGATGTGACCGATACTGATTCCACTCTTGGTGCCTCTGCCGGCGTCATCGCCCTGCAACTTCACACCGGACCGCCGATGACGATCCAGTTTAAGAACGTCTCTCTCAAGACCCTCCCGTAAGGCGCTCGTCCGCCGTTTGCTTTTGCCGGGCGAGGTCGCTCGCCCGGCCTGGTTAGTACAACCCCCCACACCTCGCTGCGGCTGTGCCTACCCGCGTCTTTTCCACGCACGGCCGATTCACGCAAGGATTCCTTAAATCCGCCCCACGCTAATCCCCTCGATGAGAACCCAACCCCCACCCCAGCACCGTCTCCCCGTTGCCACGTCTCACCTGCTACCCCTCGCTCTCGCTGTCTTTCTCTCCCTCGCCGCCACCATTACCCTCGCCGCCACCATTTCCGGCAATGTTGCCAATCTCGGCACGGGCAACCTCCTGCAAGGCGCCCGGGTTGAGATTCCCGCGCTCGGGGTCTCCGCCCTCGTTGATGAAACGGGCCGTTACGTCCTCGGCTCCGTCCCGGCTGGCACCCACGAACTCGTCGTCACCTACCTCGGCCTCGATAGCCAACGCGCCGTTGTCGCCGTCACCGCCGACCAAATCGCAACGCGGAATTTCGATCTCACCACCGGCATCTATAAGCTCGAGCAGTTTAAAGTGAAGGGCGAGCGCGAGGGCGATGCGTCGGCCCTTACCGCCGCGCGCAACGCCGAAAACCTCAAGAACGTCGCCGCCACCGACTCGTTCGGCAATCTCCCCAACATGAACGCCGGCGAGGTCGCCATCCGCTTACCCGGTATCTACGGTGAACTCGACGCCGGCGGCAACCTCAGCGGCTTCAACGTCCGCGGCATGGGCGCGGGCCTCAACTCTGTAACCATGGATGGCGGGCTGATGACCGGCCAAGGCGGTCTCGGCCGCTCGATCTTCGTCAACAACATCACCGGGGCAATGTTTGACCAAGTAGAGCTCATCAAGGGCCACACCCCCGACAAAGGCGCCGACTCCCTCGGCGGCACGATCAATTTCAAGAGCCGTTCGCCTCTCTCGATGCGCGAGCAACGCCGCATCACCTACACGCTCAGCGCCCGCATCGCGCCGTCGTTCACCCAGCAGATTCCCATCCGCGAGCAGCGCCGCCTCCACGGGCTCGCCAACCTTGGCTACCAGGAGGTCTTCGATGCCTTCGGCGGCAGCCGTAATCTCGGCGTCTCCGTCACCCTTTTCAACAGCGAGACCGCCATCGGCTCGTTTTTCACCACCCGCGATTTCCAGAATACAGCCGCCTCGCCCGCCTTTCTCTGGAGCTACCTCACGAGCGATCTCTACAATCACCGCCGGCAGAAAAACATCACCGCCAAGGCCGACTACCGGCTCACGCCGTCGACTAAACTCTCGTTCCTCGCGACCTACATCGACCACTCCGAAGTCTATCGCCGCCAATACAACGTAAGCGCCATCACCAATCAGGTCGTATTTGATCCCGCGCTCAACACGGCCGCCAATACGGCCGCGGGCATCGCGCCGGGCTACACCTCACGAGTGACGACCGTGCGCCCCGTCCCAAACTCCGTGATCGATGTCACCATGACGGGCCCGAATAATTTCTTCAACCGCCTCCGCCGCGTCGACGTCGGCCTCGAACACCAAAAGGGGCCGCTGCTTCTCGAGGCCAACCTCCGCCGCACCCAGACGCGCATCAACATCGGCAACGGCGAGGGTGGTATCCTCACCAACCGCATCAGCAACACGGGCTGGATCATCGACCGCACGCAGTCGGATCTCTTTCCGAAATTCCTGCCGAACGGAGGGCTCGATTTCACCAATCCCGCCAACTATCGCCCCGTCGCCAACGGCCTCACCAACGGCAACGACAAACAGATCCACGAGGTGAACGAGGGCCGCCTCGATGTCCGCTACAACCTGCCGATCACCGCGCCGATCTTCGCMAAGGCCGGCGTACACTGGCGTGAGCAAACCGTGGGCGCGCGCAGCGCCTCGCGCCGCTGGAGCTACACCGGCAACGGCCCGCTCCCCCACGATCCTAATCTCGTCACCATGGACCAAAGCGAGACCCGCCGGGGCATCCCGCAATGGGAAGCCTCGTGGTTCATCCGCGCCCGCGAGGTCATCGACCCCACGATCTGGCGCGAGGATTTCTATTTCCGCGAAACCACGGGCTTCACGTCCTACCGCCAAGCCGTCGAGACCGTCACCGCGCCCTACGCGATGGCGCAGGGCAAGTTCGCCCGCGACGGCTGGCTCGGTCGCACCGGCTTCCTCGGCGGCGTGCGCTGGGAAAAGACCGAAAACGAGGCCGACGGTTTTGTGCGCGCCCGCCGCCTCAGCGGCACGCCCGCCACCGCGACCGAGGCCGCCGCGATCGTCGCAGCGCAGGCCGACTACGCTAACAACCGCCGCAACGTCGACGGCGAATACACCAAGGCGTTTCCCAGCATCCACGCCTGGCACGACATCAATCAAAACCTCAAGGCCCGCCTGAGTTGGTCCACGAGCTTTGGCCGCCCCAGCTTCGGCCAACTCGTGCCTGGCGAGACCCCCACCGAGGCCAACGTAAACTTCAGCGGACGCCCCACGCTCACGATCAACAACCCGTCGCTCCTGCCGCAGACCGCGAAGAACTGGGATGCCACGCTCGAGTATTACTTCGAGCCCGTCGGCAACTTCACCGTCGGCTGGTTCCACAAGGAGATCCGCGACTACATCATTAGCGGCATCGAGTCCGGCCTAGTCGCGACCGGCACCGACAACGGCTTCAACGGCGAATACGCCGACTTCACGCTTCTCACCACGCGCAACGCCGGCACCGCGATCGTGCAGGGCTGGGAGTTCAGCTACCAGCAGCAGTTCACGTTCCTGCCCGGCGTGCTCAAGGGCCTCAGCGGCACCGTCAACTATACAGTGCTCGATACGCACGGCAACTTCGGCGGCACGGGCCGGCGCGAGACGGGGCAGGTCGYCGGCTTCGTCCCGCGCACCGCCAACGCCAGCCTGTCCTGGCGCTACCGCGGATTCAGCACGCGCCTGCTGGTCAATTACGCCGGCGAGGCGATCACCGCCTACAACGCCATCTCGCCCGCGCGAAACCTCTACCGCGTCGAGCGCAAACTCATCAACGTCGGCTTCAGCTACCAACTCCGTCCCACGCTCAACGTGACGCTCGACATCGATAATCTCACCAATGTCCCGCAGAAGCGCTACCGCGGCACAACCGACAACGTCGAACATTTCAACTACCCCGGCACCACCATCACCATCGGCCTGAACGGTCGCTTTTAACGACGGAGCGAAAATCATCAACCGTATCTGAGCCCATAGCGCAACCCATGGAAACACGCTCCCTCCGCCGCTCGCTCCGCCTTCCTCCGGCTTTACTCTTCTCGCTCTCTGCTTCCGCCCTTTCCGCCCAAACCGCCGTCACTCCGTCCAACGGCGCCACCAATACCTTGCCGTTCGCCGCGGCCGCCGCCGTCAAACTCGAGGACTTTGTCGTCACCGGGGTCTTCAATGCCACTGAAGCCAAAAAGGCCACCACCGCCATCACCACGCTGACCTCCGCGTATCTCGCCGAGCAGGTCTATCTCAGCGCCGACGATATGCTGCTCGAGGTCGCCGGTGTGTTCGTGAATTCCTCCCTCGGCGAAATTCGCGGCATGGTTTACTCGCGCGGCATCTCCGCCGACAGCTCCGACGGCGCCACCGGTCAATACTACGTCTCCATGCAGGAGGACGGCCTGCCGATCACCAACATCGCCTTCGGCAACTACAACGCCTCCTACTTCAATCGCCCCGATGCCACGCTCCAACGCGTCGAGGCCGTCCGCGGCGGCAGCGCCTCCATCACGTCGTCCAATTCCCCCGGCGGCGCTTTCAACTATATCAGCCGCACTGGTTCCGCCCGTGCCGGCGGAGAAATCCGCACCCGCTTCGGCCTCGAGGGCCGCGGTGATCCGCATTACCGTGTCGACTTGGTTTACGGCGGCCCGCTCGGCCGGACGGGCTGGGTTTACAGCATCGGCGGCTTTTACCGCTACGCCGTGGGCCATCGCCCCGCCGACGGTTATCCTATGAATAACGGCTTCGTCACCCGCGGCAACCTCTTCAAAGACTACGGTCGAGGCTCCGTGAAAATTTACGCCAAATACATGGACGACCGGAACCACTGGTATGAATACCTGCTCGCCCGCGATCCGCAGAACCCGAAGCAGTTTCCCGGTCTCAGCCGCTACAGCACCAACCTGCTGCCGAAAAGCTCCCACCAATACCCGCGTGAATCCGATACAACGTTCGGCACCTTCGACACCGCCGATGCCGTGCGCTCTCGTCAGCGCTACGCGGGCGTCGATTGGAAGCACGACTTCGGCGACGGATGGTCCCTTAGCCACAACGTAAAATTCAGCCGCAGTTGGGCCGACTGGAACTCCTCGGCCGGCGTTACCCCCCGCTCCCTCGAATGGCCGAATTTTTTCTCCTCGATGGCTATCCAGTTCAGCGGCGGCACGCAAAACGGCCGCGTGCCCGCCGGCCTCTACCGCTTCTCCGACCGACGAACCGGCAATGTCCTCGCCGAGGTCACCTCCAACGGCAACTACACCGTCAACGCCAACGCCCTCATCAACGCCGGCCAGATCGTCCGCTTTTCCAATCTGCCGAACCCGCAGATCGTCCCCGGCGCATTCTGGGTGAACACCGGCCGCGTCGCCAACGAGCACATGGACGAAATCATGGAGCGCCTTTCGCTCACCAAAAAATGGCGCACCCATTCGTTCACCGGCGGCGGCTACTTTGGTTACGCGGGCATCTCCGACCGCCAGACCAGCGGCGGCCGCACCGCTTCGCCGCTCACTGAGCAACCGGAGCCCGTCGCGATCACTTGGATACCCGCCACCGCCGCCAACCAACCCGCCGGCACGCCCGCCGCCGCCCTCGCCGCCGTCGCCGGTTGGAACGGCCAGCCCGTCCAGCTCACCAATCCCGAAGGCTTCACCGCGCTCGGCAACGGCTACACGCGTGACCTCGCGATCTCGCGCCAATTTGCCTATTTCTTCGGCCACAAGTGGGACATCACTCCGCGCTGGGGTATTGATTGGGGTTTTCGCGGCGAGCGCATCCGGGTCGATGGCTTCAACCAATCCGGCTCGCAAAACCCTCGCGGCAATTGGGACCCCGCTTTCGGCGGCGCCGACGGCAATCCCCTGACCATGTTCGACAACCGCTTCACTGTGCCGAACCCCAACGCCCAGTGGTTCTTCGACAAGGACGTCCGCGCCTTCTCGTGGTCCGTCGCCACCAATTTCGTCATCAATAACGAAAACTCCTTCTACGTCCGCCTCGCCGACGGCGAGAAGGCCCCGGACTACGCCTTCTTCCGCAACTACAACTCCGTCTTCCGCCTCGCCAATCTCCGCCCGCGCCCCCAGAGCGTCGAGCAAGTCGAGCTCGGCTACCGGTGGAAGACCGCGCGCGCCACCGTCACGATCACGCCGTTCTGGTCGCGCCTCGGCAACATCAACAGCAACCCGCAGGCGATCGAGTCCGACGGCATCACCCCCTACTACCCCGATCCCATTTACAACATGACCACCACGCTCGGCGTGGAAATCGAGGGCGGATACCGCGTCACGGATCGGCTGCGCGTGCGTTCCGTACTCACCGTGCAAAAACCCGAAAACACGATCTGGAAAGTCTTCGTCGCCGGCGCCAACGGCAGCGACGACGACTCCTACCTCGATTATTCCGGCCGCGACGCCGACAACAATCCTGACTTCATCCTCAACACCACGCTCGACTATCGTCTACCCCGGGGCTTCGTGAATCTCTCGTGGCGTCACATGGGTGAGCGCGCCGGTAACATCGCCAACGTGATCACGCTCCCCCGCTTTAATCAGTTCAACCTCAACTCTGGTTGGACCATCAGCCGCACCCGTAGCCTCGGCTTCTCCATCAACAATCTCTTCGACAGCGAGGGGGTCATGACGTGGCGCGGTTGGGGCGTGAACCCAGGCGATCGCCAGAGCTACACGTCCCTCCCCGCGACGGGTCGCGACACCATGCTTCAATACGTCCCCGTCCAGCCCCGCTCCTACTGGCTCACCTTTACCCAAAAATTCTGATCCGCCTTGTCATTGCGAGAAGCGCAGCGACGAAGCAATCTATCCGCCCACTCCCGCGTGCCAGCGCCATTCCCTCGCGCTTTCACTCTCCGCTCACTCTCACTTTCCCTTTCCCAAATCATGATATCCTCCCGCTTGCTCCACTATCGCCACGCCCGCCTCGGCGCGCTGCTCCTCCTGGGCCTTAGCGCGGTCGCGCTCCCCGCCCAAACGCCCGACGAAAAAGCCAAGGGCAAAGCCAAATCGGCCGCGCCCGCCGCCGCCGCCCGCGCCGAACTCGCTGCCCTCTCCGAGGCGACAGATCCCTCGGCGATGCAAGTCGCCGCTGGGTTCAAAGTGGAGTTGCTCTACATGGTGCCGAAGGAAGAGCAGGGCTCGTGGGTCGCGCTCGCCGTTGACCCGAAGGGCCGGATCACCGCCGGCGACCAATACGGCGGCCTCTACCGGATCATCCCGCCGCCCATCGGGACGAGCACCGGCACCCAGGTTGAAAAACTCGCCATCACCTTGCCCACCGTCACCCCGCCGCCGGGAAGCGAACCGCGCCCGACCCCGAAGCGCGCCCAAGCCATCGGCGGTGCCGCCTCGCCCTCCGTGGGCGCACACGGGCTCCTCTACGCCTTCGACAGTCTCTACGTAATGGTCGACGAGGTCCCATCCAAGCAGGGTATTTGGCGGCTCCGCGATACCGACGGCGACGATCAGTTCGACGACTTCAAGTATCTCCGTGAAACCCGCGGCAGCGGCGAACACGGCCCTCACTCGCTGGCCCTTTCTCCGGATGGCAAATCCATCTATTTTGCGAACGGCAACATGACCGCCCTCCCTGTGGGCTTCGAAAAATCCCGCCCCGTCCGCTGGGACGAGGACCACCTCCTTCCCCGCATGTGGGATGCCCGCGGCCACGCCAAAGATATCTACGCCCCCGGCGGCTACATCGCCCGCTCCGATCCGGAGGGGAAAACGATCGAGTTGTTTGCCTTGGGCTTCCGCAATCAGTTCGACCTTTCCTTCGATCAAAACGGTGAACTCTTCACCTACGATTCCGACATGGAGTGGGACCAAGGCTCCCCGTGGTATATGCCGACCCGCATTAATCACGTCGTTGATGCCGGTGATTATGGTTGGCGCAGCGGCGCCGGCCGTTGGCCCGACTATTACGCCGACAGTCTGCCGTCTCCGCTGAACATCGGCCCCGGCTCGCCCACGGGCACGGTCTTCGGCACCGGCGCGAAATTCCCCGCCAACTATCAGACTGCGTTTTACGCCGCCGATTGGACCTACGGCACGCTCTATGCCGTCCACCTTAAGCCCGACGGCGCCAGCTTCATCGGGGAAAAGGAAGAATTTCTCTCCGGCAAACCGCTGCCGCTCACCGACCTCGTGATCAACCCCCGCGACGGCGCGATGTATTTCGCCGTCGGCGGCCGTCGCACGCAGTCTGCGCTCTATCGCGTGACCTACACCGGCACCGAATCTACCGCCCCGGCCAAGCCGCCGGAGCCCACCGGCGAGGCGAAACTCCGTCGCTCGCTCGAAGTGTTACACGCCGAAGGCACCGGCCCTGCAGCCATCGCGATCGCTTGGCCCCACCTCGCTTCGCCCGACCGTTACGTGCGCTTCGCCGCCCGCGCCGCCATCGAGCGCCAGCCCGCCTACCACTGGGCCGACCGCGCGCTCGCCGAGAGGAATCCCCAGGCCGCCATCGAGGCCCTGATCGCCCTCGCTCGCGTCGGCGAAAAATCCCGCCAGCCCAAGCTTATTGATGCGCTCCTGCGGCTCGACTTCGCCAAGCAACCCGCTGCGCTCCGGCCCCCGCTCCTCCGCGCTTGGCAGCTCGCCTTCACGCGCATGGGCAAGCCCGATGCCGCCACTTCCGCCCGAGTGGTCGCAAAACTCGATCCCCATTTCCCGCACCCCGATACGTTCGTGAACCGCGAACTCGTCTCTCTCCTCGTCTACCTCGACTCGCCCACCGTCGTGGCGAAAACCGTGCCGCTTCTCCGCGTCGCGGAACCCGTGACCATCACCGGCGAACTGCTCGGCGGCGAAAAACTCATCGCCCGCAATGCCCGCTACGGCTCCACCGTGCAGAGCGTCGCCGACGCTCGCGCCGACCGCCAACAGATCCACTACGCCTACAATCTTCGCCACGCCACCGCCGGTTGGACGCCCGCGCTACGCCGCGAGTATTTCTCGTGGTTCCCCCGCACGAGCGCATGGAAGGGCGGCGCCAGCTTCCCCGGCTTCCTAAAAAACATCCGCACCGAGTCGCTCGCCCGCGTGCCCGACGCCGTCGAGCGTATCGCGTTGGAGAAACTCTCCCTTGCGCCGCTCAACACCGCCGTCGCCGACTATGTCGCCCCGAAAGGACCGGGCCGCGACTACACGGTGAATGATGCGGCCGCTCTCTTCCCCGCCAAGCTCACCGGCCGCAATTTTGCGCAAGGCAAAGCGATGTTCACCGCGACCGCGTGTCTCGCCTGCCATCGCTTCGGCAACGAAGGCTCCGGCATCGGCCCCGACATCTCCGGCGCCGGCAGCCGCTACAGCGTGCGCGACATGTTGGAGAATCTGATCGAGCCCTCAAAAGTCATCAGCGACCAATACGGCAGCGAACACATCGAGCTGAAGAACGGTGACTCCGTTTTCGGCCGGGTCGTCGGTGAAGCTGAAGGCCAGCTGCTGGTGATGAGCAACCCCTTCGCGCCCGACGACGTGACGAAGGTCGATCCGGACCGCATTAAGGAGCGGCGCAATAACCCCGTTTCCATGATGCCCGCCGGCCTGATCAACAGCCTGAACGCGGACGAGTTGAAAGACCTCGTCGCGTATCTCCTGAGCGGCGGCAACCCCGACGACGCGATGTTCGCCAAGGCGAAGTAACGCGCGGGACTGACCTCAGCCGTCCCTCAAACCCATCGCGCGGCGAAGTCGCGGCGGTCGACCGGCCAAGTCCGCCAGCGCGGGTGTGCTGGCGTGGCACCGGGTTGCGTGACGCGTGCGGCCTCGGCGAGGTTGTGGCAGACGACGCGCAAGTCGGCCTCGCACCAGAAGTCGTTGGTCGTCGCCGGATCGGGGGCGTGCGCCGTCGCGAGCAACGCCGCGCGGGAAAGCACGAAGCCGCTCATCGGCGGGATTGAGCAACCGAGCGTGACGAGCACGCCTTGGAGGCGGGAGAGCACGCCTTTGCCTCCGGTGCTGTGCTCGCTGACGACGACGGCGGCGGGTTTGCCGAGCCAGAGTTTCTTGCCCTCGGTCGGGGTGGCGTCTTCGAGGAATTTTTGGAGTACGCTGCTCCACGAATCCCAGTGCGTGCCGGTGCCGATAAGGAGGCCGCTGGCGCGCGAGAGAGCGGCGAGGAGTTGCGGGCTGAGGCCGGTGCCGATGCGCAGGCGGGCGTTGAGTGCTGAAACGTGGGAGACCGCACCGTCGGGCCGGGGTGCGAGCGTGAAGGTTTCGACGGTGGCGCGGCGGGCAAGGAGGCGGCGGGCGCGGATGAGGAGGACGGCGGTGTTACCCGCGTCACCGGCGATGGAGGCGTTCAGGAGGAGCAGATGGGGGCGGCGGGCGGGCATGGGCTGCAGGGGCTACGCAACTTGGGGCTTAAAGCGGACGAGCTTTTGGTCGCCGGCCACGTAAAGCGGGTGGCGGGGATGGCCGGCTTGAGTGGTGCCGAGGCACCAGAGTTCGCGATCGCCGAAAAGGCGGACGACGGCGTCGGCGCGGGCTTGGTAAGCGCCGCTCACGCCCCAGGCGGCGACGATGCGTTCGCAGCGGGTCGCGGCGGCGAGGAGGGAGGTGTCGTTTTCGAGGCCGACGGGATCAGGGTCGGCCATCATTTCTTTCGGGTAGGGCGTGCGCAGGCCAAAGAGGTTGGCCATCCAGAAACCATCGAAGCCGTCGCGTTGGGAAAAGCGCGCGATGCGGCGCAGGGTGGGGTCGAGTTGGGCTTCGTCGGCGGTGCTGGGATTCAGGCCGATCCACATGATCAAACGCTCGCCAAAAAGCGGGTTCCAACGGTGCACCAAGCTGTAGCGGTGGCGGCGATCCGGCGAGAAGTGACAGGGATTTTCCAAGGCAAGTTCGCAGGGAAAGACTCGGGAGGAGCGGAGAGACGAGGGCTCAAGAGGGCGGTTCTGAGACCCTGCCCTACTTTTCCGAGCCGCCGGGGGTGGCCGTGCTCCCGGCGTTTTTACTCTGGCAGCGGCTTGTCCTTCGTTTCCGGGGCGAGCCAGATCAAGAACAGGCCGGCGACGTAAACGAGGGTGATGATCGCGCCCGCCTTGGCGTAGCTGCCGTCTAAGGTCTGCATCAGTGCCCCCATCTGCAACGCACCGACCGCGGCGAGGATCCGGCCGGCGTTAAAGGAAAGACCTTGGCCCGTCGCGCGCACCCGGGTTGGGAACAGTTCGGGCAGATAGAGCGGCAGCCAACCGTAGAACGAGGCGGTGAGCGCGCCGACCATAAACGTCATACCGAGAAACGCGGGGCCGTAGGAATCGAAGCCGCGGAAAAGCACGGCGCACGCGACGAGCGAGCCGGAGCACATCAGGAAATAGGCCAGCCGGCGGGTGATGAAGCGACCGATATAGGCGCCGAGGAGACAGCCCAAGACGGCACCGCAGCCCGAGGCAAGGCCGGTCCAGCCCTTGGCGGCGGGGTTGGCGGCGCCGGCCATCTTGTCGGCCCACAGCGGGAGCCATTGCACGGAGCCCCAGGTGCCGATAAGCGCGACCGATGAGAGTGCCGTCGCGATGAGCGTGGTCTTCCAGAGTTTAGGCCCAAAAACTTCCTTCAACGGATCAACCTTGGCGGTATCGGCTTTCACCGAGGCTTGCCATTTCTCGGACTCCGGGACGAAGAGTCGGAAACCAAACGTGAGCAAGGCCGGGGCGGCGCCGATGAGCGCGACCCAGCGCCACGAATCGACCGTGACCTTGAAGAAGATCGCAAACACCGCGATGAGCGCGAAGCCGACGTTGGCCGCGGCGCCGATCACGCCCGCCATGAGCGGACGGTGCTTGGCGGGCCACACTTCCATCACGAGCGCGATGCCGAGCGACCATTCGCCGCCCATGCCCAGCGCGGCGACGAAGCGAGCGGCGCACAGGTGCCATGGCTCTTGGGCGAAGTAGATGAGGCCGGTGAAAAGCGAATAAACGAGAATGCTGGCGGCCATCGCCCGCACCCGGCCGATCTTGTCGCCGAGCCAACCGAAGAGCACGCCGCCGCCTGCCGCGCCGAGGAGAAATGCCGCCGTGGCGTAGCCCATCCATTGCGCGACGAAGGCGTCGTTCATCGAAAGACCGTGGGCGGTTTGCATTTCCAGCAATGCGGGCCGGGCAATGAGCGGGAAGAGGCCCATTTCCATCCCGTCGAACATCCACCCGAGGAAGGCGGCCGCGAGCACGGCATAGAGGCGTTTCTTATCGGGCGGGGCGTTGGGATCGATGGGAGTAGGCATATAGAGGTAGAGGGGCGGAAAGGATTAGTAGGTGGCCGCGTGCGTGAGCGAGCGGATAATCGCGCTCTGCGGCCGCACGGCGCTGGCTCAGTAGCATCCTGCTGGAAATCCTTCGGGAGCGATTCGTGAGCAGCCGTTGTTGGTTAATTTTCGATTGAATCGAGAGGCGAGTAGAGGCGAGGCAAAGGGCATGGCGCAAAGATGGCGGATTGAACCTCAAATTTCGATGCCCCGTTGGTCTCGGGGTTGGTCGAATAATTACAACTCGGGGCTGCGGCTAAGTTTCGCGGTCGTCTCTACCAAAGAAAACGTGACAAAACTAACAAACAACGGCCAGGCCCCTTGCGCCAGGCGCGCGGTCGGAACCTCGGGCAGCGTTTCGCTCAGGGGCAGCACCGCCATCTGGCAGAAGACTATTTCTCGCTGGCGATAACCCAGAAACACGTCGGCTGCGTCTCAAAGCGTCGGCACCGAACTCTGCCTCAAACCCTCCGCGATATCTCACGATCCGCACCCGCATTCCCCTGCCTTGAAACACCCTATCATCACCAAGGTCGCCCGGCGGCTGATGCCTACCGTCATCGTCTGCTGTTTTTTCGCCTACACCGACCGCATCAACATCAGTTTGGCCAAGTTTCAGTTGCGGGACGCGCGAACGTTGAGCGACCCGGCCGACGGGTTGGGGGCGAGTCTCTTCGTCATCTCCGGTGCCCTGCTCTTGGGCGCCGGCTTAGTTTTGTTTCTACAGCCAACGGAGCTCCGC
>NSIG01000016.1 GCA_002737275.1 Opitutia bacterium
CGCCACCGGCACCACCGTCTTTCGCGGCGACGCCTACGGCGACGAGTTCGTGAACAACACCTTCACGGGCGACGCCGGCGGCCAACTCGTGCACCGCAAAAAAATCTACCCCGACGGTATCAGCCTCATCGGCCGTCGCCCCGACGACGAGCAGGGCTACGAATTCGCCGCCAGCACCGACAATTGGGTGCGCGTCGTGAATTTCGCCAACGCCCCCGACGGCACGCTCCACATCTGCGACATGTATCGCGAAGTCATCGAGCACCCGTGGAGCATCCCCGAAGAAATCAAGCAACACCTCGATCTCAACAGCGGCCACAACCGCGGCCGCCTCTACCGCCTCGTCCCCGACAACGCCACGTGGCAACGCCGCCCCCGCGTCGCCCTCGGCTCTGCCACCACCGCCGAACTCGTCGCCACCCTCGCCCACCCCAACGGCTGGCACCGCGATACCGCCGCCCGCCTCCTTTACGAACGGCAAGATGCCGCCGCCGTCCCGCTGCTCCGCGCCCTCACCGATCCCCTCGCGCAACACCACGCCCTCGGTGTGCTCGACGGCCTCGGCGCACTCACCGAGACCCCCGTCCTCGCCGCGCTCACCAGCGCCGACGCCCGCCTGCGCGAACACGGCGTCCTCTACTCCGAGAAACTACTCCGAAGTGGCACGGGCGTCCCGCCCGTGTCCGCTCCCGCCCTCTTCGAAAAACTCTCCGCCCTCGTCGCCGACGCCGATGCGCGCGTGCGTTTCCAACTCGCCTTCACGCTGCCCACGTCGCCCGCCCTCGCGCCCGCTTTCGCGCGCCTCGCCGCCCGCGACCACGCCGAGCCGTGGATCTCCGCCGCCCTCCTCACCGCCCCGCCCGCCGCGCTCAACGCCACCCTACTCCCCGCCTTCACCCGGGATCTCGCCACGGCCAACGCCGCTGCTCCGTTTGTCGCCAAGTTGATCGAGATCCGCGCCGCGTTAAGCTCCCCCGCCGACCGGGCCGAATTGATCGCTTTCATCGCCCAGCCCGGCACGAATCCACTCTGGATTCGCGCGCTCGGCGACGGCCTGCGCCGGAGCGGCACCACGATCACAGCGGCCGATTCCTCCGGCAAGTTGAGCACGGTCTTCACCCGCGCCGCCACCACCGCCGCCGACGCCAAAGCCCCCGTCGCCGCCCGCCTCGCCGCCCTCGCCCTGCTCGACGTCGCGCCCTACGACACCGCGCGCCGCGCCCTCGTCGCCTGTCTCGCGGCCGGCCAACCGCCCGAGATTCAATCCGCCGCGATCAAGGTCCTCGCCCAACATCCGCTGCCCGCCGTTACGACTACCCTGATCGAATCCTGGCGCAGTGGCTCGCCCGCCGCCCGCGAGGCCGCCTTGGCCGCATTGATTGCCCGCGAAGACCGCGCCGTCGCCCTGCTCACGGCAATCACCGCCGGCACGATCAAGCCCGCCGAAATTCCTGCCGCCCAGGTCCAGGCTCTCACCCAGCACAAAACCCAAAAAATCGCCGCCCTCGCCCGCACCGCCCTCGCCTCGGTGATCCCGCCGTCGCGCGCCGAGGTCACCGCCACGTTCCAACCCGCCCTCACCCTCACCGGCGAGGCCGCCCGCGGCCGCGCGATTTATCAGGGCCGTTGCTTGGTTTGCCACCGTGCCGGCGACGAGGGCCTCGCGCTCGGCCCCGATCTCATCACCGTAAAATCCAAGGGCCGCGAAGCCTTACTCACGGCGATTCTCCAGCCGCACCAGGAAGTCGCCCCGCAATACATCGCCTACGATGTGACGACCAAAGACGGCAATGCTTACACGGGCATCGTCGTGCGCGATGACGCTACCGGTCTCACCCTCAAAATCATGGGTGGCGGCGAGATCGTTTTGCCCCGCGCCCAGGTGCGCGGCAGCCGTTCCGACGGCCTGAGTCTCATGCCCGAGGGCCTCGGAGCCGGCCTCAAGCCCGGCGACATGGCCGACCTTCTCACCTTTATCGAAATGCTAAAATAGCCCCGCCACCCCGCTCTCCCTCGGTCATGCTTTCACCCCGTCCACCCATGCGCTTCCTGCCGCTCCTCCTCGCCCTCGGTGTCTTCGCGCCGGCCCCGTTTGCCACCGCCGCCACGCCGTTGCCTCCCGCCGTCGACGCCGCCGGGCGCGTTTTGTTCCTCGGGGACAGCATCACCTTCGGCGGGGCGTATGTGGACTTCATCGAGACCGTGATCCACACCCGCGCACCCGATTGGCGCGGCGAGATCATCGACCTCGGGCTTTCCAGCGAAACCGTTTCCGGCCTCTCCGAAGCCGGTCACGCCGGCGGAAAATTCCCCCGCCCCGATCTCCGCGAACGTCTCGGCCGCGTCTTGGCGCAGACCAAGCCCGACCTCGTCATCGCCTGCTACGGCATGAACGACGGCATTTATTTTCCCTTCGCCGAAGATCGCTTCGCCGCTTTTCGCGAGGGCATAAACCGGCTGCACGCCGCCGTTGTCGCGGCCGGCGCCACGATCATTTTCCTCACGCCGCCCGTCTTCGATCCGCTGCCCATTGCCGCCAAGGTCCTGCCCGCCGGGCTGGATGCGTATCCCGCGCCGTTCTCGGGCTACAACGACGTTCTCGCCCGTTACTCCGCCTGGCTGCTCGCGCAACGCACCAGCGGCTGGACCGTGATCGACGTCCACGGCGCCATGACCGCCGCACTCGCGCAGCGCCGCGCCACCGATCCGCAGTTCACCTTCTCAAAAGACGGCGTCCATCCCGACGCCCTCGGCCACGCCGTTATCGCGCGCACCCTACTGACCGCTTGGAACTTGCGCCCCGACGACGGCGAACTGCTCGCCGGGCTCGCGACCCGGCCCGACGGCGCGCTGCTCACGCTCATCCGCGAGCGCCGCAAACTCCGCATGCACGCCTGGCTCACCGCGACCGGACACCGCCGCCCGGGCGTCACCGCGGGCCTGCCCCTCGCCGCCGCCGAGGCGCAAGCCGCCGCGCTCACGGAAAAAATCCGCGCCCTGCGCTAACCGGTCGCCCGGTCCTTACTTCACCGGAGAGAAATCCGTCGGCACCAAGAACACCGACTTCACGCCGTCCTTCACGGTGAGCGGACCGCCGGCGGCTTTCTCCGAGGCGGCACGCGCCGCAATCCAGTCCGGATCGGCCCGGAACGCGGCAAACGATTTCGCCGCCGCCTCGCGGTCTTTGTGTGCGAGAAAATAAATGAGCGTCGAGCCCGCGCCTTTGTCGGCGTCGATCGGATGATAGTAGCCCAGATGGGTCATGCCGTGCTTGGCGAACAGCGCGATCGTGTGATCGCGGAAGCGCGCATCGATCGCCGCGACCCTGCCCGGAGGCGTGGTGTAAGTGCGCATTTCGAGGACGCGCGGCGGGCCGTCATAGTTGGCCACTTGGGGTGAATAAGGGACCTGCGTCAGAAACACCGACTCGATCTTGGCGACGATCTTTCCGTCCACCTCGCTGGCTTTGGCGACCGCTTTCCACGCCGGATCGGCGCCAAACGCCTTGAACGATTCCTTGGCCGCCTCCCGGCTCCTGTGTTGCAACACATAGACGAGTTTCTCGCCGGCTCCGTCTTTCGCGTCCATCGGCACGGCGTAACCCAGATTGGTCATGCCGTGTTTTTCAAACAGCTTGAGCGTGTGGTCACGGAACCGCGCGAGCACGTTGGCGTGTTTGCCCGGCATGGCGGTGTAGGTGCGAAGTTCGAAGACCGGCGATTCCTGAGCGGACAACGAGGCGGCGCCCAAAAGTGCGAGGCCGAGAAGCGAAACAAGACGGAGGGGACGGATGTTCATGGTGAAAATAGAAATGAAGAGCAAAAAAGCGGGTGAAGCGCGCGCTCAGTTCGACCAATAGCCGCCCTGATGTTTTTCCGCGCCGGCGCCAACGAGTTCGCCCTCGCTGGCCACGGCCTCTTCCGGCGGCAGTTCTTCCATCGGAGCAAAGCGCTCGGACGTGAAGCCGAGTTCCTGTTTCCCTTGGTGAAAGGGATCGGGCGGATTGGTGAGCTCGGAGAGCAGCAGCCCGACCGTAGCGGAGTCGCCGCCCTTCACGATTTTCTCCCGGCCGAGAAAGACCTCGCGGATCGTGTAGGTGTTTCCTTTCACCGGCAGCTGCTTGTAAAGCGCCCGGATAAACGCGGAAAACGTATCGTTGATGCAGACTACTTTCTGACCTTTGACCATGGGAAAGCCCAAAACCTGAAAGCGTGGCTTTCAGGATGCAACCCGAAGCCTGGAAAAATCTGCGCGCACCCAAATTGCCCTTGCCGCGTCCTTGCCCGTGCGGTTCCGATAACTCGCCCCGCAACCCCCACCCGTCCTTTTTTTAAATTATGAACGCGGAAACTCCCGCCGCTCCCGCGGCCAAGTCCAAGAAAGTCGTCTCGGCCAATCCGGCCGATCGTTACTCCAACGCCGGCCCTTCACCCGACCCATGGGCCCGATGCGCCCTCATCGAATACGGCGGCGACCGTAGCTACGCCTGGACCGTCCGCGAACGCGTGATTCACACCCCGGCCGCGGAGACTGGCCGCACCGAGCAGCAACTCCTGAAATCCCTCGCGACTCCCGGCCGCACGGAAGCGGGCCTCGCTTTCATCTGCCAGATGCTCGCCATGGTCGGCTCGGCCAAGAGCGTGCCCGTTCTCGCCCCGCTCCTCCAAGACGCCAAGACCACCGAAGCCGCCCGCTACGCACTGCAACCCATCACCGGCCCCGAGGCCGACGCCGCGTTTCTCGCCGCCCTCGGCACCCTCACCGGCAACGCCAAAGCCGGTCTCATCGGTAGCATCGGCGTGCGCGGCGACACCGCCGCCAAATCCGCCCTCACCGCCATCAAGGACGCCGCCACCGAGCCCGCCATCGTGCGTGGAGCCGCCACCCGCGCCCTTGCCCGCATCGCCACCTTCAAAGCCTAAACCGCCATGAATTCCTCGCCCCTCAGCCGCCGCGATTTCCTTCGCCACTCGGCCCTCGCCACCGCCGTCGCCGCCGCCCCGCTCATTTTGCCCTCGGGTCTCCGCGGGCAAAACGCCCCGAGCAAGAAAATCACTGTCGGCATCATCGGCTGCGGCAACATCGCCGATGGCCACTACGGCCCGCTCCTCGGTTCGCCCGAGTCACTCAAGGTCCTCGGCGTCTGCGACGTGGACCGCGACCGCGTCAACGCCGCCGCCGTCCGCGTCAACACCGCCTACGAGAACACCGATTGCAAAACCTACAGCGACTTCCGCGAACTCAACCGCCGCCCCGATATCGACGCCGTCTTCATTTGCACGCCCGACCACTGGCACGCGTTGATCGCCATCGACGCGATGCGCAACGGCAAGGATGTCTACATCGAGAAACCACTGACCCTCACCATCGCCGAGGGCCGCGCCGTCGTCGAGGCCGCCCGCAAATACGGCCGCGTGGCCCAACACGGCACCCAACACCGCTCGATGAAACGTTTCCACGACGTCGCCGAATTCGTGCGCAACAACGGTCTCGGCAAACTCGACCGCATCGACTGCTGGATTCCACCAAACAACCGCTTCTGCGACGCCACCTGGAAACCCGAGGCCGTGCCGGCTAACCTCGATTGGGATCTCTGGCTCGGGCCCGCCCCGTGGCGGCCCTACTCGTCCATCGGTTGCCACTACAATTTCCGCTTCATCGCCGAGAGCGCCTACGGTCAAGTGACCAACTGGGGCGCCCACTACCTCGACATCGGCCAATGGGCGCTCGGCATGGATGACAGCGGCCCCGTCTCCGTCGAAGGCAAGGGCGAGTTCCCCAGCAGCGGCCTTTTTACCAACGCGACCAGCGTCAACTTCACCGTCCGCTACGCCAACGGCGTGCCCATGCACTGCCGCACCCGCTACGAAGGCGGCGGCACCGTGCGCTTCGTCGGCGAGCGCGGCTGGCTCGACATCGCGCGCGACAAGATGAGCGCCTCCGATCCCAATCTGCTCCGCGAGATGCAGGCACCCAACAAGCCCATCCAGCTCGAGCTCAGCAAAAATCATCAGGACAATTTCTTTGAATGTGTGCGCTCCCGCGCTCGCCCCATTGCCGACGTCGAACTCGGCCACCGCACGACGACCGTGTGCAACCTCGGCCAGATCGCGATGGTTCTCGGCCGCAAGTTGCAATGGGACGCGGCCAAAGAAGAATTCGTGGGCGACGATGCGGCCAACCGCCTCCGCACCCGCGCCATGCGCTCCCCTTGGTCGTTGGCCTGATCTGAGGGGGCTTGGCCGCAGTTCTTCAAATGTAGGAGCGAGCTTGCTCGCGATGCTCGCGGTTAAGGTCCGCCAATGATTTTGCGCGGACTCGCCGAAACATCCGATCCTGACCATGCACGCCGCGCCCTGCTCCCGCTGCGTTCCGCCTGAAACCGTGCGCCGCGTGGGCCGGCCCGTACCCGCGCCCAAGGCCGCGAGGTGCTGATCCGCTTCCACGCCCGCGCGGTCTCTTTCGGCGACCGCGCTCTGCTTCGGCGGCTCAACCGCGCTGCACTCCCTCCACGAGAAGGCCCGCGTGCAGCCCGCCGAAGCCGGTGCTGATCCTCGGCGGCGCCGGCTCCGTCGGCTCGGCCGCCGTGCAAATCGCCAGCCATCTGGGCGCAGTCGTCAGCACCACAAGCTCCGCCGCTAATCTCGAACTGCTGCGCCGCCTCGGGGCTGCCGTACCCCTTCGACTACCGCAGGCAGGAATTCGCCCACGACGGTGCCCGCTACGACGTCATCATGAAAACCGTCGGGCGAACACCTTCGGCGAAGCTTACCACGCGCTCCGGCCCAGCGGGCTCTACCTCGCCATCGCCGCCGACTTGTCCGGCATGTTGGCCGGCTTTCGCCTCGGACCGAAAGGCCGGCTGCAATTCGGTGGTCTCGCCCCGGCACGCCCCGCCGATGTGGCATGGCTGGTGGATCTCGCCGCCCGCAGGCACCACCGAGCGGTGATCGACCGCACCCTCCCCTTGGCGCAAATCGCCGCCGCCCCTGCCCGCGTCGAGACCAGCCAACAGCGCAGTCACGTCGTCGTCACCATGACCGATTTTACGCAGACGAAACTCCCGCCTCGAAAAACCGGGCTCGTTGGCCCCAAACAAACCGCCTCTCCTTCAGAGGTGTTTGTCATCTATTAGATGACAAACTTTTCCGACCGCTGGTTTGAACCGGGTCGCGAAATGAGAAGAGCGAACCGTCTTCTATTCGATCCGCCCTTCGTCGAAATCCATCAGATCGGCGACGCTGAGGATCTGCTCGGTGCGGTCGGCGCAGCCCATGTTGGTGAGCGCGGTTTTCAAGAAATCGCGACCGGCGGTCGTCATGCCTTTTTGCACGTAGTCCCGGTTCCACTTGGCGACCCGCATTTCCGCCGGGAACAACGCGAGCAACCGCCGATCGCGCTCCGAATCGCCCAACCCGGCCGACATGCACTCATGGACGATTGCTTCCACCGCCGCCGGGTCGATCTCGAGGTGCAAGCAGAGAAATTTATCCATGCCTCGCTTGTAATTCTTCGCGTAGCTCGCGGGCAGCGCACCGTGCGTCTTCACGTAACGACACTTGGCCAGAAATCGCGGCAGGTGCAGCAACCCCGTCGCCGCGTGGGGCACGTAAGGCGAGGGCAACTCGGTCAACACTTCCCCCGAGGATCCGGGAATCGGTTTGGACAACATCTCCCCAACAAACCCACTCCCGCGCTCACCGCCAGCCCGCAGTGATACTCCCTGTTCTTGCCCGAAAATCGCCCGACCCCGTTTGCAACGTATTGCCCCAAAAAACCGCCGTTAAACCGCGGGCAAACCACGGATGGACACGGATACCAAAAACTTTAATTCGCCGACCGTTTCGCCCGCAAGGTGACGTCGGTTGACCCTTATCTATCCGGGTTCATCCGGGTTCATCTGTGGTTAAGATTTCGGGGATTTCCTGCGACTGCTGAATCTGCGATTATGATGCATTCGCTCCCGAAACCCGGGGGCGGGAGCGTCGGTGCGGCGATGTTTTTGGGCGATTGCAGTCCGTTCGCAGCGCTGATTTGCGCAGGGAGTCGTCCAGCAACGGGCTTGCGGCTTCGCGCTGCGTTGCCTGACATCGGACTTCACCATGGACAAAGCCGCGCTGCGCCAGGCCATCCTCTCCCTGCTCGAAGCCGAGCTCGCCACGCTCACCGCCGCCGCGCACGACGCCCACGCCGAGGCCACCGACGAGGAAAATCGCTCCGAGGATAAATACGATATGCGTAGCCAGTCGGCCGCCTATCTCGCCGCCGGCCAAGCCAAGCTCGCGACGGAGCTCGGAGCCGCGATCGGAGCCTACCAAACGCTCGTGCTTCCCGCGTTTGGCCCCCGCGACGCCATCGCGACCGGCGCACTCGTGACCCTCGAAGTAGGCGGAGAACCGGCCGTCTATTTTCTCGGCCCGCACCGCGGCGGTCTCGAAGTTGTCATTGGGGGACAAACGGTCGTGGTCGTGACCGTCGCCTCGCCGCTCGGTCGCCAACTCGTCGGTCGCCACCTCGGCGAAAGTGTGATGCTACCCGGCCGCACCGGCCCGGCACTCCAAATAATCAGCGCCGTCGCCTAAACCCTTTCGGCAGATCGGGGCACGAGGCTCCCCCGCTTGCCCCTCACCTCTGCCGGCTCACTTTGCCGCCGGCTTAAACCGTGCGGCCGCCACGGTGTCTTTCAGCTGGGTGGGGTATGCCCGGATCGCCGCCCCACGAAACTGATCTTTCGGGCGCGCCAGCGGGGGCATTTTCGTCGCGCGAAAAAATTCGCTCGCCAGTTTGGCGTTTCGCCCAAACCGCCACACATTTACCTTCATGTCGTCTAGCGAAAACCCAACCGCGTTCCCCTCCGTTCCTCCCGTCATTCTCATCGCCGGCGTCACCGGCGGCATCGGCTCCGCCCTCGCCCGCCGCCTCACCGCCGCCGGTGCCAACGTCGCCGGCTACGCCCGCAACGCCGATAAACTTGCCGCCCTGCACGCCGAGCTCCCCGCGCTGCTCACCCTCACGGCCGATGCCACTCAACCCGCCGAGCTCGAAGCCGCCGTTGCCGCCACCGTCGCCCACTACGGCCGGCTCGACGGCTACGTCCACGCCGTCGGTTCGATTGTGATCAAGCCCGCCCACCAAACCCGTCCCGAGGAATGGCTGCGCGTGCTCGACCTGAACCTCAACTCCGCCTTCTACGGCCTTCGCGCCGCCCTCGGGCCAATGCAGTCGCAAAACGCCGGCAGCATCGTCTTCATCAGCTCCGTCGCCGCCCAAGCCGGCCTGCCCGCCCACGAAGCCATCGCCGCCGCCAAGGCCGGGGTCGATGGCCTCGTGCGCTCCGCCGCCGCCAGTTACGCGCCGCGCAACATCCGGGTGAACTCCGTCGCACCCGGTCTCGTCGACACCCCGCTCGCCGCTCCGCTCCTCGCCAGCGAAGCCGCCCGCGCCTTCTCCGAAAAAATGCACCCCCTCGGTCGCATCGGCCGTCCCGATCAGGTCGCAAGTCTCATTGCCTGGCTACTCTCGCTCGACGCCGATTGGGTCACCGGCCAGACTTACTCGATTGACGGTGGTCTCGCCCACCTTCGCCCCCGGCCCAAGGTTTAATCCCGTTCTCGCCAATCCGCCTTCCGCAATCGAGGATCGAGAATCGAAAGCCGAAACTCTTAATTCAAAATCCCCATGATTACCCCTTCCGACCCCGCCCCCGCCAGCGACCAACCGCTCGCCAGCCTCGACGAGTGGGAGGATTTTCTGAAGGACAAATACCCCGAGCCCGCTCCGGCCCCCGCCCGCGGCACGCCTAGCGTCGGCACCGATGCAGACAAAAAGAAGGAAGACTTCCGCGTCTACGAAGCCGAAGCCCGGCCCTCCGTCCGAGAATTCTACCGGCTCAACCACACGCACCAGACCCACGAATTCGCCCTCGCCAAACGCAAAGAATTTCTCGGCCGCACCCGCCTCACCATGGGCATCTGGGAAGCCATGGAATATTTGAACCAGCTCATCGACGACTCCGATCCTGACACCGATCTTTCCCAGCTCCAGCACCTCCTTCAAACCGCCGAGGCCATGCGCCGCGACGGCCAACCTCGCTGGATGATCCTCACCGGCCTCATTCACGACCTCGGCAAAATACTCTGCCTCTGGGGCGAACCGCAATGGGCCGTCGTCGGCGACACCTTTGCCACCGGCTGCGCGTTCTCGGACAAAAACGTCTTCCCTAAATTCTTCGCCGCCAACCCCGACAGCCAAGTCGCCCGCTTCCAGACGCCCAACGGCATCTACGAGCCCGGCTGCGGCTTGGACAACGTCGTCCTTTCCTGGGGCCACGACGAATACATCTATCACGTCGCGAAAGATTATCTCCCGCCCGAGGGCCTCGCGATGCTCCGCTACCACAGCTTTTATCCGTGGCACCGCGAAGGCGGGTATGACCAATTCTGCACGCCCGCCGACCGCGCGCTCATGCCGTGGGTGCTGAAATTCAACACCTACGACCTCTACACCAAGAGCCACGAAGCCCCCGACGTCGCGAAGTTGAAGCCGTATTACGAAGAACTCATCCGCGAGTTTTTCCCCGCAAAAGTCCGCTGGTAGAAAGTAGAGCAGGGTCTCCGCGCCGCTAAGTTCGCCCTCACGCTGCTCATCACGTTGAGATCAAGTCCGCGCCCCAGCGGCTACCGCGGGTTCATTGTTTCTGTCTAAGGGATAGGCCGGGCGACATTTGTTTATTGTTYTTCAATATTTTGAGGTTGATTATCAATATTATTTATTGATATTCAATAAATCATAATGAAGCCAACGTCGAAACTCATCACCAATGTTCGTCGGCTCTTCGCCCTCGGCCGGGGCATCACTGTCGTCGGGGCTGTTATGATTCCGATCCACCTCTTCATCCAACGAACAGACATCACGCACGACCTCGGCGAAGTGTCCTTCAAATCACCCGTTCGAGTAGCCAAAAACACCGCTGACGGCACCAACCGCACCGTCGAGATCGAAAACCTGCGCGGCAATCTCTCACTCCAACTCGTCACTCCCGCCGAGCGCACCTCGCACCGCACGGTTTGGTCCGTGACCTTTGGCGTCGGTCTCATCCTGGCGTTTTTCGCCTGCCACTGGATTTGCCGGTTGTGCCGCAACGTTGGAAACGGCGAGATTTTCAGTGACGGAAATCTCAAACTCGTGCGCCGTTTCGGTTGGCTTCTCATCGCTGAAGCCGTGGCTGGGTTCGCCGCGCAGATCTGGTCCGCACCCTACGTCGCCTCCTACATAAACGCGAGCCTGTCGTTCCGCGGGCTGCAGGTCGCCTCGCCGAACTCAGCCGATTTCCTATCAAGCATGGCACCCACGTCAGCGGATTTGGCAATAAGCCAAATCATCTATGGCCTGCTCGTGCTCTGCCTCACGGAAGTCTTCCGCCAGGGCGTGAAACTGAAACAGGAAGCCGATCTCACCGTCTGACGCGCATTTCTATGCCCATCCGAATCAATCTCGATCGCATGATGCTCGAACGCCGCATTTCGCTCACCGAGCTGGCCGAGCGCGTGGACCTCACCCTCGCCAACCTCTCGATCCTCAAGACCAACAAGGCGCGCGCCGTGCGCTTCAGCACCCTCGAATCTTTATGTCGCGAGCTAAAATGCCAGCCCGGTGACCTGCTAGAATTCGTGGAGGCAACGCCCGACGTATCGACCGATGAGAAAGATTAAAGGCCCGCCAAGCCAGAGGGGCTAGCTGTTGTCCTTGAAATCAGGGGTCTTAAAAAGAATCGCGCTTTGCTTTTTGCGGTCAACTGCGGTCCACGCGAGATCTAGGGACGCAGAGAGCGGCTAACGCCAATTGTAAAAACTGGAAAGGCCGCAGTCGTTGGCGGCTCGACTACACCATCCGACACGGCAACAGCGCCGCGTCCGTCATGCCGTGAATGATTTTTTTGTCGGGCGGGCAGAAGGTCGCAAGGGCGCCCGAGAGGCGGGGTTGGCCGGCGACGACGAAATAATAGGGACAAAGGCGGAGACGGCCGGCAGTTATGCGGGCGATAAACGCTTCGCCTGTTCCCGGCGAACCCACGGGCGGGACGCCCGTGCCACTTGCCTCCCGATACAACCGGTGTTCGAGGCGGCGGGGTTTTTTGAACGTCTGGAGAATGTGCAGATTGGTCGGCGCGAGGGCGATCGCTTGGTCGAGACCATTTTGCCATTCCTCGCGCGAGCAATCGCTGCCGAGAATCACACTCCGGGCGCCCCATGCGGTCTCGTGGTAGCCGGAAATCTTGATGATGAGATCACGTTCTTTCTGCGTGGCATTGGCGAGATCGCGCCACTCGCTCAGCGGGCGGCCGGCGGCGTGGGGCGCATCAAGGATCGCTCCCGGCGGCAGCGGCGCGGGGTCCATGATCCACGAGGGCGGGATCAGCGCGCGGAGGAGTTTGAGCGTGCGGCCGCCGAGCGCCTCAGCCCAGTAATCGGCAAGCAGGTGATGGTGGAAGAGCGCGAGGGCGAGTTTCTCCTCTTGGAACGGGCGCATGGGCGGCGCCAGGGCAACTTCGCCGGCCGCCCACGATTCAAAGATAAATTTTTCCGTGCGGATGTTGGCCAAATCGAAGAGTTCGAAAAAACGGTAGATGACGTCGATTTTTTCCGGATTGCCGTCGGCGGAGAAAAAGAGGGCGTTTTCTAGGGGAAAAATATCTTCGGGCTTCAGGCAAAACACGCGATGGCCGAGGAGTTGCAGTTGATACGCGAGCCAGTGCATCTCGGGGCGGTAGGTCGCGGCTTCGTCGCTCACCACGAGGACGATGAGGGGGTTGCGCTCGCCGGGACGCAGAGCGGCGAGCGAGGCGTGGAAGTTTTTGATCATCGCGTCGCCGGCACCGAGGATGGGCGCGGCGGGATCACCGGCGGTGTAGAGGCGATTCAGAAAGGCGGTCAGGCCGATGCCGCCCGGCACGGAGTCGAGCTCGGTCATGACGAAGCCTTCGTCGGTCAGCAGGAGGTCGGGCCGGAGGACGGTGGGAAACGTGCCGCGATTCTTCGGATCACGGGCGTGGGCGATGAGATGCGCAGGCTTGCCGCGGTCGAGGTAGTCGGCGACCCACGGCGCGAGCAGTGGCTTGTTGCGCAGGAGATTTTTTCCGGCGGCGGAGCGCAGGTAGAGATTCTCGAGGGCTTGGTGAAACTTGAGGCAGGCGACGCCGATGGCCTCGAGTTGCGCCACTTGCTCCGTGGAGAGCGGCCACGCCTCGGGCGAAAGTTGCCAGGTCTTGTCCTCAAACAGCGACTGCGCGGCGAACGTGGAGCGGAGGTGTTCGTGGGACAGGTCGGACATGATGAGAGAATCGGAACTGAGAGCTGAGAGTTGAGAGCTGAGAGTCAAAGACGATTGAGCAGCGGAGAAAAGAAAGGGCAAATACGGCGCAACGGGCGGAGCGGGCGCAAAAAAAGCCCGATGAGGACATCGGGCTCCACCTTTCGCGATTTGGGCGCGGCTTACTCATCCATCTGGATATCTTTGTTGCGGTGGCGCGGACAGCCGGCGCGGAGCCAAGCGTTGACGAAGCGGTCGAGATCGCCATCTAGGACGCCTTGCGTATCGCTCGTGCTGATGCCGGTGCGCAGATCTTTTACCATCTGGTAGGGTTGGAGCACGTAACTGCGGATCTGGGCACCGAAACCGATTTCACCCTTCTCGCCGTAGAATTTGTCCATCTCGGCGCGCTGCTCGTCCTGCCTCCGCTCATAGATACGAGCTTTGAGCACGACCATGGCGGTGGCTTTGTTTTTGATCTGCGAACGTTCGTTTTGGCAGACGACGACGATACCTGTCGGCGCATGCGTAAGGCGGACCGCGGAGTCGGTGGTATTGACGCCTTGGCCGCCTTTGCCGGAGGAGCGGTAAACGTCCACGCGGATGTCGACTTCGTTGAGCTCGACGTCGATGTCTTCGGTGATCTCGGCGACCACATCGACGGCGCAAAACGACGTGTGGCGGCGCTTGTTGGAATCGAAAGGGCTGATGCGCACGAGGCGGTGGACGCCGCGCTCGGCCTTGGCGTAGCCGTAGGCGTTTTCGCCTTTGATCAAGATGGTGGCTTTGCTGATGCCAGCGGTGTCGCCGGGCTGCACATCCATGAGCTCGACGGTGTAATTGCGCCGCTCGGCCCAACGGGAATACATGCGAAACATGATGTCGGCCCAGTCGTTGGACTCGGTGCCGCCGGCGCCGGCTTGGATGGAGAAGATGGCGTTGTTGCGATCGAACTGACCGGTGAGGAACGAGGCGATCTCGAGCTCATCGAGCTCGGTCGTGAGCGCGGCGAGGGTGCTGGCGAGCTCTTTGTCGTAGGTTTCTTGAGCGGCGACGTCTTCGCCGGCCATGAGCTCGTTCATCATCGCCATGTCATCGAGCTTCTTTTGATAAGCCACGACGGGGAACACGGCTTTTTTAAGGCCGTTGAGTTTCGCGATGTGCTTCTGAGCGCGGTCGCTGCTGTTCCAGAAATCAGGGTCGCCCATTTGGGCGTCCATCGACTCTATTTCACGCTGCTTTTGATCACAGTCAAAGAAACCTCCATAGATGCCCGGCGCGCTTCTTAATGGCTTCGATCTGGTTGTTGTTTTCGGTGGAGACCATGATGGGAAAGAAGAAACTCGCCGACAACCGGGGACGGCGGCAAACGAAAACGCCTCGCGGGCGAAGCGAACGTCGAACCCCTTTAATTTGAGTTAAGTTCTTTGGAGACGCGACGCCCTCGTCGCGGTCCGCGTTCCGCGTCCTCCTGGCCCGCGGGCCGAGTAAGGAACGGGGATCGGAATAAACCTACTCTTACTCGCGCAGCGTGCCGGCGGCCTGTTCCGAGAGAAAGGCGGCGTAGGTCTTTTCGACTCCGGCCCGCAGCGCGATTTTCGCCGTCCAGCCAAGACCCGAAAGACGGGAAACATCCATGAGCTTGCGCGGCGTGCCGTCGGGCTTCGTGGCATCCCAGAGGATCTTCCCGGAAAATCCAGTGACGGCGGCGACACACTCCGTGAGTTCGCGAATGGTTACATCGGTCCCGGTGCCGACGTTGATCCAATCGGGCGGGTTATCCAGCCCGAGCAGGAAGGCACAAGCGTCGGCGAGGTCGTCCACATGGAGAAACTCGCGTTTCGGCGTACCGGTGCCCCAGGCGACGACCTCGGGCCGACCCGCGGCTTTGGCCTCGTGAAATTTCCGGATCAGGGCGGGTAGCACGTGCGAGTTCTGCAGGTGGTAGTTGTCGCCGGGGCCGTAGAGGTTGGTCGGCATTGCGGAGTGATAGAGCACGCCGTATTGCTTGCGGTAGGACTGGGCGAGCTTGAGGCCGGTGATCTTAGCGATGGCGTAGGCCTCGTTGGTCGGCTCGAGCGGGCCGGTGAGCAGGCAAGCCTCGGGCATCGGCTGCGGCGCGTACTTCGGGTAAATGCACGAACTGCCCAGAAAGAGCAGGCGCTTCACCCCCGCGCGGTAGGCGCCGTTGATCGTGTTGGCGGCGATCGCCAAGTTTTCGAAGAGGAACTCGGCCGGGTAGGTGTTGTTGGCGTGGATACCACCGACCTTGGCCGCAGCGATGATGGCAATTTCGGGCTTCTCGGCGGCGTAAAACGCATCAACTGCGGCCGCCGAGGTGAGATCGAGTTCGCGGCGCGTGCGGAGCAGCAACGTGGTGCCGGACTCGCGGGAGAAGCGACGGACCAGCGCTCCGCCGACCATGCCGTTGTGACCTGCAATGAAGAGCCTCATAGTAGAAAAGGGCAATTTACCACGAAACACACCACCCCACGAAAGTGAGCCCGGCAATTACGCCGGTTTCGCGTCGTTCGGGTGGTTCGTGGTTCGCAATCAGGGCAACGGTAATTTCGCGATCTGAGCCTCGCGCTTGGCCAGTTCGAGGTCGGCCTCGGTCATAATTTTCACGAGCTCCTTGAACTTAACTTTCGGTTCCCAGCCGAGTTGCTTTTTGGCTTTGGCGGGATTGCCGATCAGGAGTTCCACCTCGGCGGGACGCTCGTAACGGGCGTCGTAGTTCACGTATTTCTCCCAATCAAGATTCAGCAGACCGAATGTCTCTTGGATGAATTCCCGCACCGTGTGGGTCTCATTCGTCGCGACCACGTAGTCGTCGGGTTGGTCCTGTTGCAGCATGACCCACATCATCTCGACGTATTCCTTGGCGTAGCCCCAGTCGCGCTGGGCGTCGAGGTTACCCATGTAAAGGCGGTCCTGGAGGCCGAGTTTGATCCGGGTGGCCGCGCGGGTGATTTTACGGGTGACGAAGGTTTCGCCCCGGCGCGGGCTCTCGTGGTTGAAGAGAATGCCGTTGGAGGCGTGAAGATTGTAGCTCTCGCGGTAATTCACCGTGAGCCAGTAAGCATACATTTTTGCGCAACCGTAGGGCGAGCGCGGCCAAAACGGCGTGGTCTCAACCTGCGGGACCTCTTGGACTTTGCCGAACATCTCCGACGACGAAGCTTGGTAGAATCGGCATTTCTTCACTAGGCCGGCCTCGCGGATCGCCTCGAGGATTCGCACCGAGCCGAGCCCCACGACGTCACCCGTATACTCCGGGATATCGAAGGAAACGCGCACATGGGATTGAGCCCCAAGATTGTAGATTTCGTCGGGCTGGAGCTCGTAGAGCAGCTTTACCATCTGCACGGAATCGGCGAGGTCGCCGTAGTGAAGATGGAGCTTCACGCCGTTAACGTGCGGGTCACGGTAAAGGTGATCGATCCGGCTCGTATTGAAGGTCGAGGCCCGGCGAATCACGCCGTGAACTTCGTAGCCTTTGGCCAGCAAGAGCTCGGCGAGATACGAACCGTCTTGCCCGGTGATGCCGGTGATGAGGGCTTTTTTCATGAAGCCTGCGAACGTGAGAGAGCCAACGGAAGCCCGCAAGCCCTCAGTCGTCGTAAGCTGAGGGTCGGAGAAACACCGAACGTTTCCGGCGTCCCCGGTGGCGAAGCCTGATTCCCCCAGCCGCACAGTCGTCGGGTTTTGCGGAAAACCACTGACTTCACTCCCAGTTACAGCGGTTTGCCTCGATCGTGCCATCTCGGGCATTGACGCCGATTTTGCACAATCGTTTCCTCACGCACCATGCATGCCAACAAACGTGTCGCGCTCGGCGTGAAGTATAAACGCATCGTTCTTAAGCTCTCCGGCGAGGTTCTGCGCGGAGGCAAAACCGGCGATCCCATCGACGCCGCTACGCTTGAAAAAACCTGCAGCCAAGTAAAGGAAATCGCCGAGCTCGGCGTCGAAGTCTGCGTCGTGATCGGCGGCGGCAACATCTTCCGCGGCCTCCAAGGCGCCCAACGCGGCGTCGACCGCACGACCGGCGACTACATGGGTATGTTGGCCACCGTCATCAACGCCCTCGCTCTCATGGACGGTCTGGAAAAAATGGGTGTCACCACCCGCGTCCAGAGCGCCATCCCGATGAACCAGATCGCCGAGCCGTTCATCCTCCGCCGCGCCATGCGCCACCTCGAAAAGGGCCGCGTCGTCATCTTCGCCGCCGGCACCGGCAACCCGTATTTCTCCACCGATACCACGGCCGCCCTGCGCGCCTCCGAGATGCACGCCGACATCATCATGAAGGCCACTAAGGTCGACGGCATCTACGACAAGGACCCGAAGAAATTCCCCGACGCCGTCAAATACGACCAAATCACGTTCATCGACGCCCTCAAACAGCGGCTCAACGTCATGGACTCGACCGCGTTTTCCCTTTGCTTGGACAACAACGTCCCGATCCTCGTTTTCGACCTCAACGACGAGCATGCCATCCGCAAAGCTGTTCTCGGTGAAAAGATCGGCACCTTAGTCAAAAACTAGCCTCCGGTGCCGTCGCTCCGGCAACCGAAAATCCCTCATCGTTAATCCCAATTTTCTCCACCCATGTCCTCTCCTTTCCTCGCCGAAGCCCAAGCCAAAATGAAAAAAGCCGTGGATCATACGCTCCACGAATTTAGCTCCATCCACACCGGCAAAGCCACGCCCGCAATGGTCGAGACCGTGCTAGTCGAGGCCTACGGCACCCGCACCCCGCTCAAACAGTGCGCTGCCATCAGCACGCCCGACGCCCGCCTGATTCAAATTCAGCCGTGGGACACCTCACTCATTAAAGACATCATCAAGGGCATCCAAGAGGCCAACCTCGGTTTCAACCCGATCCCCGACGGCAAGGTCATCCGCATCCCGCTGCCCGACATGAGCAAGGAGCGCCGCCTTGAGTTCGTGAAGAACGCCCATCGCCTCGCCGAAGAGGGCCGGGTTCACGTCCGCAACGTCCGCCGCGACGTCATGGAATCGGTCAAAAAAGCCAAGCTCCCCGAAGACGAGGCCAAGCGTCTCGAAAAAGACATTCAGGCCGCGACCGACGCCTCCATCAAGAGCATCGCCGACCACCTCGCCCACAAAGAGAAGGATTTGCTCACCGTCTGAGCCTAAGTCGTAGGGCGAGGTCTTCGACTCGCCCTTCCCCGCCGCCCGTTTGCCCGCCCGCGCTTTCCGCGTCCTCCGCGTTGAAAAAAGAAATCTCCAGCCGCGCCCCTCGGCGTGTCGTCGTCAAACTCGGCACCGGCGTCCTGACCTCCGGCATCGGCCAGCTCGACACCGCCCGCATCGCCGACCTAGCCACGCAACTCGCCACGCTTCGCTCCGCCGGCACCGAAGTGATCGTGGTCTCCTCCGGAGCCGTCGGCCTCGGCATGGGTGCGCTCGCGCTCACAAAAAAGCCCAAAGACGTTTCCAAAAAACAGGCCTGCGCCGCCATCGGCCAGTCGCGCCTCATGCAGGTGTGGCAAACTGCCTTTGCGCCCCACGCGCTCACCGTCGCCCAAGTTCTCCTCACCCACGACGACCTCCGCGTTCGCTCCCGCTACCTCGGCGTCCGTGAAACGCTCCGCCAGATCATCGGCTACGGCGCCATTCCGATCATCAACGAAAACGATACCGTGAGCGCCGCCGAAATCAAATTCGGCGACAACGATACCCTCTCCGCCCTCGTCGCCAGCCTCGTCGAGGCCGATCACCTCCTCATTCTCTCCACCGCGCCCGGTCTCATCGACCTGAAGGGTACCGGCGAGATCGTGCCGGTCGTGGAAAAAATCACCCCGACCATCGAGGCCATGGCCGGCGGCACCACCAGCGAGACCGCCACCGGCGGCATGATTTCCAAAATCACCGCCGCCAAACTCGCCACCCGCGCCGGCTGCGGTGTCTTTATCGCCAGCGGCTCCGAGCCCGCGATCATCGCCCGCCTCCTCGGCGGCACCGGACCCGGCACGTTCTTCGTCCCTAGCGGCATCCCGCTCGATGCCAAGAAACACTGGCTCGCCTACTTCCAGCGTCCCGCCGGTACGATCTTCGTCAACGCCCCCGCCGTGCCCATCCTCCGCGAACGCGGCAGCAGCCTGCTCGCCGTCGGCGTCACCCACGCCCGCGGGGATTTCGCCGCCGACGATATCGTCAACATCGCCGGCCCCGACGGCACCGTGCTCGCCCGAGGCAAAACTCATTTCTCGGCCAAAGAAATCCCCGCCCTTGCCGGCCTGAAAGCCGACGCCCTCCGCGCCCTGCACCCCGCCCGCAAGCGCCTCGAAGTCGTCCACCGCAACGAGCTCGTGCTAATCTGATCCCTTCGCCGCCGCCGAAGCCCGTCGCCTTTGGTTCCGCACCCGCGCACTCCGCGCGCCCGCATTTCTCCTTTGCGCCGCCGCGCCGATCCGCGACCGTCACCCCACGCATGGACTTCGAACTCGACGCCCCTTCCGGCCCCCCCGGCTTCCCGCCCATTGATTTTCGTGCGCTGCTCAACGAGGAACAGTTTGCCGCGGTCACCGCCCCACCCGGGCCGATCCTAGTCCTGGCCGGTGCCGGCTCCGGCAAGACCCGCACCCTCACCTACCGCGTCGCCTACCTCATTTCACAAGGCGTGAAGCCCTGGGAAATTCTTCTCCTCACGTTCACCAACAAAGCCGCCAAGGAAATGCTCCGCCGCGTGCAACAGCTCACCGGCTACGAGCCCGGTCGCTTTTGGGGCGGGACCTTTCACGGCATCGGCCACCGCGCCCTCCGGATGCACGGCGAAGCCATCGGCTTGCCGAAAAATTTTACCATCCTCGACGCCGACGAATCCGAATCGCTCCTCAAACAAACCGTCGAAACCGAGGACCGACTTTTCTTTAAGGACAAAACCAACCCCAAGCCCGGCCCGCTCTTCAGCGTCCTCTCCCTCGCCCGCAACACCCAGCTCTCCCTCGCACAGACCGTCACCGACCAGTTCCCGCAATACAGCGAGATTTCCCACCGCTTTCCGCCCTTCGCCGCCGCCTACGCCAAGAAAAAACGCGAGCAAAACGTCGTCGACTACGACGACCTCCTTGAGCTTTGGCTCAAGCTCCTCACCGACGCTCCCGAGGTCGCCCAACATTTTGCCCAGCGCTTCCGCCACGTCCTCGTCGACGAGTATCAGGACACCAACACGCTCCAAGCCCAGATCGTCGACAAACTCGCCGCCCACCACCGCGTGATGGCCGTCGGCGACGACGCCCAGTGTATCTACTCATGGCGCGGCGCCGACTTCGAAAACATCATGACGTTCCCCGAGCGTCACCCCGGCACCGTCATCCACCGCATCGAGACCAATTACCGTTCGACGCCCCAGATCCTCGCCCTCGCCAACGGCGTCCTCGAGGCCCAACCCAAAGGCCGCCACTTCGAGAAAGAACTCCGCGCCCACCGCGCCAACTCCCAAAAACCGTTCGTCGTCCAAGCCATGGACGACCGGGAACAAGCCGAGTTCATCCTCAAGCGCATCCGCTCCCTCGTCGAAGACGACGGCGTTTCGCTCAACGAGATCGCCATCCTCTACCGCTCGCATTTTCTCGCGCTCGAAATCCAACTCGCCCTCTCCCGCGCCGCCGTTCCCTACCAGATCACGAGCGGGGTGAAATTTTTCGAGCGCCAACATATCCGCGACCTCATCGCCCTCCTCCGCTTCGTCTACAACCCCGCCGACGAACAGGCTTGGCAACGCATCGCCATTCTTCTCCCCAAGATCGGCGAAAAGGGCGCGCAGAAGATCTACACCGTCGCCCGCGAAAACGCCCAGCTCCTCCAAAAAAACTTCATCGACGTCCTCGCGACCGACGACGTCCTCAGCAAAGTCGCCAAAGACGCCCGCGAAGACTGGCCGAATTTCTGCAGCTCACTCCAACAGGTCTCCGAGGCGATGCAGACCCGCAAGCCGCCCGAGACCGTCGAGATCGCCATCGAGGGCTGGTATGGCGACTACCTCAAAGGCGCCTACGCCGATTACGTGGACCGCCTCGAAGAACTGAAAGCCCTTATCGGCTTCGCTCAACGCTTCGAGGAGACCCAGGACTTCCTCGCGCAAATCGTGCTTCTCAACGGCGAGACCAGCGAGCGCCGCGTCGACCCCGAAACCGACGCCGTGAAACTCACGACGATCCATCAGGCCAAAGGCCTCGAGTATGACGTCGTCTTTTTGATCGGTCTCGCCGACGGCCAATTCCCCGGCCGCCGCGCGATCGAGAGCGGCGACGTCGAAGAGGAACGCCGCCTCTTCTACGTGGCCGTGACGCGCGCGCGGAACGAACTCTATCTGAGCTACCCGAAGATCGCCTCCCGCGCCGGCCCCGGCGGCATGATGCTGACCCCAAGCCGCTTCATCACCGAGCTCTCCCCTGACCTCTACGAAGCCCTCCGCATCAAGCGGAACTACGGCTGGTAACCCTTGAGGTGGAACTCAATTGGTGGAGCCCGATGCCCCTATCGGGCTTCCCGCGCTCCACCCTGCGCTCCCAAAAACCCGATGGGGACATCGGGCTCCACCACTCGAGCCGCAACCCGGCCTTCACTCCGACCTTGACCGACAAGCTCCGGCCTCCCGCCCCGTCGCTTGCAATCCCCCGCCGTCCACGCATCATTTCAACGTCAAAGCATGTTATCAGTGAACCCCTCTGCACTCTCCTCCACGCTCACTCTCACCGGCCTCCACCACGTCACCGCCATCGCCGGCGATCCCCGTCGCAACGTCGATTTTTACACGCGCGTGCTCGGCCTGCGCCTGATCAAGCGTAGCGTGAACTTCGACGACCCGTCCACCTACCACCTATACTACGGCGACAGCGTCGGCACTCCCGGCTCCGTCCTCACCTTTTTCCCTTGGGCCGGCATCCGTCGCGGCCGTCCGGGCCACGGCCAAGCTTACGCCACCGCCTTTTCGGTGCCGGCCGGCAGCCTGCCCTTTTGGACCACCCGCCTGCTCGCCCACGGCGTCGCTCCCGCCACGCCGATCGACCGCTTCGGCGACAAAGTCCTCGGCTTCACCGACCCCGACGGTCTCGTTTTAGAACTCGTCACGACCTCCGAGCCCGATACCCGCACCGCCCACGCGCACCCGGAGATCTCCGCCGCCCACGGCATCCGCGGCTTCCACTCGGTGACGCTCGCCGTCACCTCCGCTGCCCCCACCGCCGCGCTCCTCACCGGCCCGATGGGCTACCGCGCCACCCAATCCTCCCCGGGGCGCACCCGCTACACCGTTGCCGCCGCCGGTCCCGGCAGTTACATCGACCTCCTCGTGGACTCCGCTCTTCTCCGCGGGCTGGCGGGCGCGGGCACGGTTCACCACCTCGCGTTCCGCACGCCCAACGACACCACCCAGAGCGAAGCCCGGAGAATCCTCTCCGGCCTCGGTCATCACGTCAGCCCCGTGATGGACCGAAACTACTTTCACTCGATCTACTACCGCGAACCCAAGGGCGTCCTGTTTGAAATCGCGACCGACAACCCCGGTTTCACCGTCGACGAACCGCTCGCCACCCTTGGCACCGCCCTCAAGCTCCCGGCCCACTACGAATCGCAGCGCGCCAAAATCGAAGCCCACCTGCCCTCGCTCACTCCTTGACCTCGTCCCGCAAGCTCCGGCCCGTTTGTCATCTAATGGATGACATTTTTTTTGGGGCTATCGTCTGAAACCTACCGCTCGCGGCGAAGAATTTGTCATCCATTAGATGACAAAAGTTTTCGAAGCTCGCCCGTCGGTTTCCAGAACTCTTTCTCCTCTCGTGTCGCTCTCCTCCTACCACCACCTCTGCTATCCCGGCACCGATCCTAACGCTGCGCCGCTTCTTCTCCTCCACGGCACCGGCGGCACCGAGCGCGACCTCCTGCCGCTTGCGCGCACCCTTGCTCCTGGTGCCGCCGTCCTGAGCCCGCGTGGCGATGTCTCTGAGCACGGCGCGCTTCGCTTTTTCGCCCGGCTCGCCGAGGGTCGTTTCGATCCCGCCGAGGTCACCCGCCGCACCCACGCCCTCGCGGACTTCATCGCCGCCGCCTGCACCCACTACGGCCTCGATCCGACTCGCCTCACCGCCGTCGGCTTCTCCAACGGCGCCAATATCGCCGCCACCTTGCTCCAGTTCCACCCCGCCGTCCTCGGCGGCGCCGTGCTCCTCCGGTCGATGGTGGTCCTCGATCAACCCGCCACCTCGGCGTCCCTCTCCGACAAGCGCGTGCTTCTCCTCAACGGCACCGCCGATCCCATCGTCCCGCTCGACCACCCGCCCCGCCTCGCAGCCCTCCTCCGGGCCGGCGGAGCCGAAGTGACGCAGCAGATGGTCAAAGCCAGCCACGGCCTCATCGCCGCCGATCTCATCGCCGCCAAATCCTGGCTCAGCCCATGATTCGCCCGGTTTCGTTTCTCCCGGTTTGAGTTCTTCCGTGTCTTCCGTGTGTTCCGTGGGCCATCCTCCCCTCCACTTCGCTCTCCAACCTCGCTGCCTCCGCTCATGATTTACCGCAACCTCGGCCGCTCCGGCCTGCAAATTTCCGCACTCTCCTTTGGTGCCTGGGTCACCTTCGGCAAACAAATCGGCGATCCCGTCGCCAAGAAACTCCTCCACACCGCCTACGACGCCGGCATCAATTTTTTTGACAACGCCGAGGTCTACGCCGCCGGCCAAGCCGAGATTGTCATGGGCGCGATTCTGAAAAAATCCGGTTGGCGCCGCAGCAGCTACATCGTTTCGAGCAAAGCTTACTTCGGCTGCGAAGACGAGAAGCCCAACCAGACCGGTCTCTCACGAAAACATCTGTTCGAGGCCTGCCACGCGGCGCTGCAACGCCTGCAAGTTGACTACCTCGACCTCTTCTATTGCCACCGCCCCGATCCCACGACGCCGATCCTTGAAACCTGCCGCGCGATGCACGACCTCATCGCCCAGGGCAAAGTTCTCTATTGGGGCACCAGCGAGTGGAGTGGAGTGCAACTCCAGGAAGGGTTCCGGCTCTGCGCTGCGCACAACTTCCACGCGCCCATCACGGAGCAGCCCCAATACAGTCTTTTTCACCGCACCCGCGTCGAAAAGGAATACGCCCCGGTCTTCCGCGATCACGGCCTCGGCACCACGATATGGTCACCTCTCGCGAGCGGACTTCTCACCGGCAAATACAACGCCGGCATTCCGAAAGATTCCCGTCTCAGCGCCCCCGGCATGGAATGGCTGCGCGACATGGTGCTCAATGATCCCAAGACGCCCGCAAAATTGGCCACGGTACCAAAATTCGCCGCGCTCGCCGAGGAACTCGGCACCACCCTCCCGCGCCTCGGCGTCGCCTGGTGCCTCAAGAACCCGCACGTCAGCACCGTGATCCTCGGCGCCTCCCGCCAGGAGCAACTCACCGAAAACTTGGGCGCCCTCGATCTTATTGAAAAACTCACCCCCGCCTTTATGAAGCGCCTCGACGCGATTTCAAAACCCGTCGCCGACTGACCGCATAAATTTTTTTCGGGCGAGTCACACCACCACCCCGCGTGGCGGTCCTCTCGATCGGGCGCGCTGAGCGGAAACTATCGCGCCGAGACCCAAGCCCGCGTCACGTCGGTGAAATCCGTAAAAACCCCGTCGACCCCCGCGTCGCGAAACAACGCCGCGTGCAACGCCGCCATCGAAGGGCAGTGCTTCGGCAGCGCGTCCGACCGCGCGGTGTAGGGATGCACCACCAGGCCCGCCGCGTGCGCGTCCTTTACCAATGCCGAGGCCGTCGCCTGGCCCGCGGCGCTCCACGTCACCACACGCCCGAGTGGCGGTCCGATCCCCTGCACCGTCTGCGCGATTTTTATGAAACCCGCCCGCGTGCACACCTCATCGTAATTTGTGCCGTCCTCACTGGTCGCATCGCCCCCGATCAACAGCACCAATCTCCCCTTCCAGCCCAGTTCATTGCGGATGCGTTTCAACTCCTCCCACTCAAAGCATTGCACAAAACACGCATCAGCTTTCGTGGCGTAGCCGTAGCGCGCGAGGATCGGAAGCACGACCTTGCTGAGATCGCGCCCTTGCTCGCGGTGCCATTTCGGCTGCTTCAGCTCGGGATACACCCCCGCCGTGCGCCCCGTGCTTTGGTTCAGTCCTTGGATCAACTGCAGTTCCTCTTCCAGCGTCGCGATCCGAAATTCCGCCAGCCCCGCCGGAAAGCGTCGCGGGAAAACTCGCTCGCCCGTCTTCGCATCGAACCGCTCCGAGACGCGCAGCCGCTTCAACTCCGCCACCGTAAAATCCAGCGCGTAAAAACGACCGTCCGCGCGTTTCCTCTCCGGAAAAACCTTCGCCACATCCGTCACCGTGTCGATGTGCACGTCATGTAACACCACCGGCACGTCGTCCTTGGAGAGCACGAGATCCTGCTCGATATAGTCCGCGCCCTGTCCGTGCGCCATCGCCTTCGCCGCGAGCGTGTGCTCCGGCAGATACCCGCTCGCCCCGCGGTGCGCGATCACGAGCGGCCGCGTTTGCGCCGCCTGGGCGACCCCCGCCAACAACGTCGCCATCGTCAGAATCATTCGGATTTTTTTCATGGTGAAATCGAACGGCTGGTCGTCCGCTGCCCCAGCGTCAGCGCGCTGAACCCCATCGTCAGCACACAGCACGCAATCATTGTGCTGAAGACGCCGTCCCAGCCCCAGGTGTGCGCGATCCAACCCACGCCCGCGCCCGAGGGCGCCGAGCCGAGGAAGTAGCCAAAAAAACCCGTGAACCCCGCAGCCGTGCCCGCCGCTTTTTTCGGCACGAGATCAAGCGCGTGCAGCCCGATCATCATAATCGGACCGTAAATGAAAAAGCCGATCATGATCAGCGCCGCGACGTCGATCCAGTAAGGGCCAGTGTCGTTCCAACGGTAGATTAACAAACCGACCAGCGTGAGTCCCATAAACAAAATAGTCGCCGGCGCCCGCCGCGCCTTGAAGACGCGGTCGGAAATCCATCCGCACAAAAGTGTGCCGGGGATCCCGGCGAGTTCGAAGGCCGTCCACGCAAAACCAGATTCCTTGAAATTGAACCCTTTCGCCGTTTGCAGGTAGGTCGGAATCCAGTTCACCACCCCGAAACGCACGAAATACACGAACGCGTTCGCGATCGCGATCGCCCACAAAAATTTGTTGTTCAGCACGTGGCTGACGAAAATCTCCCTGAAGGTAAACGTGCGCTCGTGGTCGGCGGAGTAGTTCGGCGGATAGTCATCTTTTTGGCTCTCAATGGCCGGCAGCCCGCAGCTCTGGGGCGTATCGCGCAGTAGCAGCAAAATCAGTCCGGCCACCCCGGCGGCAATCGCCGCGTTGAAGTAAAACGTCGCTCCCCAGTCGCCGAACCGCACGACCGCCCACGTCGCAAACACTGCGACGAGCGCGCCGCCGACATTATGCGCAGCGTTCCACGCGGCCACAATTTTGCCCCGTTCTTTGGTGCTCCACCAATGCACCATCGTTTTTCCGCACGGCGGCCAGCCCATGCCGTTGAACCAGCCGTTGAGGGCCTGGAGCGCAATGATCAGCGCCAGCGAATCGTAGATCGCCGGAACCGTGCCAAACGCAAAGGTAACCCCGCTCGTGAGCAGCAGGCCGAGCGCCATAAACCAGCGCGGATTGCTGCGATCCGACACCGAGCCCATGATGAACTTCGAAATCCCATACGCCACCGAAAGGCCCGTCATCGCCCAGCCGAGTTGAACCTTCGTAAACTCAGGATGCGCCTTGAGGATCGAAGGCAGCGCGAGCGCGAAATTATTTCGCACCAAATAGAACGCCGCATAACCGACGAAAATTCCGGCAAACACCTGCCAGCGGAGGCGACGGTATTCCGGATCAATGCGATCCGCGGGCAGCGGTGAAATACTCTGGGCGGGTTTTAGGAATGAGATCACGAGGGTAAGAAGGAAAACGCCCCGAGCTAAGACGTCGGCTGCGGGCTAGGCAACCCGTGGCACGCACCCGGCCCGAGCGGCCTCGACCGGCGCTACTAAAATCCACGCGCGCGCAGGTTCACGATAGCCCTGCACCTGCGGCGCGACGCCCGCGCGAAATCAGAACTTCCGCGAAACTTCAAAAGTGAACTGGCGCCCCCGGGGATTGGCCGAACCGGCTAGATAACCGTATTGTTCATCGGCCAATCGCGGCTCGGCATCGAGCACGTTGTTGATCCCGCCGCGCACGGTCACGCCCTTCAACCAAGCCCCCTGTTTTCCGGAGAACCGGTAGGACGCCCACGCGTTGTGATTGTAGGTCGGCTTAATGCGCAGCAGGTAGCGCGTGATACCGTTATCGTTATAAACCCGGATATAATTCGGCGCCCCAAGTGCGCGGAAAATCGCTTCGGTGGTCGCCGCAGAGGTGTCCACCGTCGAACCAAAGTAGCTCGTGAACCAACCCGCCGAGATGCCACCCAGGCGCCAAGAAACCGAACCGCTGGCGCGCCATTTCACTCGGCCGTTGCGGTCGAGTTCGTCGAGGACCCGGGAGGTGGCGTTCTCTTGCGAGGTCCGAAGGACGTAGTGGGTCGCGTCACCGTTGAAGGTGAACTGCCCGTAGCCCGTCTTCGGCGAACGCCACTGCGCCCCGAATTCATAGCCTTGGATATCGCGGCCGCTCAAGTTGAGGTAGTCGTCGATGACGCTCACGATTTCGCCGACGGCCGCGCGCCGGGCGTTGTTGCTCGTCTGCTGGGCATTGTAGGTCGCAAACGCCAACCGGTCCGCATCGGTCACCAGCTTGCGCACGATTTTATCCGAGCCCTTGTAGGCCGCCGTGCCGGAGCCGAGGTCGATCTGGTTAATGTTGGTGCCCTTCGCGAGTTCGGCCTGGGTGGCGAGCTCGAGCACCAATTCATCGCGGTCAATCGCCGCTTGGCCGCCCACATTTTCAATCACCTTGTTCTGGTTCAGGTGGAAATAATCAAAGGACAGCGAGAGGCCGCGCACCTTGGGTACGTCGAGGACGAAACCTGCGACCCAAGTCTTCGCCTCTTCGGGTTCGAGGTTCTGGTTGCCCTGCCGGAAAACCGTGCGTTGCGCGATGCCGTCCGAAGCGAGGCCGGTCGCGGCTAGGCGATAGGGATCGTCCGCGCCGATCTGGCGCCGCAGCGGAGTGGTATTCGTCTGCACCAAATTCGGCGCGCGAAACGATTCGGCCGCCGAAGCCCGGAGCTTGAGGAACGAAAACGGTTTCCACACGAGACTGGCCTTCGGTTTCGTCGTCTGGCCGAAGATCGAGAAATGCTCGAAGCGGCCGGCCAGGGTCAGCTCGAGGCTTTCCACGAGTGGGCGGCGATTTTCCCGCGTCACGAAGGGCAGCGCCGTTTCGAGGTAGGCGGCGTAGATGGTCTGCGCCGCGCTGATCGGCACGTTCGAGCTGAGCGCGAGGAAGTCGTTGTCGCCTTCACGCAAAAACGGAAACTGACTGCCCGAGCCGGGCGGGTTGAGGCCGACGAAACTGGCGCGTTTGTCGTCGTAGGTCTCGTAGCGCACCTCGGTGCCGCTCGCGACGCCGATGCGCCCGCCGTTGAACAACCGCCAGAGCTGCCCGTTGAACTTCGCGTCCCAGATGAAAAGATTCGTGCGGCCAAACCGGTCTTCGTCGCCGTAGATCCCGTCGTAGGCCGAGGCCGGATTTTTATACGGCTGATCGACGACGATCTGGTTGTTCACGATTTTGAACGTCACGGGAAACGGGTTGAACGCCGTCGCATCCGTGCGGTTCAAGGCGCGCCGCAGGAGCGACTCGCGCACCTGGAAGCTTTCGTATTCGTGCGTCTGCGAGCCGGAGGCGACGACCGCCGACTCCCACTCCCACGACGGGCCGAGCTTGCCGCGCAGGCCGCCGAGCACGCGCCACGAATAGGTATAAACTTCGGTCACTCGGGGCTTGAGGCCGTCGCTTGAGTTTTGCCCGGGCGAGATCCCGGTCCACAGCGAGACATCGGCCGGGGTGCCCGTGAGGCGCGGCGTGCCATCCGCGTTCGCGGCGCCCGTGGGACTATAGAAGCGCAGGCCAAAAGGATTCCACGGGTTCGACGCGGGCAGGTAGATGCCTTGGTCGTCGGTGTTTTTGAAATTAACCGGCTCGCGCCCGGTCCGGCTGTAGGCCCGGTAAAACAGCAAGTCGCCAAACGCGCTCAGGCGGTCGTTGATCGTGTGGTCGACAAACGTGGCAAACTGCACGCGATCCGTCGCCGGGATCAGCATCTTCCAAAGATTCCAATTCGAAAAGGTCGCGTTTTCGGCGCTGTCAATATTCCGGGACAGCGCAGTCTGCTTGAACGAAACTCCCGCCGGGCTGGGCCAAAGGTAGAACATACCGTCCGCTGCCATCGTCGCCACGCCCGCCGGCGGCGTCGCGCTGGTAGTGATACCCGTGTTGCCGGTCGGCCGCGAGCCGACGAAGGTTAGCAAATTGGGCTGGATAAATCCGCGCTGCCATTGGCCCCACTGGTTTACACTGTTCGTGTTAGCGAAATCGTTGTCCCGGGCGAACGCGGTGCCCGTCACCGGATCAATCACGGGAATCCCGTTCCACGGCGCCGGCAGCTTCCGGTTCACGCGCAGGTCGGCGTTTTTTGCCCAAGCGCGGTCGTGCGCGGCGAGGGCGTCGCGGTGAAAATAGTCGATCGACATCGACAGGTGCGTCTTGCCGAGCTGCCTGCCTTCAAACGCCGTCGCGTTGAACTCGTTCGCCCCGCCGTGCTGCGTCATTGAGCCCTTCAGCGTGAGCCCGCGGCCGACGTACGTGCGGGAAACGAGATTGTTGATCACGCCGGCCGCCGCATCCGCGCCGTAAATCGCGGAGGCGCCGTCGCGCAGGATTTCCACCCGCCCCACCAAGGCTCGCGGGATGGTGTTGATGTTCACCGCAAGCGAGGGGACGCCGTTTTCGGCCATCGAAATCGGGTGCGGCGCCATGCGGCGGCCGTTGAGCAAGGTCAGCGTGCTGCCCGAGCCGATGCCGCGCAGGTCGATCGAAGCCACGTCGCCGCGGGCGAGCTGCGGGCCGTTATTGATTTCGGTAATGCCCGAGATTTCAGCCATGCCCAGCGTCTCGAAGAGCTCCGCCATCGTCGCCGCCCCGCGCGCGTCGAGATCGGCCGCGTTCAGAATCGTGACCGGCAGCGCAGTCTCCGCGTCGGTCCGGCGGATATTGGAGCCGGTGACGGTAAAGGCCTCCAGTTTCACCGTTTCGTCACCGGTCGCCGCGCCCGGACTCGGGACCGTAGTTTGAGCGGCAGCGAGTGCAGTGAGGAACAAGGTAATCGCAACCAGTAGTTTTCGCGGATGGGTCATGAGGGAAAAGGCGAGATGTGCGGCCGCCACCAACCACGGTCGAGGATAACCCTCAATGGCCCGAATTCCATGCGATAATTTAACCTGTCCGTCACAAATCCAAGTGATGCCCCACAGCCGCCCGCTCGGGATCGCAAAGCGGAGGCGGATAACTCTCGCGGCGCCTACTCCGGTGAGGCGCCGCCGGCGGCGCCGCCGACCTCAGGGATTCACCGCCATCAGCTCGACCTCGAAAATCAATCCCGCGCCCGCCGGCACACCGCCGCCGCCCATCGTGCCATAGCCGAGGGAGGGCGGGATAAAAAACTCCGCTTTGCCGCCCGGTTTCAACGCCGTCATGCCCTCGGCCCAACCGGCGATCAGCGTCTTCACGACGAGATCAGCCGGGGGGCCCTTTTTTCGACTATCATCGATTACGGTCCCGTCCTTGATCGAGCAGACGTAATGAACACGCACGCGGTCGGTTGATTTCGGCGCAGCCCCAACTCCCGGTGCGATGAGCCGAATCCCGAGACCACTCGACTGCCATTCGACGCCGGGCGCACTCGATCGCGTCCCGTAGAGCCACCCACGCATGATCGCCGCATCGTCACGTTTTGCGGCGGCCGGAGGCTGCGGCTGAGACGGACCGCAGCCGGCCCAAATCACACTGCACACTAAGATCAGCAATCGAACGTCACGGCACAGTCTCATAATCCGAATTCTTACCCACTTCAGTTGCGGCCTACGACCCGAAAACCTCTATCGCAGATGAAATCGCGGAAAGGTGGAGCCCGACGTCCCCATCGGGCTCGCGGCACAGAGCCCAAGCGCAAACTCAGGTTCTTTCGTTTCGAAACCGCGTCACTGGAGCCGCGACGCCCCCGTCGCGGTGTGCGCCTAGCCCTTCCCGAGGGATAGACGATCTTGCCCACGTCAGAACAAAAGCCCCCACGCACAAACTCTCTGACTACCTTGCGCTTCACCCTTACTCGCTCAGAAAGACCGGCTCAGAAGGCGGCGTTTTCGAGAGCAAAAGCGGACGAACCCAGCCGGACTAGTTTCCACGGGAGCGAGCCGCCCCGCAAGAAATCGAAACACCGGACCTTATCGACGCGATTTCAATCGCCGGTCTCGGCCACTACCGACAGCCGATGTGCCGCGTAAACTCCTGCGAAAGGCCGCCGGGGTGGAGCCGTAGTGCCGCGCGAAAAGCGGAATCATGTGTTCGGCGTAAGCGAAGCCGCAGGCATCGGCAATATCGGGAATCGCCATGTCGGTGGAGCTGAGCAGTTGGCGCACCTTATCGAGTTTGATCCGACGAATCTCCTCGGCGGGGCTATGGCCCATAATCGCGGAGAATCGTTTCTCCAAGGTGCGCCGCGCAATGGGCACCGCCCGCAACACGTCTTGGACATTTATACCCGCATTCGAGTTGTCTTTGATGAATCGCATCACTTGGCGAATCTTCGGATCATCGCATTCAAAAATATCCGTCGATTGCCGCGTCGTGATTCCAAGGGGCCGAAGCACCTGCTCGTCGGTCGCAAGACGACGCCCACGGATCAATTGATCGAGCATGCTGGCCGCATCGTAGCCGATTCGCTTTACCGGAATGTCTACCCCGCTGATCGGCGGATGGATCGTCTGGCCCAACAAGTCCTCGGTGGAGAGACTGATGATCGAAATTTGGTCCGGAACTTCGATTCCGGCGAGTTCACACGCGTTGGCCAGATTGCGGCAGGTGATCGTATCCCAACCGATAACCCCGGTCGGCTTCGGCAAACCCTTTAACCAGCGGGCGCGGTCTCGTCGTCGCTCCACGAGGCCCGCGTCGAGCCCGACGTTGGGTCCCGGTTGATAGATCAGCGGCGTCAGGCCCAACTTCTCGGCCACGCGTTCATAGGCTCGGGTCCAGAAATCAAGAAACTTTCGCTCCGGCTCCCCGCAAAAAGCAATCGAGCGCAGCCCCTTGCTTTTGAGGTGCTCGGCGGCCAGCTCGACGACCGCATTGGCGTCAGAAGTGACGCGCGGAAAATTCACCCCTTCCAACCGCGCACCCGAGACATTGACGATCGGGACTCGGTAACTTCGCAGCTCTTCGCCCAGCGCACTGGAGTGCACGGTGGCGATGATGCCATCGCCCTGCCAGCCTTCCGGCATTTGCATCGCGCCGTCGGGTCCGGTGGGCTGCATGTCGAGATTCCAAAAATTATTCTGCGCGTAGTGCCACGCCCCTTCGATGATGCCCCGGCCGTAGTGATTCCAGCCGGCGACGAGCAGCGCGACGCGTTTGTGTTTACGCAATTTGGCCATGACCGCAGGAGCTTTCGCCTTTACCGGGAAGAATTCGCACGGACCCGAATCACAGAAATTTCTCCGTCGGCGCAAATCATTAAAATAATAACGCAAACGAGCCTACTGCGACAACGCGCATGCTGCTAAGGTGATCTGATCGTCCGGCATTCAGCCGACATCCACCCCACCCAACATGAAGTTCGCGTCCACGTTTCGTTGCGTTGCCCTCGCCCTTGCCTGCCCAATCCTCGACACCGTCGGCTCCGCCCAAATCGCACCAAGCCCGGTCGATCCGGCTGCCCTCGCCAGGTGGGACAAAAACAAGAACGGTCGTCTCGATCCCGACGAGCTGGCGGCTAAAAGCGCAGCGGAAGCTGCCGGCACGGCGAACGAAGTCATCAATCTCACGCCCTTTGAGGTTTCAGCCGACGCCTCCGATACTTACCAGGCCACGAACACCAATTCCATCACCGGCACCAATGTCGCCCTCGGCAAGACCGCCCTCGATGCCAAGGTGTTTAACCGGCAACTCATGGACGAGCTGGGCGTGGTCGATATGACGCAGATGCTTTCCCAGCTCGGCGGTCTCGGCTCCGCCATCATCTCCGGCGGCAACGAGGAAGTGCGCGGCGACCTAGACGGAGACCGACAGGATCCGAAAAGCATGACCATGCGCGGGCTGACGATCAGCAACCCCCGGCGCGACGGCTTCCTCCGCGCCGACACGGCGTTGATGGACTCCTTCGACGTCGAGCGGGTCGACGCACTCGGCGGCTCCAACTCACTCCTCTTTGGCTCGGGTGACGCTGGCGGCGTCATCACCACCAACTCCAAACGCGCGCTCGTGGGCCGTCGGCAGCACGGGAGCTTCACCGCAGGCGGGGACTCCGAAGGCAGCCGCCGCTACACTCTCGATGTCGGCGCCGGCTTCAAATATTGGGGCTTTCGCATCAATGCCGTCCATGGCGACACGAAATATTTCCGACCCGCCAACCGCCAGTTGAATAAAGGCCTCACCTTCGCGACGACCGTTCGACCCTGGAAGAATCTCGAGATCCGCGGCGAGTGGCGTCACTTGATTCGCGACACCACCTATCCCAACTCCGGCATCGTGCGCGCTCCGCTCACGCAATTGCTGCCCACCGGTGAGCGGGTGGACAACCAGAGCACGCGTTACCTGGCAGCCTTCCCGAACGCGAGCGCGCTGACCGACGGACTCATCGACGTCACGAAGGCTGATACGCTCTTCGGCCCCTACTACGCCTTTGCCTTCAAGAACCTCAGCAGATCCGTGGTCGCCGAAGCGAAGCTCGCTGAAGGACTGGGGCTGCAGGTGCGCTATGGTCACGACGCGCGCGTAAACAATGCGCTTAGTCCCACGAACAACTCAATCTTCGCACCGGGGGCGGCCGGCAACCTCTACGCGGATCCGGCGACCGGACTGATCGGCACGAAATGGGCGTTCAACATGAACTTTCCGGTCTTGAATCCCTTTCATACCGGAGCCCGTGGCTACCGCGCCGCCCTAGCCTACCAAAAGAACCTGGGTCGCTGGGGCTCCCACCAAGCCAGCGCATTTTTTCAAGACATGCAGTCTTGGACGAACCAGGACCAATGGAGATTCTACGAGGCCGACGCGTCCGGCAACGCACCCGTGAACCCGGCGTTGATTACCGTGGCCGACCTCGGTCGCGTTCCCATTCCGTCGTTCTGGGTCCCCGTCAATCCCACGGCGCTCGTCGGGGGCAAGAAATGGCCCTTCTCTTCGCTCGTGCATCCCAACGGCAAGACTTACGTCTCCCAACCGCTGATTTTTCCCGGTGCCGTCCCTCCCACTGCGGGCAACCCCCTCGGTCTCTCCGGACCGATCAACCCGACCACCGGCCAGAGCACCGTCGGAGGCTATTCCCAAGAGGACGTCACCGAGCGCAGCAGCGGCTTGAGCGTGTTCAGCGAATGGTGGAAGGGGCGGATCGATACGATGGTCGGTTACCGGACCGAGGAAGCGAGCGGCTTCCGTAGAAACGTGGGTCTAAGGCGCGGACCCATCAGCTACGATAGCCTCACAACCGGCGCCGTCGTCGACACCCCGCTGACGGGCGTTCGCGTCTCGTTCAACTACGCCACCAACGCCAAGATCAACTTCGACACCACCCGCGACATCTACAACCAACCCCTGCCGCCCGGCAAAGGCGTGAGCAAGGACATCGGCCTGAAGTTCGGACTTTGGCAGGACCGTGTCTCCGGCAATTTCAATTACTATCAGTCCGAGGCCCAGAATTTCACGGCCAACATCGGCAACCGGAATGACGTCGATCCCGACGGCATCAATGGTCGCAACGGCGGACCATCCTACACCTACAGCAAGACGTCCGACGGTTATAACCTCACGCTCTCCGCGCGTCCGACCCGCGGCTGGGAAATTCGCGTCAACTTCGCCACCGCCAACGGCAGCGAGCGCACCGACGTGGACCTGCCGCAATTCTACAACGACCAGTTCAACACCACCACCGTCGGTGGCCAGACCGTCGTCGGCGTCCGCGCCACTCCGGGCGGAGCCGTCACACCCCTGCTCATTCCCTCCGACCCGAGTAACCCAGCCTCGGCCCGGATTCCGCTCTCCATCGCGATGATGAAGGATCCGGACAGCCCTTACGTCGCGCAGCTCGACATCGAGTCGGGCCAGATCCTCAACGCCGAATTGCTCGGCCTCCGCACCCCGGGCGTCGGCACGGCCGTGACCGGGCTCCCGCTCAGCGAGCACCAACTCGGCTTCGTCTCGCCCTCCGGTGGCAGCCTGATCGTCCGTCGCGCCGGCGAAAAAACCATCGGCTACGCCGAGCGGAGCTACAGCCTGATCAACCGCTATCAGTTCAACGAAGGAAAGCTCCGCGGACTTATCGTCGGCCACAGCAGCAGTCTGCGCGACAATCAGCGCGGCTACATGTTCACCGACGCCGCCGACGGGAACAAACGGAAGATGTTCTATTTTCCCGACCGCCTCCTGCACGATCTGTTCGCCACCTATCGGTTCAAACCGATCGGGAAAATCCGCACCTCCCTTCAGATCAACGTGACCAATCTGATGGACGAGAACCAAGTCGTTTACCTCGTCCGCTCGACCAACGGCACACTCCGCTACGCCCAATGGCTGAACTCCCCGCGCAAGCTGGGTGTCACCACCACGGTGAGTTTCTGATGTCCCCGTCCCCCGGTCTCATCCCACTGAAGACGCGGCTATTTCTCGATCACCGGATGAAACACCCCTTCGACCTCGGCACCGCTTGGTTGTTTGCCATGCAATCACCCGCCCAAGATTTGTCGTCTGTGCATGCCTTCGACGTCGGGTCGGCGCAGACTACCACTCTCCCGCGCCAGCGCCCAGATCCCAAAACATGACACCCCAGAAGAGTTTCACGTGGGCCATCGCTTGGGGAGTCGCGACGGCTCTGAGTTTCCCGGCCTTCGCTGCCGGCAAATCAGCCAGCCAAGCCAACATCGTTCTGATCATGGCCGACGACCTCGGCTACGGTTCGTTGGGCTGCTACGGCAGCACGGAAAACAAAACACCCCACCTCGACCACCTCGCCGCCGGCGGCATGCGATTCACCGACTTTCACAGTAACGGCCCCATGTGTTCACCCACCCGCGCCGCCCTGTTAACCGGTCGCTATCCGCAGCGCTGCGCTTGGGTTCCCGACGAGGAACTCTCTCCGGTCTTCCAAGAACAGCGCCGGAAAAACCCTAAGCAACGTTGGGCGTGGGGCCTCTCGCCCAGTGAAGTGACCGTCGGCGCCTTGCTGCGGTCGGCCGGCTATCGCACTGCCCTCATCGGCAAGTGGCACCTCGGCTACGATTTCAAATTCCATCCCCTGAACTACGGCTTCGATGAATTCCGCGGCTTCGTCGGCGGCAACGTCGACTACCGCACCCACTTCGCCAGTCACGGCGAGCAGCAGCTCGATTGGTGGAACGGCAAAAAAATCGCGAACGAGGCCGGCTACACGACGGACCTCTTGACCAAGTATGCCGCCGAATTCATCGCCCAAAACGAAGACGCGCCGTTCTTCCTCTTTTTCTCCCACGCGGCTCCGCACGATCCGTGGCAGAGCCGGGATCCCGCGCAGACAAATTCTCCTGTGGAAATCTATCGCGAAATGATCGAGGGAGTGGATGCGTCGGTCGGCGCCATCGTCGCCACGCTGCGCACGCACGGCCTGGAGAAAAACACTCTGCTGCTCTTTTGCTCGGACAACGGAGCCGCTCCGCCGCGGGGTGTTCCCGCGAACGGCCGCCTCAAAGGACGAAAGGGCAGCATGCACGAAGGCGGCCACCGCGTGCCTCTCATCGCTTCATGGCCGGGTGTGACTACGGCCGGTGCGACCAACAACGCCACCGTGATGACCATGGATTTCCTGCCGACGTTCACGAACATGGCCGGGGCGACGACGCCCGTCCGCCATGTGATCGACGGCATCGACCTGATGCCGCAGCTCACCGGTCAGGCGACGCCACCTCAGCGCGCACTCCACTGGCTCTTCGGCAGCGACTGGGCCGTGCGCCGGGGCGCTTGGAAGCTGGTGCAAGAAGGCGCGAAAGAGCTTTCCCTCGTCAACGTCGAGCAAGACCTCGCCGAAACCACCAACCTCGCCCACGTAAATCCAGCCCTCGTCGATGAACTCACGCGTCTTCACCAGCAGTGGATCGTCTCCGTCGGAAACAAATAACTCATGAGCTCAACTTCACCCTCTCTCCGCTGGACGATCGCCGTGCTCCTGTGTTTTTCGACCGCCCTCAACTACCTCGACCGCCAGGTGCTCTCGATTTTGGCCACTACGATCCAAAAAGATCTGGGGATCGACGACATCGGCTACGCAAAAATCACGACGTATTTTCTTCTCAGCTACACGATCATGTATGCGGTCAGCGGTCGCTTGGTCGATTTCCTTGGCACGCGCCTCAGTTTGGCGTGGGCCGTCGCGGGGTGGTCGGTGGCCGGCATGCTTCACGGTGCCGCCAACTCGGTGGCGCAATTGTCGTTGTGCCGGTTTATCCTCGGGACCTTTGAGGCCGCGAATTTCCCCGCCGGAGCCAAAGCGGTCTCCGAGTGGTTCCCGCTTAAGGAACGCGCGCTGGGCATGGGCCTCTTCGCCTCCGGGGGGGCCCTCGGCGCGGTGATTGCCTTCCCGATGGTGACGTGGCTCGCGCTGAGTTATGGTTGGCGATCCACCTTCGTAGTGGTGGGCGCAGTCGGCTTCTTATGGGTGGTGGCGTGGCTCGTGGTCTGCAAGCGGGCGGCGCCCAAATTCGTCGAGGCAACCTCGACCAACCAACCCAATGGCGGCACCCCCGCACCTCTGGCAGAGAAGCCCTTTGGCTTAAAGGAGCTGCTATGCTACCGGCGGACGTGGGGCTGCATTCTGGTCCGGGTCTTCACCGATCCGATAATATATTTCATCAGTTTCTGGGTGCCCAAATACCTGACCGCCAACCACGGCTATACGCTCAGCGACATCGGTCTGTTTGCCTGGATTCCGTTCGCGGCTCTCTCGGCGGGACAGATCTCGGGCGGCGCGCTCGTAAACTGGCTGGTCGGTCGCGGCTACGGGCTGGACCCGGTCCGCAAGCACCTGATGCTTGGGGCCTCGCTGCTCGTGCTCGTGTCGGGGGCCCTGGTCGCCTTGACCACGAGTCCTTCGCTGGCGCTGGCCGGGGTGGCGTTTCTGGCGCTCGGCCACGGCCTCTTTGGAAATCTGGCCGTGCCGGCCGAGGTCTTCCCCTCCCATAGCGTCGCCTTTGTCACGGGCTTGGGCGGCACGCTCGGCGGCGTGGTCGGCATCATTTCCCAATTCTGCATCGCGTGGGCCGCGGGGCATCAGGGCTATCCCTACATCTTCGCCGTCTTCAGCGTATTTCCCTTGCTGGCATTTTTCTCGGTCAAACTGTTGGTCGGCCAACTCGGCGTAATTTCCCACCAACTTCCGCAAAAAATCACGACTTCATGAGCCACCTTCCTCTACGTATCGCCATCGCTGGCGCCGGAATCATGGGGCGCGCCCACGCCGAAGCTTTTCTCGCGTGCGGTGCCCAGATTGTCGCCTGCGTGGATCGCAACGCGGATCGGGCCCATGAACTCGCGGCGGCGAGCGGCGGCACGGCCTTCAGCACGGTGGCCGAGGCGCTGCGGGAGAAGCCCGATGCGCTGAGCATCTGTCTGCCGCACAGCCTGCACTTCGATGCCGCCATGGAGGCCGTCGACCAGAACGTGGCGCTCTTGATGGAGAAACCCCACTGCATCACGTTGGCCGAGTCCCGCACGTTGCGGGCCGCGTGTTCGCAACGCGGGGTGTTGGCGATGGCCGGGTTCACGCACCGCTTCCTCGCTACTTCGCGCACCCTCAAAGCGTGCATCGCTTCCGGCCGATTGGGGCGGGTCGAACTCGCCGTGGACCGACTCGTGGCCAATGCCCTCGGCGACCATGCCCCTGCGTGGTATCGCGACCGCGCGCTCGCCGGAGGCGGTATCGCGATGATCGGCATGATTCACTCGATCGACCGTCTGCGGTGGCTGCTGGACGCCGAAATCACCCGCGTGTGGGCGCTGACAAAAACACCCACAGGATCCTCCGAGGTCGAGCAGACCGCCCTCGCCCTGCTTGAGTTCTCCAACGGTGCCCAGGCTTCGCTGGTCGCGCATCGCACCCCCGCCCCCGGCCACGAGCGCTCCCACCGCTACGAAATCTACGGCGAAAAACTCGTGGCGCATTGCGCGGTGGGCTCCTTCGCCCTCCAAGAGATCGAATTGGTCGGACCCGGCGGGCAGGCCCGCGAAACCGTCACCGACGACCGTCCTTTTATCACCGAGATTCAGGAGTTCACCTCCGCGTTGATCGCCGGAAGAAATGCGACGCCCGATCTGCTGGACGCCGAGATCGCCTTGGGCGTCGTGCTCGCGATCTACGAATCGGCCCAAACCCATCAGCCCATTTCCATCCAAGAATTCCTCGGAGCCACCGCCACCCCCAACTCAGCTTAAACGCCACCGCCATGTCCGACCAAATCTTCCTCTCCAAATATAGCCCGCTGAAAAATATTCTGTTTGCCGATGACTTCGACAACGGGATCAACGGCTGGTGCGAGCTGATCGGTAACCACGACGGCGACCTGAACAAGGTGCGCAAAGTCATGGAGGATCTGCGCCCGCCCCAACTCTCGAACGCCAACTTCTTCGACATCGGCAGCCACGGTTCGCTGTCCGGCACCTACTCGATGAAGCTCGCGACCCGCGCCAAGGCCGGCCACATGGCCCAGACCATCAAGCGCGCGACCTCGCGCTCAAACGGCCGCGTGCGCGTCGAGTGCTACTTCACCTACAAGTCGGAGCAGATCTTCGGCGCCGCCACCAACTGGGATGGCAATGTCGATCCCTCCGAAACGAATTTCGGCGATTTCACGATCAGCAACGACATTTGCGAAGGCGACGACGGCGTGCGCTATCACTGCGCGTTGCGCTACCTGAACACCGACGAGACCGGCAAACTCGTGCAGCACTGGATGTATAAGACCTCGGTGCAACCCAGCACCAAGATGGTGATGTCCGGCATGGTGCAGCCGAACTACGACTACCACGTCATCAACAAGAACGACTGGAAGCCCGTGCCGAACGGTCACCAGCCGCTGTGCTACAACGAGATTCCGACCAAGATCAACTGGCACTACTTGCGTTGGGACTTCGACACCCGCCTGCGCCGCAACGTCGAACTACAAGTGAACGACAAGATCATGCCCCTCCACGATATCCCAGTCCCGGTCTACGAGCATCGCTACAAGGCCCTGAGCCGGCTGATGAATTTCTGCCTCGATGTGCGCACGCACCGGCCGGTCCGGAATTTTCTCTTCATCGATTCGGTGGTCGCTTCCTTCGAGCAACAATGAGCTTCCTGCGCGCCATCAATCTTTTCCCCTGGGACGTGGCCAGCGAAGGCGCGGCCGAGTGCCTCGGCGCCATCACGGACCTCGGCTGCAATAGCGTCGTCCTAAGTCCGAACTACCATCGCGCCCGGCTATTTCGTCCGCGCACGTTGGGATTCTACAATCGCCCGATTGATTGGTGCGATTTCCGACCCGATCCCTCGCTCTATGAAGAGCCCGGCCTGCTGCCGCCGATCAATCCAGACGCCCGCTGCGTCGAGGGCTGCCACCAAGCCGCCGTGGCGGCAAAGGCCAACGGTCTCGACGTGATCGTTTCGGTGGTCGGCTGTCACAACACGACGATTGGACTTAGCCACCCTGAGCTTTGCATTGAGAATGCCTTCGGCGACCGCTACGCATTTGCGCTCAGTCCGGCGCAGCCCCGCGTGCGCTCCTTCCTCGGCAGCCTCGTGCGTGACCTGTGCCGGCAATACCACCCAAGCTCAATTCTCCTCGACAGCTTCTCCTACCTCGACGCGGTGCACCGCGAACACCACGAGTTGATGTTCGTCAGCCCCGGCGCGTTTGGAAAATATCTGCTGTCACTGTGCTTCTGTCCGGCGTCATGCGCCCGCCTGCAACGCGAAGGAATCGATCCGGTGGCCCTGCGCACCCAGGTTATCAAATTGGTGCAACACACGGTGGCGAATACCCCCGGTCCGCGTTCGCCGGAAGCCGAGCGGGATGAACTCACCGGGTTGCTGTTCGAGTTCCCGGAGTTTTTGGCGGCGGCGCGGATTCGCTCCGACATCGTGGCCGAGTTGCTTGCTCACATCGCGGCGATCGCCCGCGAAGAAGGCGTGCGCCTCCACAGCCAGAGCGCGTTGCTGGCCCGGCCAACCTCTCGGGTTTGGACGGAGGGCGCCGGTCTTCGCACCCGCGCCGAGTCCTGCGAGAAAATCTTTATCCAAGCCCATTGGCCGTCGGCGCGTGAAGCGATCCACGACTTGAGCTGGGCGGCCACCGTGCTTCCGGCCGAGCGCTTCGTGCTCGGCACCATGACGAGCGAGGACAACGTCGCGACCGAGGCCGACCTCGTGCAGCGCGCGGTGGCGGCGAAGCGCCTCGGCGCCGCTGGCGTCAGCTTCTACAACTACGGGCTCCTTTCGGCAGCCCGCCTGGGCTGGATCCGGACGGCGAACACCAGCACCCGATGAATCTTTCCACCCTATTACCGGTATCGGGTTCACCGCCTGCCGATTCAACCCTCAAGCACCTCTGAATAATTCTATGATCCGTAATTCCCATACCGCAGTCCTGGAGCGAAACGTTACTTTCACCGACGTGTTGGTAACGGAACCCTATGAAGTCGCGTGGTCGAGCGAGGCCCGCGTCTTCGTGCGAGCCCTCGACTTGTGCGGCCACATCGAGGCGTCGGCCGAGATTTCCCCCGATGGCCTTTTTTGGATGCCCGAAGGCACTCCGCCCGTGACCCTCGCACATGCCGGACTGCTCTCGTTCCCCCTGCGCGACTACGGCCACTGGCTGCGCGTGGTCCTGCGGGTGACCGGTGAGACGCCCTCGGCCCGGGTGATCGTTTACGTGGCATTGAAGGAGTAAACATACCGTCATGACTATTCGCTCCCTCGTTCCCCTCACGGTCCGCCTCGCGCTGGTTCTGCTGCCCGTTGCACTCGTCGGCGCCACGCGCATTCACGTCGCCACGCAGGGTAACGATGCCCACGCGGGCACCACCGAGAATCCGCTGGCAACCCCGCAAGCCGCCCGCGACCAGGCGAGGCAGATCATCGCCCGAGGGCTCAACGAGCCCATTGAAATCGTCTTCGCTGCGGGCACCTACAAGCTGAAATCGCCGCTCGAACTCCGGCCCGCAGATTCCGGCACCGAGAAGTTTCCCGTCACCTGGCAAGCTGCGCCCGGAGCCAAAGTGATTTGGTGCGCGGGCCAAGCGATCCCGCAAAAATGGAGCAAGGACACCGATGGCGTGTGGCAGGTAGACCTCAACGGCGTCGGCCCCGCGGCGTGGAATTTCCGGCAACTGTTCGTGAACAACCAACGCGCCACCCGCGCCCGCTTTCCCAATGCCGACTCGCCCAACCCATTCCTCTACGCCACCGGTGGCGACCTAGACCACGCCATGATCGCCCCGGAGTTGGTCAAGGCATCGTGGGGCAACGCCCGCGATGCGCAGATCAATATCGTCCCGCAGTGGCGGTTCTTCAACCAGTGGAACACGGTCACCAAGGTGGACGCCCAAACCGGGCGTATCGACATCACCGATAGCGAACGGCACGCGAAAATTATTCCTGGAAACTGGTTCTGGATCGAGGGCGTGCGCGAGGAACTCGACCAACCCGGCGAGTGGTTTTTCGATCAGACCACCCGTCGTCTTCACTATCTGCCGACGCCGGGCGTCGATCCCAACACCCTGGAGATCATCGCTCCCGTGCTGAACCGGATCGTCAACGCTCAGGGCGACGTCAATGCCGGCACTCACGTTCAACACGTGCATTTCGAAGGCATCGAGTTCCGCCACACGAGCTTTTCGCTGGGTCACATTGAGGCGCGCGTGCACACCGACACGGCGATCATGTTCGAGAACACCCTCGATTGCTCCGTCCGTAACTGCCACTTCGAGAACATCGGCGGTTACGCCCTATGGCTGCACCTCGACAGCCGCCGCAACAAATTTGACCGCAATACCGTCCGCCACTCCGGCGGCGGTGGCGTGCTCATGACCGGCGCGCGATTGTCCTACATGGACGACACCAAGACTTACACCCCCGGCGCGGCGGCGGCCAAGGTCGCGCCCTTCCTCAACGAAGTCACCCGCAACACCGTCGAGCACTGCGGAAAAATCCGTTACTACGGCGGCGGCGTGCACCTCGACTCGCGGCCCTTCAGCATGTCGATGGAGCCGGGAAATCTCATTTCGCATAACTACTTCAACGACCTCTCGCGCAATGGCGTCTTCGCGTTTCGCAACCAGGGCGGCAGCGTGGTGGAGTATAACCACATCCACAATGCCATGCAGACGACCATCGACGGTGCCTGCATCCACTTCGCGACGATGAATCACCTCAACGCACCAAACTTCATCCTCAATAACTGGCTCTACGACGCGTGGGGCTACGAACAAAAGCCCAACGGCAAACCCGTTCGCAAACTCGGCAACGGCATCTTCCTCGACTGGGACACCAGCAACACCACCGTCCACGAAAACTGGATCTACAACTCCGTCGGCGGCGCCATCAAACCGATCTGGGAAAACCAAAACCTCGTCATCGAAAACAACCGCGAGTCCGCCACCCGCATCGTGCCGCCCTTCGTCGCTGAACTCGGCCCCAACGGCAAAGCCACCAGCGGCATCGACCTCGCGACGAATCGCCTCACCGGCAGCATCATTCATTACACCGATTCCAAACACGTCACCACGACCGGCAAGTGGAGCCCCGAAACGGCTATCGGGATGTGGGGACTCTTCCGCTTCAACTTTTTGGTAGGCACCGCCGCTGTTCCAGCGAAAGCCATCTACACGCTCTCCATCCCGGAAGTCGGCACCTACCAGATTTCGCTCCTCTACAAACCCGGCGCTGATCGGGCGTCGAACGTGCCGGTCGTCATCGACCATGCCGAAGGAACCGCGAACCTCACTTGGAATATGCGCAAGGGATCCAAGCACGCCTTCTCTGTCCCGATCGGCACCTATCGGTTCAATGCCGGGAAAAGCCACACGGTCACGCTCTCGACCGCGAATACGGATGGTAACGTGATCGCCGACGCGGTCGCCTTTGTGAAGGTCGCCGATTGAGTGGAAGCGCGAACGAAATCATGAATACCACCATGCGCGCCGCCGTGTTGGAGTCCGCCCGCACGATCAAGGTCCAGCCCCGGTCCACCCCGGAACTGAAAGCCGGCATGGTCCTGCTTCGCGTCCGCCGCGCCGGAATTTGCGGTTCTGATCTGCACTACTTCGACCACGGCTGTTGCGGCGCGTTTGTGCCGACGCGTCCTTTCGTTTTGGGCCACGAGTTTGCTGCGGAAGTCGCCGCCATCGGCGAGGGCGTGGCCAACGTGCAAGTCGGCGCGCGCGTCACCGCCAATCCAGCCCGGGCCTGCCTCGTCTGCGAGTATTGCAAGAGCGGTCGCCCCAACCTCTGTCGCCACACGATCATGTTGGGCAGTGCCAGCACGACTCCACCCACCGATGGAGCGTTTGCGGAATTCGTCACCGTGCGCGCCGACCAGTGTCACGTCCTGCCGCCGGGTATGGATGACGCAACCGCCGCCATGCTGGAGCCGTTCGCCGTCGCACTCCACGCCGTGAAGCGCGCCGGAACTGTCTCGGGTAAACGCGTCTTGGTCACCGGTGGCGGCCCGATCGGATTACTCGTGGCCATGACCGCACGGATGTTTGGTGCCGCGCTCGTGGCGTTGAGCGACATCTTGGCCTCACGTCGCGAGACCGCGCTGAAACTAGGTGCCGATGTGGGCTTAAATCCCACCGATCCCCACTTGGCTGAGGTTGTCCGCGAGCGGGTCGGCGACGGCTTTGATGTCGTGTTCGAGGCTTCGGGCGCAAAAGCCGCCCTCCGCCAAGCCTTCAATCTGGTGCGCCCTAGCGGCACGATTGTGCAAATCGGCACGTTGGGCACGGAGGACATTCTACTCCCGGCGAATCAACTGATGGTGCGCGAAATCAACTTCATTGGCTCGATGCGCTACGGCAACGTCTTCGACGAAGCGATCCGCTTGGTTCAGGCCGGGCGAATCGATTTGCGACCGCTCATCAGCGGCGTCCTACCACTCTCCGAGGCCGTCGAGGCGATGCAGTTGGCCGGAGATAAGACCAACGCCCTCAAGGTGCAGCTGGAAATTAGCTAACGCTCCAAGCAATCAGCCTGTCAGTGCGCGATGACGAAGGTCCGCGATTCCTAGACGTTGGGATCACTCTGATCGGAGCGGCCGTTGAGCCTTGAGTTCCTGCCAGCGGGCGAGACGGTCGGCGATTTTGGCCTCCCAGCCGGCGGTCTTCGGCGTGTAGAGCGCGAGCGGTTGCTCAAGATAATTTTGGCCGGAAATATTTTCGGGGTAGTCGTGCGAGTAGAGGTAGCCTTTGCCATGGGCGTTTTGTTTGCTCGCAGCGCCACTTTTGTCGCGAAGCGGAAGTGGCACGGGTTGGACCGGCTCGGTCTTGAGCGCGGCGTGAGCGGCGGCGAGCGCCAGCGTGGCGGAATTACTCTTCGCCGCCGTTGCGATGTAGAGCGTCGCATGCGCCAGCGTGAGCTCGGCTTCGGGCAGGCCGATGAAATCGCAGGCGTGATGCGCGGCCACCGTGAGCGGCAGCGCCTGCGGATCGGCGAGGCCCACGTCCTCGCTGGCCAAGATCACCAGCCGTCGCGCGATGAACCGGGGGTCCTCACCACCTGCCAGCATCTTCGCCAACCAATACATGGCGGCGTCGGGATCACTGCCGCGGCAGCTTTTGATGAAAGCGGAAATCGTATCGTAGTGCTCATCTTCATCGGCGTCGTAGCGAATACGCCGCTCGCGCGCGAAGACCTCGAGATCAGCGACGCTCAACGCGACGCCCTCGGGCAGGCCGAGCACGAGGACTTCAAGGGCGTTGAGCGCGCGGCGGAGGTCGCCGTCGCACAGCACCGCAAGGTCGGCGAGCAGCTTGGGCTCGGCGGTGACGCCCCGCGTGCCCAGGCCGCGCTCCCCATCCGCGAGCGCGGCAGTCAACACGCCGGCAATGGCTGCCGGCGCGAGCGGTTCCAAGCGGAACAAGTGGCTGCGCGAAAGCAGCGGCGGATTCACATAGAAACCGGGGTTGTGCGTGGTCGCGCCGATCAAGCGAACGGTGCCTTCTTCAACGTCGGGCAAGAGCAGGTCCTGTTGCGATTTGTTGAAGCGGTGGAGTTCGTCGATAAATAGAATCGTGGCGGCCTCGGGCCGGCGGCGGGCGGTCGCGAGGATCTCGCGCAGCTCGGCCACGTTGGACATGACGGCGTTGATCCGGACGAAGCGGCTGCCGGTTTCGTGGGCGATGGCTTCCGCGATGCTGGTTTTTCCGCAGCCCGGCGGGCCGTAAAACAGGAGCGAACCGAAGCGATTCTGCGCGACCAGTCGCGGCAGGAGGCTGCCGGGCTTCAGCATGTGTTCCTGCCCCACGACCTCGGCCAGCCGCCGAGGCCGCATCCGGGCGGCCAGCGGCTGATGCGGGCCCGTCCGTTTTTCGCCGAGCCCAAGGGACGGCGCCGCCGGTTCCTCGGCGAAGAATTCGGGTTGATCGGCAGCGGGCATTTCCCGGCCAATCTCCGCTAAATACCGCGAATGAAAAGGCATTTCAGAATTGGCGTGGAATGCGGGCGTTTGATGCTTAACTCGGCCTTATGAGCAGTCGAAGCCTCGGACACCGCGCGCCGCTGCTGTGGCTGGTGATACCGGTGATGGCCGGCTTGGCGGCGGGACAAATCGCCGAAATCGCCCCACCCTTTTGGCTGCTGCTGACGGCGTTGACCGCGGCCGGTCTGGCCCTGCTCGCGGCCAATCGCCCGGGGTGGTGGGCGCTCGGGCTCGGCATCGCGATGAGCTGCGCCGGCCTGGCGGCCTACGGACTGCATCGGGCGCGGTTGCCGGCGTGGGATTCACTGCCGCCGCGCGAGGCGCGGCTCACTATCGAGATCGCGCGCACCTTTGTCCAAAACGATCCGGGGAAAATCTCGGGCTTGGCCACGGTGACGCGCGCGGACGAGCACCTGCGCGAACTGACGGGACAAAATATCTATTTCTCCCTGTCGCTCAAAAAAGGTGAAGTCCCGCCCTTGCGCACGGCGCTCGTTACCACCGTAGGCGTGCTCACCGCGCTGCCGCGCAATCCCCCGGGCAATACCTTTGACGGTTACCTCGCAGGCGCGGGCATGAACTTTCGGCTAACCCGCGGACGAATCCTCGCTGAGGAACGGGCGGCGACGGCCTACGCCCGGTTTTGCGCGCGGGCGGCGGAGCGATTTAAAACCATCTTGGGTTTAGGACTCGCGGAGAAGCGACCGGAGCTAGCGGGGCTCCTGCGCGCCATGATGCTCGGTGAAACGCACGAGCTCAGTGACGCGCAACACGAGCTGTTCAAGCAGAGCGGCACCATGCACCTCTTCGCGATCAGCGGGCTGAATATTGCGGTGATCGCAGGCGCGCTGACCATGCTGATGTGGCCGTTGCGGCGTTGGCCGCTGCTGCAATTTGGCGTCGGGGCCGCGCTGCTGTGGCTCTTTGTCGACATCACCGGCGCGGCACCGTCCGCGGTCCGCGCGTGGGCGATGGCCGTATTTTTACAGGCCTCGCTGGCGCTGTGGAAACCGGCCAGCGTGCTCGCGGCCCTCGCGGCCTCGGCCTTGGCGGTGTTGATCATCGCGCCACTCCAGATCTTCGGGGCGAGCTTTGTGATGAGCTACGGCATCGTCGCTGCGCTGCTTCTGCTGGGCCTGCCCCTCGGTGACGCCTGGATGGAGCGCTGGTCGCCCGGCCGTGACTTGCCCAAGGCCGCCTGGCGCTGGTGGCATCACGCGGCGGGTGAGGCGTGGCTTTGGCTTGCGCCTGCCTTGGCGGTCGGCGCGGCGACGACCCTCGTGGGCCTGCTGACGGGGCTGCACTATTTTGGCCTGCTCACTCCGGGAGCGCTGCTGACCAATCTTGCCCTGATCCCGGCCGCGATCGTGGTCACTCTCGCCGGATTCGCGGCGTTGTTGTGCGGGCTGGTCGGCTGGATCGGTGGCGCCGTCCTGTGCAACCACGCGGCGGCACTCGTGCTGCTCGTGATCGAGCGCGGAGTGGCGTTGAGCGTCATGATTCCAGGAGCGTTTAGTCCCGCTCAGTTTACGGCCGGCTGGCTGGGCCCCGTCGGCCTCCTTCTTTTGGGAACGGGAATGCTGGCGGGATACGCGGCGGGTTGGCGGAGACGCGTTTGCTATTGGGTCCCGTTTGCGCTCGTGGGGCTGATTTTGATTTTCGGCGTCCGGTTTGGCTGATCTTGGAAAAATTTTCCGTGTGTTCCACCCCACACCAAGGACATAGTTTCCCCATGAAAAGCGCTTACGAACTTGCGATGGAACGTCTCGACAAATCTTCCCCCGCCGAGAAGCCGATCACCGCGGCCAAAAAAGCCCGGCTCGCCGAGATCGACCAAGTCTTCAAAGGAAAGCTCGCCGAGCGGGAAATCTTTTTGAAGCAACAGCTCAATCTCGCCTACGCCGAGCAGAAGGCCGAAGAGGTGGATAAAATCCAAAAGCAACTCGTGAGCGAACGCGCCCGGCTCGAGGAAGAGCGCGAGGCGGAAAAAGAGCAGGTGCGGCGCTCGAAGTGATTCGGTTCGCGACGGGAACGGGCCCGTAGTCGATGTTCGGCGCGTAGGTGCAGATAATTGAGCGGCGGCTGCAGCTGAATCCCACCGCCTTGGGCGGGCTCGACCTCCTGCAGGAAAATGCTGTCGGCAGGGTGCCGGCGAATCTCGGCCAGCGTCAGCTCAAGATTGATCGGTGCGCACACCGGGTCAGTCTCAGCCCAAATCTAGCCAAGCTGCATGTTAAGCTGGAGCACGCGGAAGCGGCTCATGGGAGGGCGCGCGGCTGGGGGCGGGCGGCGGCCGGAGTACTGACAACAGGAACTGCGCCGTCTGCGGGAGCGGCGCCATTGCGCCGAAAGACGAACCGGTTGACGCGGGCGGTCGTATCCGCGCCGAGCGCCGGMGAACGCTTCTGCGTCGTGGCATGGGCCGAGGTCATGGCGTCTTGATAACGGGTGACGAGCTTGGGTTTCTCCGCCGAGCCAGCGGTCTTGAAGCGGGACTCGCGATGGTCGAACGGGCTTAACTCCGGCGCACGCACCGCAGGCTGCTGCGTTTCGGGTGCCAGCACGCGTTTCTCCCGGGCCTCCGCGAGATCGATCGGCGAGCGGCGTTCGCTGGGCACGCTCCCCGCAGGATTTGTGACCGAGGGCGCGACCCGGCGATCTTGGACCGTGCGATTGTGCTCAGGGGTGCGTTTTTCGGGCGGAACGCCCGCAGCCGGCGCGAAAGGCTCGTTGCGCTGGGTGTAATCGACTTTGGCCGCATCGGCGGCGGCCAGCGGAGCCGTGGACACGAAACCACCCACTGCAAAAATGAAAACACCGCGTAAGTTCATCTGGAGGGAAAAAAGAGCCTGCGACCGACCCGCGCTGCAACCCAATTTATTCGGGTTCGGCCGTGCCCTCGACGACCCAATCACGGGCCTCGGGGACTTGGACAAAAAATGCCCGGAGCGCGGCGGAAAGGTGGTCCGCGTAACGGTAATGGGCGCCCATTCCGGTGCGGAGTTCCGCTTCGTAGATAAACTTGTCCCCGTGCGTGCTATGCTCGAACGGCGTCTGGGCGCCGAGCAGCAGCGAGTAAACGTAAGTCGCGGAGCCGCGGGCCATCAGCTCCCGGGTGAGTTCCAATTGGTCCGCGAGCAGCGTCGCGTGGGCCGCGTGAGTGATCTCGGGCGGGAGATAAAATCCGGCCTGAATGAACGGCGTGTAACGGTGGCCGGTGCGGTGGCGATTCAGGTCGCGCAGCTCGGCGATGGCCATGTTGTTCCAAGCAAAACTCACCCGCATCCGGCGGGTGGCGGTGCCCTGTTGCGCGTAGCGGTTGGCCCGATGATCAAGCGCGCCGGCGAGCGATTGCGTCTCGACGAGAAAAGGCGGTGTGGCCCGGTCGACGTGGACCCAAACTTCGTCGGCGAGGGGCGCCGCGGAGAGCCGGGCCAAACCGAGCGAGAGCGACGCGGCAAGTTCCTGACGCGTCTGCTCCTCGTAAGATTTTTCGGCGACGCTGTGCCGGGTGAGGCGCGGCGACTGTTTGATGAGTTCCGCCCGAATCAGCGCGGCCGCGGCGCGGGCCTCGGGATGCGGAAGCGAGTCGAGGTGCTTGACCGTCACGGCCCACATGCGGGACGTCTGGACGAGGCCAAGATTGGTGCGAGTAGCGAGCGGGATGAAGTAACGGGCGCGGTCGAGGGCGTAATTCTTGCGGAGGCGCGTGACGACCGCGGGCTTGGCGTCGGCCGGGAGCCGGACGAGATCGGGTTGCGCGAGCGCGGCGGCGTCGAGCCGGGCATATTCGGCATGATAGGCGGCGAAACTGCGGGCGACGATGTCGCGCCAGCGGGGGGCGAGATCCGCCGGGATACCAAGTTCCTCCGCGGTTGGGACATTGGCCGCGTCCATGGTGATGTAGCGGGTGGACGACTCTTGCCCGTCGGCCATCTGGGCGATCTCAAAAACTTTATAGGCGAGCCACATCGAAACATCGTCGAGGGCGATGGCGATGCCGCCCGTGAGTCCGCCGATGGAGGCGTGGCCGTAGTCGACGAATTTGAGAATGCGATCGATGGAGGCGTCGGGATTGGCGAGATCGACCTTGGCCATGATGGCGGCGAGCCCCTCGTTGCTGCGCGAGTAGCGCGCGAGCACGGAAGCGAGCAGCTCCGGCGTAACCTTGGGCAGATCGGCGGCGGTGGGCGGCGGGACGAGGGCGAGACCAGTGACTTTCATGCGGCGGGAAGAGACGACACGAAGCGCACACCGGGGCGCAAAGGAAAAGCGGGGGTGGGTCGGAGATTCGACTAAAGGCCCAACCACTGGCGGAGACGTTGGTCGAGGGCAGACCGATCCGGGGCCGACAAAATTCCGACAGTTTTGAGCACCAAATCTTCAGCGACGGTGGCCAACTGAGCCTTAATTCCACAAGGAACATTTAGGCCGGCAGCCTGCCAGTTGTTCAGAGCAAAATCGGCGTTCCCGGACTGAGAGGAGATCGGGACTACGAACAAATCCCCATACCGCGGCTCGCGGCCCACCACGACAGCAGGGCGCACTTTGCGGCTACTGTGATCGGTGAACGGAACCGGCAGCAGGGCCACATCATTTCTGGAGCAAGGCATTGAAGATGTCGGCGGCAGGATTGTCCCAAGTTTTAGTCAGTACTACCTCGGAGATTTTAAGCCACTCATGTCGTTCGGTGTCTGTTTCCTGAGTCTGGACCGTGACCGTAACCCGAGCATGATTGGGCAATGGGAGCGGGTTGGCCAAGCGGGCGAAGTGGTTTCAGGTTGCGAGGGCGGCATCGGAATCGCGGCGTGAAGCCGCTCCTACATCGGAGAAAATTGGCGGGGTTCGGGGAACCCGGCCTAACTGGGTGGAAGCGCGGCGGGGAGGAGGATAAAGCCGGTTGCGGGATCGCCGAGCACTTCGCTGCGAGTGCCGGCGTGGTGGACGTGCCAGAGGGCGATCAAAGCGCAGAAGAGGGCGTCGGTCCGGTCTTCGACCGGCTTCGTCCATGGGGTGACGAGGAGCGCGTTGGTGTCCGCATCGAGGAGAAGAAAGGGAAACTCGCGAGCGAGGAGTGCCGTGAGCAGGCCTTGCAGCCGGCGAAACTCAAGCCGGCGGGCGGCGACGGGGCCTTTCTTGTATTTGATGATGCGCGGCAGCCGAAAGAGCCGGACCATCGCGGGGTGCGGGTAAACTTCGGCGGCGATTCGGGGCGCGGGAGTTTCAGTTTTTGATTTTCGATTTTCGATTGGTGGAAGGCTCCAGCCGGGGGCGAAACCGATGTCGGCGGCGAGGCGGGCGAGGACGCGCGGGGGGCGCGGGCACTTGGTGAGGTTGGCCGGGTGGCAGGCGGCGTGTTCGCGATGGAAGAGCGTGTGGGTGAGCCGATCCACGGGGCGCGTGCCGGTGAGATTCGGGCAAACGATCGGCGCATCGATCGCGGCAAACGCCGGTTCACCCGGACGAAGGTGCCCGGTGATCGCGGCGATCAGAGCGAGGTCGCCCTGCGGATAATCATAGCCGAGCAAGCGCGCTCGGCGTCGGGCTGCGTCGTAGCGGATAAAACAGACGCCGTCGGAGTTTTTCTCACCCCAAGCGAGGTCAAGGCCGATGAGAAGCATGAACGAAACCGGGCGTCGTCGAGCGACGCACCTACGCGGCAATCAACGCGGCGTGAGCCAGGCGCCGAGTGGGCCTTGGTAGAAACCGAGAACAACGGTCGAGAGGGCGAGGGCGCCGAGAGCGATGCCCGTCACCAGATCAACCGGCGTGGGAGGGGGCCTGACGGGGACATCAGGCGAGGTCGCCCATGTTTCGAAGAAGGCCGCCTTGATCCAACCAAAGTAATAATAGATCGAAATCACCACGCCGACAACGGCCACCGCAATCAGGCCGTAGAGACCGGCCTGGAAGGCCGAGATAAAGATGAAGAGCTTGCCCATGAAGCCGACCAACGGAGGGATGCCCGCCAGCGAGCCGAGACCGACTGCCAGCACGAGGGCGAGGAACGGGTTGGCTTTTGCGAGACCGGCGTAGTGGTCGAGTTCTTGATCGGTATCGTTGGCGCCGACGAGGTGGGTCATCACGCCAAACACCGCAAACGAGGCGAGCAAGTAGGCGAAGAGATAAAAGTAAATCGAGCCCACGGCCATCGGCGCACGGCTCGCGGCGGCGACGCCAAGGAGCAAGAAGCCGGCGTGGGAAACACCGGAAAGACCGATGAGACGTTTGACGTTATGCTGCGTGAGCGCCGCAATGTTGCCGAAGAGCAAGGTGGCTCCGGCGAAAAACGTGAGCACCGGCGTCAGCAGCCAGCCGTAGCTGGCAAACACGGTGAGGCTCAGGCTGAGCAATACCGCGAAGCCGACGGCTTTTGAGGAAACCGCCAGAAATGCGGTCACGGGAGTGGGCGCACCCTGATAAACATCGGGCACCCAAATCTGGAACGGGAACGCACCGATTTTGAAGGCCACGCCGGAGAGGACGAGGACGATGCCGATGCTCGCGAGAAAGTTGTGGGGATTGGCGGCGAGGAAGGAGGCGAGTTGGCCGTAGTGCATCGCTTGGGCGGTGTGGCCGGGGAGCGCGGCGTTGCCGGCGACGCCGTAGAGGAGCACGATCCCGAACAGCAGGAGCGAAGAACTAAGTGCGCCCAGCACAAGGTATTTGAGACCAGCCTCGAGGGTCAGCGAGTTGTTGCGGTAATAGCTGACGAGAATGTAGAGGCCGATCGTGACGGTCTCGAGGGCGACGAAGAGCAGGAGAAGGTTGTTGGACTGCGCCAGCAGCATCATGCCGGCGGTGACGACGAGCACGATATGGTAAAACTCGACGCGCGGCATGGCCTKCTTGGCGAGACTCACGCGGGCGAGCAGGCAGACCATCACGGCGGCGAGCAGGAAGAAAATCCGCATGATCTGACCGTCACGCGTGTGGCGCAGAAGGCCGTTGAAGGTCTCAGTGCCGACATGCGGATTGTGAAACGTGGCGAGGACGTTGCCGAGGACGCAGARCAGGCCGACGAGGGCGGCGACCGGGACCACCTGGTGTTGCTGCTTCGGAAAGAGCAACTCGATCACCAGCAGCGCGAGCGCCAAGACGCCCAACATGATCTCAGGCGTGATGGCGCCCCAGAGATTGTTAGCGGCGAGGTTTTGAAGAACCGTGATGTCCATGACAAAAGGGCGTTACTTTGCGGCGGCGACCTGCGCGGCGGGCGCGGGCGCGAGCGTGGCGTCGAGAGCGGTGGAAAGAGACTTGGGCCAAAAGCCGACGAACATCAGCGCAGCGAGCAAAATCAGGGCGGGCAGACGCTCGCTCCACCGGAGATCGGTGACCGGATTCACGGCCGCGACTTTGGCGAACTCCGGGGTGACCGGGCCGAAAAAAACGGCGGCCGCAGCGCGCAGCCCGTAGATAGCCGAGATCACGACGCCGGCGACGGCGAGCGCGGTGATGAGCGGGGAGAATTTCCAGAGCGCGACAAAGATCGTGAGTTCACCCCAGAAGTTGGCGAATCCAGGAAGACCGATTCCGGCAAAGGTGGCGGCAACGAAGAGAGCAGCGAGAACGGGCGCCTTCTGCGCGAGTCCGCCCATTTCATCTAGGGCGAAGGTGTGGGTGCGGTGATAGACGCTGGTCGAGAGCAGAAACATCAGCGCGACCGAAAGACCGTGGGCGACCATCAGCAGCACGACGCCGCCGACGCCGAGCGTCGAACCCGCCGCAAGGCCGAGGAAAGCATAGCCCATATGCATCACGGAGCTGTAACCGACCATCTGCTTGAGGTCCCGTTGGGCGATGGTGACAAACCCGATCACGAGAACGTTCCCGATCACCGCCAGCCAAGCGATGGGGTGCGACCAGTGCACGAGACCGGCGGGCAACAGCGGGAGCGCGATTTGGATAAGACCGTAGAGACCGAACTTCTTGAGCACACCGGCGTGAAGCATCGCGGCCGAGCTTGGCGCCGCGCCATAGCCAAGCGGTGCCCAGGTGTGCAGCGGCCAGATCGAAACCAGAATGCCGAAGCCGAGCGCCAGCAGGCCAAAAATATTCTGCTGTACGGTATCGCCCAGCGGTTGGGCGGCGAGCACCCGGCGCAGTTCGATCAGATCAAAGCTGTTCGCTCCGCTCTTCACGTAGAGCGCAATCAAGCCGACCAAAGACAACATCGCACCCGCAGTGAGGTAGATCGTGAGCTTCATCGCCGCGTAGTTGCGGTCGCGGCCACCCCAGATCCCGACCATGATAAACGTCGGAATGAGCGCGAGCTCATGGAAAAAGTAGAAGAAGAAAATATCGACGCTAGCGAACACGCCCATGAGACCGCTCTGCATCACCAGCAGCAGCATCAGGTAAATCTTGAGCCGCTCGGCCCCGGACTGGATGGCGTAGAGACCGGCGGCGAAACCAACGATGCCGGCGAGCACGAAGAGCGGAAGCGAGATGCCGTTGAGCCCGAGTTTAAGACCGATCCCGAGGGCGTCGAGGCCGGTCGAGTAGAACGTGAGAAACGCGTAACCACTCGTCTGGGGAACGGCGGCGTAGTAGAACCACACGTGCAGGGCGAGGAGCAGCGGCGAGCCGAAGCCGACGTAGGCCAGCTTGACCGAAAACCGCTTGGGCAGGCCGCACGCAATCGCCAGCGCGACGGCCAGCGGCGCGAGGATGGCTAGGAGGAGAGGATCGAAAGGCAGATTGATCATCGCGGGATCAGAAAATCTCGGTGGCGTAGATCCAGAGGATCACGAGGCCCAGCAGGAACCAGTAAAGGTAGACGTTGAGCCGGCCCACATGCAGACCGCGTACCCCAAGCCCAACGAGCCCGACAATCCCGGCGAGGCCGCGGACGATGAGGCCGGCGAGGAAAATCTGCTCGAGGAAATTGAGGAATAGGGCAAAGCGCTGCTGGACCTTGGCGACGTAGTAATCATAGCCGCGATCGAAAGAAAACTGCAGGGCCGTGAGCGCGCCGAAAAAGCCGGGGGATTTGGCGCCGAGCGAGTCGGTGGTGGCGGACTTGTAGAAAACGAGGGCCGAAGCCGCTCCGATCACGGTGACGGCGACGCTAGTAATCAAAATGACCATGTGGTCGGTGCCGTGGGCGATGGGGATGAGCACAAACACTTCGGAGAAAACTTTAGGATAAAGCGCCGTGTAGCCGCCGAAAACGGACAAAATCGCGAGGACCACGAGCGGCAGAGTGAGCGTGAGCCCGCCTTCGTGGGCGTGGGCGGCGGCGTCCGAGCGGGGCGCACCGAGGAATGTAATCTTCCAAAGGCGCACCATGTAGAACGAGGTAAGGACGGCGGTCAGCGCCAAGAGGGCGAAGACTGGGGTATTTTTGGCGAAAGCCAGGTAAAGAATCGCGTCCTTCGAGAAAAATCCGGCGAGGAAAGGAAAGCCGATAATGGCGAGGACGCCGAGAGTGAACGTCGCGAAAGTGAGCGGCATCTTCGTTTTCAATCCGCCCATCTTGAAAATATCTTGTTCGTGATGGCAGCCGTGGATCACCGATCCCGAACCGAGGAACATGAGGGCCTTAAAGAAGGCGTGGGTCATGAGGTGGAACATCGCGGCGCCGACCCCGGCGGCGACCATATGCGAGTGATCGCCATGTGCCACGGCGAGCGAACCGAGACCAAAGGCGGCAACCATGTAGCCGAGCTGGGAGAGCGTGGAGTAAGCCAGGATTTTCTTGATGTCGCTCTGCACGATGGCGCAGAGCGCGGCGTAAAGCGCGGTGGCGGTGCCGGTCCACATGATGACGGTGAGCGCGTCGGGCACCATGAGAACGTTGATTCGGCAAAGCATGTAAATGCCGGCGGCCACCATCGTGGCGGCGTGGATCAAGGCCGAAACGGGGGTCGGGCCTTCCATCGCGTCGGGCAACCAGACCTGGAGCGGGAGCTGGGCGGATTTACCGACCGCGCCGCAAAAGAGCAGCAGCGGGATCAGCGCGCTGAAGACCAAGCCGTCTTTCGCGGCAAGAGCGTCGAGCTCGCTCAAGTTTACCGTGTGGTTGGTCCAGTAGCACATCACGATGCCGAGCAGAAAACCAAAGTCACCGACGCGATTCGCGATAAATGCCTTCTTCGAAGCGGCCGCAGGTGCAAGTCGCTCGTGCCAATGATTGATGAGCAGATAGGAGCTGAAACCGACCAGCTCCCAAAAGATGAACATCATGAAAAGATTGTCGGCGAAAACGATGCCGAGCATCGAAAACATAAAGATTGAAAGACCGCCGAAGTAGCGGGCCTTCGCCTCGTCGTCATGCATGTAGCCGAGGGAAAACACATGCACGCACACACCGACGATGCCAACGATGCTCAGCATCAGCGCCGCGAGGTCGTCGAACTTGAAGCCGAGCGAGAGCGAGAAGCTGCCGAGCTTCAACCACTCGGCCGAGGCGCTGAAACGATAAGCGTTGCCACCCAAGGCGAGCCCAAGGCCAGCGACCGCGACCGCGAGGGCCGCGGCCAAGGAGACGGCGGAAGCGAGTGTGCCTTGCCGACGGAGAAAGAGCGCAATGACTGCGGCAGAGCCGAGCGGCGCGAGCAAAACGGTGAGGGCGAGAGCAACGGGCGTCATGGCGGGCGGCGTCAGTTCTTCAGCGAATCAAGCTGGTCAATTTGCACGGTCTGGCGCTTGCGGAAGAGCGCGACGATGATCGCAAGACCGACGGCCACCTCGGCCGCCGCCACAGTCAGAATGAAGAACACGAAGATGTTGCCGTCCATCGTGGCATTGAAGCGGGAGAACGCGACGAGCGCCAAGGTCGACGCGATCAGCATGAGCTCAAGGCACATGAAGACCACGAGCGTGTTGCGTCGCAGGAGCACGCCGAAAAAGCCGATTACAAACAGCAGCGAGCTGATGATCACGTATTCGTTGAGACTGGCGGTCATCATTTGGCGGGCTCCTCCGTCGCGTGTTTCTTGCTGAGCACGATCACACCAAGCATCGCGATCAGCAGCAGAAAGCCGATGATCTGCACCGGCAGCAAATAAGTGGTGAAGAGCTGCTGCGCGTAGGACTTGAGGTTTGCGCCTTCGGCCGCGAGCCGGTTGAGGCGCGGTGCGTCGAGGTGGCCTTTGAAGGCAATGGTGCCGAGGCCGGTGAGGAGAAGGGCGAAGGCCATCAGACCGGCAAACGTAGTGATACCGCTAAAACCGAACGACTGCCGGCCCTGCACACCGAGCAACATGATGATAAAGAGAAACAGCGCGACGACCGCGCCCGCGTAGACGAGGAGCAAAATGAAAGCCAGGAGGTAGGCGTCGAGTTGAACAAAGAGCCCGGCGACGCCGACGAGACACAGCAGAAGGCAACCGGCGGCATTGACGGCGTTTTTGTTCACGACAACGCCCACGGCGCAGAGCACCGTGAGAGCAGAAAAGAGCAAAAAGAGGATGGAGGCCATGGCGGGTCAGTCGGAAGCGGGAAACGATCAGTGGGCGTTGCCGTGTTCCTCGGCGGCTTTCTTTTTGTCCCATTTAAAATGCGCATCGGGCAACGTGCCGCCGAGCTCGTAGAGGCGATCCTTATGGTTGACCATTTCCTCGCGGGAGTAGCCCGACATGGAAAATTGATTCTGCAAGAAAATCGCTTCCTCGGGACAAACCTCTTGGCAAAGGCCGCAATAAATACAGCGGAGCATGTCGATATCGAAGGCCTTCGGACCCTTTTCCACGTGCGCACGGTCGGGCTGATCGGCGGGAATTTCCCCGGGAGTGATCCGGATCGCCTTGGGCGGGCAGACGAATTCGCAGAGCTGGCAGGACACGCATTTCTCGCGGCCGTTGGGGTCCATGACCAGCGTCGGCACGCCGCGATAACCGGTCGGGATCGCAGGGCGCTGCTCGGGATACTCGAGCGTCTTCTTCGGAGCAACCAGATGCTTCAGGGTCGTCTTCAACCCGCCCGCGATCTGCGGCAGGTAGGTGCGCTCAAGAAAAGTGAGCGGCTTGCGTTCTACGGTGATGACGGCCATGGCGCGGAGCGGTTCGAGATTACTTTTGAATGAACGCGATGGCGATCGCGTAGAAGAGAAGGTTGGCGATCGAGAGCGGCAACAAACGCTGCCAGCCGATCTTCATCACTTGGTCGTAGCGGAAACGCGGAAGCGTCCAACGCACCCACATGAAAAAGAAAATCATCGCGAGCACCTTCCCGAGGAAGATCGAGATCGAGAGCACGCCCACGAAGAGCGGATGCGAGGCCAACGGAGTGATTTGGGTAAGCCAGCCGACCAAGTCCGCGAGCGGCACCCAGGGCAGCGGATTCCAACCGCCGCCGAACAACAGCATGAACACGCCGGAGCCGACGATCATATGCGAATACTCGGCGACGAAGAAAAGGCCCCACTTGAACGCACCGTATTCGGTATGGAAACTGCCGACGAGGTCGGATTCGGATTCCACCGTGTCAAATGGCTGCCGATTAGTCTCGGCGAAGAGCGCGACGAGAAAAATAAAGGCCGAGAGCGGCATCAGGAAACCGAACCACATTCCGCCGAAGAAGCCGGGTTGGCTCTGGAACTCGACGACGCGACCAAACCCCATCGTCGCTTCCATGCCCGGCGCATTGACCCAGAGAAAAATCGGGAGCACAGAGAGCGCCATCGAAAGCTCGTAGGAAATGAGCTGGGCAGAAGCGCGCACGCTGCCGAGAAACGGGTATTTTGAATTCGAGGCCCAGCCGGCGAGAATCATCGAATACACGCCGAGCGAGGAGACGGCGAACACCGCGAGAATGCCGATGTCGAGCGGCGCAAGACCGATCGGGATGATCTTGCCAGCGGCATCAAGATAAGCGCCAAACGGCACCACGACCACGGTCGTGAGCGCCGGGATCATCGCGACAATCGGCGCGAGCACGAAATAGAACTTGTTCACGTGGCCCGGCAACGAGTCTTCCTTAAACAGCATCTTCCCGCCGTCGGCCATGACGTGGAAAATACCGAGGCGTTGCAGAAAGGTCCCCAGGAAAGGAATCCAAGCGACCCAGGGCACGACGGCGCGGTTGGGGCCGGGCCGGTCCTGAATCCAAGCCGCGACCTTGCGCTCGGCCATCGAGCACGCGCCGGCGATCGGAAAGATAACCATAATCACCGCCAGCCCTTGCAAAAACAGCCGAATTACCAGCGGGATCTCAAAATAGAAGTCGAACATGGCGGCGCGTAAAATCAGGCGTTCGCGGCGGCAACCACGGGTTGCGCTGGCTTGTAGTGCAGGGTCTCACCCTCGACGAAGGGCAGCGCCGAAAATGGGGTCGCGTCAAGCAACTGGCCCGTCTCCGGCAAATTGGCGAACGTCGTGGTCGCCAGCGCAGGCACCGCCGCCGCGATACTCTTCCACAGSGCGTAAACGTCGGTCGGGAGCGTCGCGCCGCCGGCGGCGCCGACAAGTTTCGCGAGCACGATCAGATCATCCGTGGCGCCGGCTAGGGGCGGGACGGCTTTGAGAAATTTTTGAAGGCGGAACTGCTGATTCACAAACGTGCCGCTCTTCTCAAAAGCGGTGAGCGTCGGGAATACGATCGTGGCTCCGCCAGCCATCGAATTCGCATGGGTGCCCAGCACAATGAGGGAAATCTTTGCAAGCTGGCCGGCATTGAGGCCGGCGGCGGCGAGGTCTTCTCCCAAGGTCACGACCACCTTTATTTTCCCGGCGTCAATTTGAGCGCCGAGGTCGACTAATTTCGCCCCGGGCAACGTGCTGATAAGGCCGGTGACGAGCGCGCCGCGCACGTTGGGATTGCGGTCGGCGGAAACGAGAAGCTTGTCGCCCTCCCCGACCCGGCTCACGAGGTGAGTCGAAGCCTTGAGCGCGGTCGCGAGCTGCTTGGCCAGGAATTGCTCCTCCACGGTGCTGCGGCCCGAGCCGACCACGGCGATGGCTCCGGCATTGGCTTTAAAGAGCTCGGCGGCGGCGTTGATCGCGATGTCGAACGCGCTGTCGGTGCCGTTGATCTTGACGGCTGAGAGGCGGTCGGGCGCTTGCACCGCCTTGAACAGGACCCGGCCGGAGTCGGCCATCCAAGTGTCGTTCACCTCTTCGTTACGGCGCGGCGTGATGCGGTAAATCGTGCCCTCGCGCGACCACACAACCGTATTGGCGCCGACGGAGGATTCGGGGTCGATCGCGTTGGTCTGTTTGAGAAACCAGACGCGCATCTTGAAACGGAAATCGGTGCTCGTGAGCGCGCCCACCGGGCAGATGTCCACCGTATTCAGGGAGTAGTTGTTTTCGAGTTTCTTACCCGGAAAACAGGTGAGCGTCGAATAACTGCCGCGGTCCACGAAGCCGAGAACGTCGTCCTTCGCGATTTCCTTGGAAAAACGAATGCAACGCGAACAAAGGATGCAGCGCTCGTCATCAAGGGTGACGCGCGGCCCGAGCTGGGTGCGCTTGGGCTTGACGTTTTTGTCCTCAATGAAGCGCGAATAGCCGCGGCCGTAGCCGGTGGCCTGCTCCTGCAACTTGCATTCGCCGGCTTGGTCGCAGATCGGGCAGTCCAACGGGTGATTGATGAGGAGGAACTCCATCACGCCCTCGCGCGCATCTTTCACCATCGGCGTGGTCGTCCGCACGTGCAGGCCGGGCGAGACGTTGGTGCCGCAGCCGATCTGGGGGCGCGGGATCCAGTTGATCTTCTGCTTGCCCGTGGCCGGGTCCATGACCGGCGCCTTGGTCGCGGGATCGACCGCCGGCATGCCCATTTCGATCAGACACATCCGGCAATTGCCGACGATCGTGAGCTTCGGGTGGTAGCAGTAATGCGGCACATCGACGTTCACGAGACGCGCAGCCTCGATCACGTTGGTGCCTTTGGGCACGGCGATCTCTTTGCCGTCGATGTTGACGGTTACGAGGTCGGGTTTGGCGGTGGCGATCATCGGTGCGGGGAAAATCAAATCAGCGCGACGGCGTCGGCCGGCTTCGCGGTTTTCTTGGTCTCGGAATACTGCTTAAATTCATCGCCGAATTTTGCGATGAAGCTTTGGGTCGGCCATGAGCACGCCTCGCCGAAGGCACAGATCGTCCGGCCAGGGATCTGATCTGCGACGCTCTTGAGGAGCGCGGCGTCTTCCGGCCGGGCCTGACCGTGGACCATCCGCGAGGAAATTTTCTTCATCCACAACGAGCCTTCGCGGCACGGCGTGCACTGGCCGCAGCTCTCATGAGAGTAGAACGCGTTGATGTTGGCGAGGGCTTCGACCATATTGACGGTGTCGTCCATCACGATCACTCCGCCCGAGCCGCCCATCGTGCCGATCATGCCAAGCGAGTCGAAATCCATCGGCACATCCTCGACGCCCCAATCGTAGTCGACCATCTCAGTGCCGACCTTGCGCTTGCCTTTGTAGCGCTCGCCGAAGCGCATGATCTTAGCCGAAGAACCGCCGGGAATCACGGCCTTGAAGGTGCGTCCGGGTAACGGACCGCCGCAAACTTCGTTGAGTAATTGGCCCATCGTGATCGTCCCGGCGGGGAACTCGTAATAGCCGGGACGCTGCACATGGCCCGAAACGCAGAAGATGCGGGTGCCGGTGTTGCCGGGCGTGCCGATCTTCGCGTACTCGGCGCCGCCGTGTTCGGCAATATACTTCACGTGACAGAGCGTCTCGACGTTGTTCACGATCGTCGGGCATTGGTACAGCCCGAGGACGGCGGGGAAATACGGCGGCTTAATCCGCGGATTGGCGCGCTTACCTTCGAGCGACTCGATCAGGCCGGTTTCTTCTCCACAGATGTAGGCACCAGCGCCGCGGTGGACGAATATCTCACAGCTGTAATTCGTGCCGAGAATATTGGGGCCGACGAAATTTGCCGCACGCGCTTCGGCGATCGCCTTTTCCAAAATCCGCGCGCCGTGCGGCATCTCGCCGCGAATATAAATGTAGGCCTGCCGCACGTTRTTCGCGAAGCACGAGATCATCGTGCCCTCGATCAGCTGGTGCGGATCCTGATGCATGATGTAGCGATCCTTAAACGTGCCGGGCTCGGACTCGTCGGCGTTGACGATGAGATAGATCGGTTTGCCGCTCTTGCGGTCGACCAATCCCCACTTCACGCCGCAGGGAAAACCGGCGCCGCCGCGACCGCGCAGACCGGATTTCTTCACCTCGTCGATGAGCTCTTCGGGCTTACGCGTGACCGCTTGCTTCAGGACTTCGTAGCCGCCGTGCCGCACGTAACAACCGATGTCATTCGTGTAGCCGGGCTCATCGATATGCTGAAAAATGATGCGACGTTGGGCGGGTGCGGGCATGGCGGAGAGGTTCAGCGTTTCTTGGCTTCAGCTTTGATCTGATCGCTCAATTGCTTGGCCTTCGCGGCGTCGACCTTCTCATGCAGTTCGTCGTCGATCAGCACGACGGGCGCGGTGCCACAGCTGGCGAGACACTCGACGAAATCCACCGTGACTTCACCGTCGGGCGACACTTCGCCGAGGTGCGTTTTGAACTCCGCTTCAAACGTCGCGCACGTCTTGTAGCCGCCGACCAGCGCGCAAGAAAGCGTGCGGCAAACTTTGATGTGTCGCCGGCCAATCGGCTTCTGCCGAAACATCGGATAAAACGTGATCACTTCCAGCACGTTGATCGGCTCAAGCTCGAGCTTGGCCGCCACCCACTCGCTCGTTTCCGGCGGGAGATGGCCTATGTCTTCTTGGATGAGATGCAGCAACGGCAACGTGGCGCTCCGTTTCACCGGGTAATGGGTGATCACCTCGTCGATTTTGGAAAGAGTTTCAGCCTTGAGATTCATCGAACTGGATTCGCGGGAAATTTTAGCGGTCGCACTCGCCCATCACAAAGTCGAGCGAGCCGAGCAACGTGACCACGTCGGAGATCATAGTGCCGGCGCAGACCTTGGGCAAAATCGACAGATTGCAGAACGAGGGCGAGCGGATCTTCAGGCGCCACGGCACCCCGCCGCCTTTGCTCACGATGTAGAAACCGAGCGCGCCTTTGGGATTCTCTGCTTCAAAGTAAACTTCACCGGCCGGAATCTGCGGCCCCTCGGTTACGATCATGAAGTTGTTAATCAACTCCTCCATTGAGGTGAGGATCTTGTCCTTCGGCGGCGCAAAAATCTTCCGCGCATCCTTCGCATACCAATCGCCACCGGGGAACTTCGCGATCACCTGGCGGATAATCCGCACCGACTGGCGCATCTCTTCGCCGCGGCAAAGATAGCGGTCATAGCAATCGCCCTTCGAGCCGATCGGCACATCAAACTCATACTGTTCGTAGCCCGAGTAGGGCTTGTCCTTGCGCAAATCGAGCGACACGCCGGAGCCTCTCAAATTCGGACCTGTAAGGCCGTAGGCGATGGCATCTTCCTTCGAAATGATACCCACGCCCACCGTGCGATCTTGGAAAATCTTRTTCCGCGTGAGCAACGCGAGGGTTTCTTCGAGCGCCGGTTCAAACTGATCGCAGAATTCGATCACCCGGCCCAACCAACCTTCAGGCACATCGCGCGTCACCCCGCCGATCCGGGTATAACTCGTGGTAAAACGGGCGCCCGTCAGCTCCTCGAAAAGCTTGTAGAGATGTTCGCGCTGGTTGAGCGAGTGCACGAGCACCGTCCACGCGCCAACATCGAGGCCGAATGCGCCTAGCCCCATCAGGTGCGCCGAGACGCGGGCCATTTCCGCCGTGAGCACGCGGATCGCCTGACAACGTGCCGGCACCTCGAGCCCGGCGAGCCGCTCCACTGCGATGGCGAACGCCATGTTGTTGGCCAGCGGTGCGAGGTAGTCCAACCGGTCCGTGTAGGGCACGAACTGGTTGTAAGTCATATTCTCGGCGATCTTCTCGTCGCCGCGGTGCAAGTAACCGAGCACCGGGTCGCACTTCACCAGAATCTCGCCGTCGAGTTCCATCTGCAGCCGCAACACTCCATGGGTCGAAGGATGCGACGGCCCCATCGAGAGGGACATCTTTTCCGGCGCGAAATCTTGCTCGGCGCCGGCGGCTTTCGCCGCGCTGTCTGGAAAGGCAAATTCTGTGGCCATAGCGTCGGTGAAATCAGGCGTCGGGTTTGGCGGAGCGTTCGTTCCAGCTCTCGTCTTTTGCACGCGGTTCGGCCTCGGTGAGATTCATCTCGCCCGCCGACGCGACAAAGGGCCCGCCCATCATCGGCGCCGCGATGACCTTGGCTTTGGTTTCCTCGGCCACCTCAAGATCGGGCAGCGCCGTCTCAATGCCCGCCAAGGGGAATTCTTTGCGCAACGGATGATACGGATAACCATCCCACATCAAAATTCGGCGCAGGTCCGGATGGGCCTCAAACTTGATTCCAAACATGTCGAACGCCTCGCGTTCGTGCCAATTAGCCGCCGGCCAAAGCGTCACGACACTCGGCACCGTCGGGGCCGAATCCTCGCCGATGCACGGCGTTGTCACACGAATCGCGGCGTGCGAAACCGTCGAAAAAAGGTGGTAAACCGCCGTGAACCGAGGCGACGCGCCCTCCGCCCAATCGATCGCGGTCAAATCGGAGAGGAGATCAAACCCGCCCTCATCCCGCAGTGCCCGGAGCACGGTCACGATGTCCGCATTTGGCACGTCGATCGCCGGACAATCCCGGCTGGGGCGATCGGTGATTTGAGAAAATTTCACCTTGATGGCGCTGATGGCGTCGACGGAAGCAGACATCACAAAAAAGGATAACGCTGGGATCAGGCCGAGAAGAGCTGGGCGGCGGAATGCTCTTTCTTGATCTTACTTTGCAGCTTGATCAAGGCGTCGAGTAATGCCTCCGGGCGCGGAGGGCACCCACTCACGTAAACGTCCACCGGGATGATGCGATCCACTCCCTGCAACGTCGCGTAGCTACGATACATTCCGCCGGAGCTCGCACAGGCCCCCATTGCGATCACCCACTTTGGCGAAGTCATCTGATCATAGATGCGGCGAACCACCGGAGCCATTTTGTAGGTCACCGTGCCGGCCACGATCATGCAATCGGCTTGGCGGGGAGAAAAACGCATCACCTCAGCGCCGAAACGCGCGATATCAAACCGCCCGTTGCCGACCGCCATCAATTCAATCGCACAGCACGCCAAACCCATCGGCATGGGCCACACGGAGTTGGTTCGGATCCAGTTGATGACCGCGTCGGCCCGTGAGACGATTACTTCGCCTTCGACCTTGCCGTTGTAGCCCAATTCGGAGTTTACCGAGACCATGAGTGGATAGAAATTTGATAGACGCTAGTCCGCGGACCGTAGCAGCCGAGAAGAGTCGCGCAAGTTGCTTTTCCTAAAATTTCCGAACCATAAGCGCGAGCCCACCGAGCCGACAGAAAAATTGGCGGATGCAGGACTGTTTCGGTGCGGGCCGCCCCTCACAACATCGCTTCAAACCTCGATCGGCCCTGCGAACGACCGCTCTCCGCGTTGGCTGGGCCGACTAACGTTTACCGGTTGGTGAGAAGCCGCCGGAGTCAGGTCCGGCGCGAGTTGGTGAACGTCTTCACCAAACTTTTTTTGGCTTAGCGTTGAGCTTGTCGCAAATAAATTTCCCCTCCAGCCTGATCCCCGGTCCGAGTTTTTTGCACTACCCACCTTCACAGACGAAATCCATGAACCCACCCCGCTCGCTCCGCCTCATCGCCAGCGCGGTCATCTGTCTGCTTCTTGCCGGCCCGACCCTTAAAGCGCAACGCGCCCCGGCCCCGGGCGATGCGCCTGCGTCCACGGCGGCCGTCGCCACCCCGATTTCCACCGCTCCGATCCCGGAATCTGAAGTGGTCGAACTCAGCCCGTTCGTCATCCGCTCCGAACGCGACCTCGGCTACCGCGCCACCAGCACGCTCGCCGGCACGCGCCTCAACACCGATATCAAGGACATCGGCGCCGCTGTCTCGATCTACACCGAGGAATTTCTAGAGGATATCGGCGTCGCCAAGCTCCAGGACATCCTCACCTACACCGCCTCTACGGAAGTCGCCGGCCAAGGGGGGAATTTCTCAGGCATCGCTGGAGAAAATTCCGCCGAGGTGCGCGACGATCCGGCCGCCATCAACCGCGTGCGCGCCCTCGCCCAAGCCACGCGCACCCGTGACTTCTTCGCGACCGATATCCCCGGCGACACCTTCAACTTCGAAACCCTCACCATCAGCCGCGGCCCCAACGCCATTTTGGCCGGCGTCGGCAACGCCGGCGGCATCATGGACTCCGCGATGCGCAAGGCGTCGTTCACCGACAGCTACCGCGTCGTCTCACGCTTCAGTTCCTACGAATCGCACCGCGAGGAGTTCCACATCAACAAAGTCATCGTGCCCGGCCGTCTCGCCGCCCGCCTTGCCTTGCTCAACGACCGGAGAAATTACCGGCAAGAGCCCTCTTTCGACAAAGACCAACGCCTCTACGCAGCGATCAACCTGCGCGCGCTCGATCCCAAGCGCGGTTCGTTTCTCGGCCGCGGCACCCTGCGCGCCAATTTCGAGAAGGGTAAAATCGAGGGCGTTCCGCCCGATCCCCTCACGCCGACCTTCACGGTCGCCAATTGGTTTAACGAGCTCAACCCGAAGTGGCGCTGGAACGGCGCGCTGGCCCAACTACAAACATCGGCCGGCACAACCCTCGTCGGCACCCAGGCCCAGACCGGCGTCATCCGCGGCTTCCCGCTCTACACCCAGTGGGCGCTCGTCTACGCCAACCCGACCTCCAGCGAGGCCAGCGTCGGCTTCACTGACCCCGCGTTGGCCAACGTCCAGGGCTTCCAAGGCGGCATTCCCGCCACGCTCCCCGGCAGTCCTGGCGGCTCGCTGAGTTCGTCGGGCGACGGTAATCGCCTCCGCACCGGTTATGTCCGCTCCCACCTCAGCAATCCGAAGGTCTTCAACTTCTACGACGAGCTCATCACGGGCGCATTCGACTTCCGCGAGCAGGACTTCGATGCAACCGATGTCCGCTACGACCAGTTGCTGCTTGGCGGCAAAGCGGGCTTCGAGCTCGCTTTCAACGACCAGACATTCACCCGCAAGCGCGACTTCTCGATTCCGACCGGCGGCAACGACGAAGGCATTTTGGTCGATGTGAACTCGGTGCTCAGCGTCCGCTCCGCCGCGTTCCCGTTGGGCATTCCCAACCCCAACTTTGGCCGCCCCTTCATCACCACGACCGATGTGTTCCGTGACCAAATGAACCGCACCAAGCGCGAATCCCAACAGTTCTCCGCCTTCTTTAAACACGACTTCGCTCAAAGTAAATCGAGGGCCGCCCGCTGGTTCGGCCGGCACACCTTCTCCTCTCTCTTCTTCAACACCGAGATTGAGCGTTTCAACCGCACCTACTCCAGCACGTGGGACCCCAACGGCCAACTCAATCCCCAGAGCAGCTTGAACGGCGCCCAACCCGCCACTTTCGGTACTCAGGTGAGCGGCTGGTTCTATCTCGGCCCGTCTCTGCTCAACACTGCCACGCTCGACGACGTCCGGCTCCAAGCGATCAGCGCCGCGCGCCCGGCCGCCGGCCAGACTTACACGTTGCGGGTGTATGATCCCGTCACCCGCTCCTTCGTGTCCGGCACTTCCAAGCCGCTGCGCGTGCTCCAGCGCATCGTCGACCAACGTGAGGAATTAGACTCGATGGCCTTCGCCCTGCAAAGCCACTGGTTCAAGAACCACCTCGTGACCGTCGTCGGCTGGCGCGAGGATAAGGACCAAGCCTATACCTCCCTGCCGCCAAATCGCCTCGCCAACGGCAGCTTCGACGACTCGAATATCACCTTTCAAAAATCGGCCGCGCAGCTCAAACGCAGTTGGACCAAGAGCGTCGTCGGTCGTTTGCCGTTCAAACTGCCCCTCGGGTCGGAACTTCGCGCCCATTGGAACAAATCGGGCAACTTCAACCCCGTCGGCCAACGCCGAAACATTTGGAACGAGGAAATCGGCTCGCCCACCGCCGAGACCGAAGAGGTGGGTATCTCGCTCGCGACCTTCCGCGACACGTTCGAGCTCCGCGTCAACCAATACAAAACGACGATTCAGGGAGACTCCATCAGCGTCGGAAATCCCTACAATTATATAAGCGGTCAGATCTCGCGCCTCATCGCCTCCCGCGACGCCGGCCTGAGTCCCGCCGATTTCAACTACGTCTATCCGGGTTGGAACAGTTTCAGTGACGTCGCTCTTGCGCTCTACGAAACCATCCCTGCCCGCCTGCGGTCCAACATCGGACCGGACAAAAACTTCAACCCCCGCTTCACGGGCAGTGGCAATACGCTGCAATGGACACCCGATTCGATCGTCAACCTCGCTTCGACCAGCAACACCGAATCCACTGGCACCGAATTCGAAGCGATCATCAATCCCACTAAAAATTGGCGCATTTCGCTCAGCGTGACGAAAAACGAAGCAGTGAAGGCCAACGTCGCCGCCGAGGAACTCGCCTACGCCGACCAGTGGAAGAAAAACTTGGACACGATGTTCGCCGGGAAACTCCTGCCCGGYTCCCGTGCGCCCACCAACGCCACGTTGCTCACTTTTTACGACCAGTATGTGGCCGAGTCGCTGCCCTCAATCCGCACGGCCGCACGGCTGTCGGGTTCGGCCGCTCCGGAAATCCGCAAGTGGCGTGCGAACTTGGTCACCCGCTACGAATTCACCCGCGGCTTCATCCGCGGCCTGAGTGTTGGTGGCGCAGTGCGCTGGCAGGATAAAATCGGCATCGGCTATCCCTACGTCACCGTCGGCGGCATCACGGCGGCCAACATCACCCGCCCCTACTTCGGGCCCGCCGAAACGGCGTTCGACGCGACTGTCGCCTACCGGCGGAAGCTGAAGATCATGGGCAGCGCGGTGAATTGGGTCGTTTCGCTCAACGTCCGAAACCTCAACGCCAAGGACGAGTTAATCCCGATCGCCTCCAATCCCGACGGTTCGTGGGGCACGTTCCGCATCCCGCCTGAGCGCACGTGGAGCGTGAACAACACGTTGTCGTTTTGATTTCGTCCAGCCGGCGAACCGTCGCGGCGTCCCGCCGCCCCGACCCTTCGGCGGTTAAATTTGTCTGATGAAAATCCGGATCGTCCGCCTCACCTGCGTCCTCCGTTTGCTCATCGGGACGCTCCGCGCGGAAACCCTTTCGCTCGCCGGCTAATGGGTTCCACTCTTGGTCTCCAGCAGGCGCGGCGAAGCCTCGAGCTGGCCCAATTTGAAACCGATCGAGGGCAAAAAGCCGCTGACTGACCGGGACCTCGTCACCGTGCCATCGATCTATTCCGACGGCGATCCGCACCACGAGCGAGGTGGTTGGGGGGTCAGGCCCGGGGCTCGATCTGGTCTTTGACCCGATTACGAATAGCTATTGATTTTTAGATTGAGGGTCTCGAGGTGGCACGGGCCGTTGGAAATCTAGCGGGTATCACATTCGACAAAAAAAATCCGCTCACAGTTAAGTGAGCGGATATAAAACCTAGCAATAACCTACTCTCGCGGGACCTATAGTCCTACTACCATTGGCTAGTTCAAGATTAACGGCCGTGTTCGGGATGGGAACGGGTGGGGCCTGAACTATATAATCACTAGGAAAAATCAGGAAATTTAAACGCCTAAAAAAAATTAGAATAATTGATAAGGAAATTAGTACTATTAAGCTCAACACATTACTGTGATTACACTTATAGCCTATCAACCGAATGGTCTATTCGGACCTTATAATATCTTGCGATATATTGTGATCTTATCTTGGGATAGGCTTGGCGCTTAGATGCTTTCAGCGCTTATCCTTGCCGAACATAGCTACCCGGCGCTGCCGCTGACGCGACAACCGGAACACCAGAGGTTCGTCATTCTCGGTCCTCTCGTACTAGAGAATGAACCCCTCAAATCACAAACGCCCACAGCGGATAGAGGACCGAACTGTCTCACGACGTTCTGAACCCAGCTCGCGTACCACTTTAATCGGCG
>NSIG01000017.1 GCA_002737275.1 Opitutia bacterium
CGCCGCGGGCGACGACGAGTTTCAGATCGCCGTCGCGGATGGCCCATTGCGGGCCGTAGCGCCAGTAGAGGGCTTGGTGCGGGCGGGTGGTCTGCTTGCCGGTGAGGTAGGGCATCAGGTCGACGCCATCGAGTTGCCACGACGCATCGGGCTTGCCGCCGGCGGCGATGATCGCGGTTGGGAGCACGTCGAGATTCAGCACGGGAAAGTCGTAGGTTTTGCCGGCGGGGATTTTGCCTTTCCACTGGGCGATGAAGGGGACGCGCGTGCCGCCCTCGAACGTGGTCATCTTAAAGCCGCGGAGCGGGCCGTTGGCCGAACTGGTGCTCGCGGTGGGACCGCCGTTGTCGGAGATAAAGAAGACGAGCGTGTTTTCCTCTTGGCCGAGGGCGCGGATCTTCGCCATTACTGCGCCGACCGCGTCGTCCATCGCGGACATCATGGCGGCGAAGGTTTTTCGTTTCGGGTCGGTGATGTTGGGGAAACGGTCGAGATTTTTTTGGGTCGCCTCTAGCGGGGCGTGGACGGCGTTGAAAGGGAGGTAGAGGAAGCAGGGCTTGGCTTTGTTTTTCTCCAACCAGTCGACAGCGCGGGCGGCGTAGGCGTCGGTGGTGTAAAATTTTGGGTCGGTGATTTCGCGGACCTCGTCGGAGAGGCGCGAGTCGATGAAGTTGGTCGGGTGGAAGAACGGGGTGTTGTTGAGCGTGCCGTAGAATTCGTCGAAGCCGCGCTTCGTCGGGCGGTTTTCCGGCTGGTTGCCGAGGTGCCACTTGCCGACGGCGGCGGTGGCGTAGCCGAGGGACCGCAGGCGGGTGGCCATGGTGGTCTGGTCGGCGCGGAGGCCGACGGCGTTGGCGACGGTGTTGAACTCGTGGCCGAAGCGGGTGGGGTAGCGACCGGTCACGAGGCCGGCGCGCGAGGGGCTGCAATAGGTCGCGGCGACGTAGCCGTTGGTGAAACGCAGGCCGTTTTGGGCGAGGGAGTCGATGTGGGGAGTCGGAATATCTTTGGTGAAGCCCTGGGCGGCGATTTCACCCCAGCCGAGATCGTCGGCGTAGAAGATGATGACGTTGGGTGAAGTCGCGGCGCGGGTGAAAACCGGAGCCAAGAGTGCGAGGAGGCAGGCTAGACGGATGAGGAGGGATGATTTCATGGGGAAGGGTGAGAGAACGGGGAGAAGACGGCGGGCGGGTGTGGAGGTTGCGGCCGAAAGCGCGAGGTCGTGAGGCCAGGCGGGCGGGCGAGCCGCCGCCGATGTCGTTGCGGGTTTGGGCGACGAAATCGTAGTCGGCGGCAGCCCGGGCCGGCACGCCAACGGAGTGTGTGCGGGAACTCCTGCGGTTGGTTGAATTCGCGGTTGCGTCGCGCGCGGGCGCTTTCGAACGTGCGGGGGTCAGAGCTCCCCGACTCCTCCCACCCCGTTTTCATCCAACCTAAGCTAAGGCCACGCCGTTCTATCCCGACCCTTGGGGAGTGCGCGCGCGGCCGCACTTGTTACCCCCCCCATATTCATGACGCAAGAATGGCTCACTCTCGGTCGATTCGTTTCGCGCGGTCGCACGTGGTCCGGCATCGCGTTGTCGGCACTCCTCGGCCTGCTCCTGTCAGATCCGCTGAGCGCGGTTGGCGCGGAGGCGACAGGCACCATCACCGGTGCCGTCAGCAATGCCGCGACCCGCAACACCCTCCAAGGGGCCGCCGTGACGGCGCCGGGGTTGAGCGTAAGTGTGCTCACCGACAACTCCGGCCGCTTCGTGATTTCGAATGTCCCTCCGGGCACCTACGAGCTCGAGGTGACCTACATCGGTCTCGATCCTATCCGGCGCACGGTCACGGTCGGTGCGGGCGAGCGGGCGGTGCGCGATTTCGAACTGACGGCGGCCATCTACAAACTCGCATCATTCAAGGTCACGGGCGAACGCGAGGGCAACGCGGCGATGATCACGGAAAAGAAGAACGCGGACAACGTGAAGGACGTGATCGCGATGGATGCGTTCGGCTACCTGCCCAACATGAGCGCAGGCGAAGTCGTGATGCGCCTGCCGGGCGTGGCAGGCAGCCCGACCGACGAAGGGCTCGCCTACCGCTTCAACATCCGCGGCATGGATCCCACGCTCAACAACGTCACGGTGGACGGCGGGTCGCTGACGACGCTGGGGACCAACCGGAGCTTCGAGCTCCAGTCGATCACCGGCGCGATGTTCGAGGGGATGGAGCTGATCAAGGGTCAGACGCCCGACAAAGGCGCCGACTCGCTCGGCGGCACGATCAATTTCAAGACCCGCTCGACCTTTAGTATGAAGGAAGACAGCCGGACCACCTACAATTTCAGCGTGCGGATGGCACCGCCGTTTTTCGAGCAAACGCCGCTGCGCTCACAGCACCGCTCGCACCCGATTCTCAACGTGACCCACCAGCAGGTGTTCAGCGTGTTCGGCGGTTCGCGCAACCTCGGCACCTCGGTGAATCTCTTTTATTCAGAAAACGCGGTCGGCGGCTTCGAGTCGGTCTTTGACCGCACTAATATGAGCACCGGTCCGGCGCCGGTGTTCAACTACCAGACCTGGGACAACGCCAACAATCGTAAGCAGAAGAGCATCGCGCTGCGGACCGATTACAAATGGTCGCCGACGACGAAGTTCTCCCTTGCGGTGACCGAGAACGACAATTTCGAGCGGCTTCGCCGCCGCGTGCGCGTGTCGGCCGCAGCCTCCGGTAACAGCAACACGCAGGTGCCGAGCGCCACCACGGGTATCGTGCCCGGAGCGTTCACCAACCGTGTTACCGTGTTGCGCGCGATCCCGAGCACTTCGGCCGCGGGCACGAACACGAACAATATCGATGTGCAGATGGACGGCCCGCTGAACTATTACGTGCGCATGGGCCGCGTCGATTTCACCGGCGAGCACACCTACTCGAACCTCAACATCGAATACGTGGCCGGCATCTCGCGCACGACGCTCAACTCCGGCACGGGCCGGGGTGGCCAGCTCAACATGCGGCTCTTCGACCCGGCCGCCCAGGTGCCGGGCCGGGCCGTGTTCTTTGGCGGCGCCGGCTGGATAATCGACCAGAGCGAGAACGAACTCCACCCCAAGTTTATCCAGAACGGCGGACCCGATTTCACCGATGCCCGCAACTACCTCCCGCGTGCGACCGACGGCCTAGTTCGGCAGCGTAACGAACAGGACCAGCTGCTAAAACAGTTCCGTTTCGACGTTCGCTATAAGTTGCCCGTCGCCGCCCCGACCACGTTGAAGGCAGGCTTTCACTGGCGCTCCCTCCAGATGGACCAGTGGGGCAAGGAACGGCAACGGTGGGTGCCCAAAGCCACCGCCGCTTATGATCCCGCGTTCCGCTTCGCCAACGACGATAGCTACTTGAGCTACGACCGCGTGAAGACCGGGCGCAAAATTCCGATCTGGCAGGCTGAGGGCATCACCAAGGACGGCCGGCCAGCCGACCCCGCGTTGTGGAACGAAGACTTCTACTTCAACGAAAGCCAAAAATTCGTCGGCACGAATGGCGTCACCGAGTGGATCCCGGCGACCTACATCATGGCGCAGGGCCGGCTCGGCCGAGGCGGTCTCTTGGGCCGCACCGGTTACCTGACGGGAGTGCGTTTCGAGCAGGTGCGCACGGAAAGTTGGGGCTGGGTTCGCTCCCGGCTTCTTAGCACGGCCGCGCAGCAGCGCGCGGATCCGGTTGGCGCCGCCGTCGCCGACTACGGCGTGAATTACCGCACCCTCCCGGGCGCGTTCACGCAAAAATTTCCGAGCGCCCATGGTTTCCATGACATCACCCCCAACTTAAAGGCCCGGGCCAGTTGGTCCACGGGTTATGGCCGCGCGCCGCTGGGCAGCCTGTTGCCGGGCGAAACGCCCAACGACACCACCCAGGTCCTCACGGTGAACAATGCGGGTCTCAAGCCCCAGCAGGCATCGAATTGGGATACCACGCTCGAATACTATTTCGAGCCGGTCGGCAGCCTCACCTTTGGCTGGTTTCACAAAACCATCAGCGACTATATCGTCGCCGGATTGGACCGCGGCTTTATTGCGGACGGACCGGACAACGGCTACGACGGTCAATATGTAGGTTACATTGAGCGCACGTCGATGAATGCGGGCACCGTCTACGTGCAGGGCTGGGAGTTTGCCTACAATCAGCAGTTCACCTTTTTGCCCGGCGCGCTCAAGGGGCTCTCTGCCTCGTTCAACTATACCCGGATCAACCAGCATGGCGTGGGCAGCGCAGCCACTCCGGGCGGGACGCCAATCTTGGGCCGTGAGCCAACGGCGAGCACGCCGGCGGTCTATTTTTCCCGTCGCGACATTGCTAACTTCATCCCGGCGGCGATGAATGCCTCGCTGAGTTGGCGCTACCGGAAGTTCAACACCAGTCTGCTCTATAATTTCACGGGCGAGCACCCGACCTCGATCAGCGTGTTGTCGCCGGCACTGAACCAATACCGCTACTCGATTAAGACGTTGAACGTCAGTGCGGGCTACCAGTATCGGCCCAATCTCGGCTTCACGCTCAACGCCTCCAACATCCTCAACGAGCCCCAGCGTTGGTACGTCGGCTTCAAGGACCGAACGCGCCGCACGATCATCAATTTCGTCACGGTGACGGCCGGCATCAACGGCCGCTTCTGAGCCGGAAATCGCCGCCTTCGGCTATGGAGCCCGACACGCGGAACGGCCCGACACGAGGTCGGGCCCGACAAAGATTCGAAAGGATCGGGCGATGGGTACCACTGCGGGTGCCGAGGTGGCACGGGCCTCTTGCCAGTGGGTTTGAGTGGAGAATCGAACCGAGCGGAAATGACGAACCGGCGAGAGACGGCCCTCATCATTAAGGGCAGACCGCGGTGAAGTTTTTTTGGGGGTGGGTGGGGCGAGTGGAGCAAAGGATTGCGCGGGGGCGGGGCGGGCTTATGGTGCCGGGTCGTCATGTTTAACCTGCCGCTAGAGCTAATGATTTTGGGTCTGTTGGTCGGCGCCAACGGCGTGTTGGCCATGGCGGAGACCGCCGTCGTCTCGGCCAAGAAAACCAAGCTGCGGAAACTCGCGGCCAAGGGGGATGTCGGCGCGGGCCAGGCGCTGGAGTTGGCGGAGCATCCCGCGCGGTTCCTGGCGCTCGTGGAGTTTTGGCTGACCCTCTCGGGCATGATCGCGGGCGTGCTCGCCGGCGCGAAACTCGCGGCGCAGCTTTCCCTCTGGTTGGCGGTGCGATGGCCGGAGTGGGCGGCGCACGCGGGCTGGGTGTCGCTGACGGCGGTGACGCTCGGGCTGACCTCGCTGATGTTGGTTTTCGGCGAACTGGTGCCGAAGCGCGTGGGGCTGGCGTATCCGGAGAAGGTGGCGTCGCTGCTCGCCGGCACGATGCGGGCGCTGGCGTGGCTGGCGGCGCCGCTGCTGAGGCTGTTTGAATTTTGCACGGAGCTGCTGGTGAAGCTGCTCGGGATCAAGCCGCGCTCCGCGGCGGACAACGTGAGCGAAGACGAAGTGCGCGCGCTGGTGGAACAAGGCCTGCACGCGGGCGTGTTTCAACGGGCGGAGAAGGAAATGGTCGAGGGCGTGCTCGCGCTGGACCAACTCTCGATCATGCGCGTGATGACGCCTCGGCCGAAGATCGTGTTTCTCAATTTGGACGATCCGGAAGAGGCCAACTGGCGGAAGATCGTGACGAGCGGGCACTCGTATTTCCCCGTCTATCAGACGCAGCGCGACAAAATCGTGGGCATGGTGGCGGTGAAGGCGTTGTGGGCGCACTCGGCGATCGGCCTGCCGACGACCCTCAAGAATTTGCTGCTGCCGCCGCTGTTTGTGCCGGAGACGTTTTCGGCGAGCCAGTTGCTCGAGCAGTTCAAGAAGACCGGCAAACACATCGCGGTCGTGACGGATGAGTTCGGCGCGGTGCAGGGCCTGGTGACCTTGATCGACGTGCTCGAGGCGATCGTGGGCGACTTGCCCTCGCCGGGCGATCGCGCCAACCCGGAGGTGAAGCAACGCGAGGACGGCTCGTGGCTGATCGACGCGACCCTGCCGACGGGCGAGTTGAAGACCTTGCTCGGCCTCGAGTCGGCGCTGCCCCAAGAGGGCCACGCCGAGTACCAGACGGTGGGCGGCCTGATGGTGACGCAGCTCGCGCGCATTCCGACGGCGGGGGATTATTTCGACTGGTCCGGCTGGCGTTTTGAGGTCGTCGATATGGACAAGCGCCGCGTGGATAAAGTGCTGATCGCCCGCGCGCCCGTGGCGGTGCAGAGCGGAGTGTGACGCGTGGAGTCTGCGGTCACGAGGCCGACCGCGTTCCCCCCGGCCCTCGCCGGCCGCCGGCTAGACCTCGCCGATGATTTCCGCTGCATAATTTGGATCCCGCCCGTCCGAATAACTTGTGGGCAAAAACCCGTTGCCAAGGCGGCGAGCGCGCCGGACGTTCGCGCCATGGCGGAACCATGCAAGACCACTTCACCGGCCAACTCACCCGCATCCAAGGCCGCCTCCTCCCGGGGGCCGAAGCGCGACGCGATCTTCAATACGATCACGAGCGAAGATTGGCGGCGCTCGATCGCGTCGGCGCGGCGGCAACCGAATGCGGTCTCCGCGCAGATTCGGACCGCGATCTCGTCCTCCTCGCCGAAGACGAAGTAAGCCTGCTCGAGGCCACGGGCGACGAGTGGGCGCGGTTCGGTGCGGCGATCCGGGACCTGCGCGGCTTGTTGCCGCTGCGATCGCTGGAGGATTTTGGCTTTCCGGGCACACCTCTGGCGGAGACCGAAGGTGAGGCGGCGGCGAATCCGTTGGAGGAGTCCAACGCGCGGCTGCGGCGCATCGGTGGCGGCGTGGAGGCGTGGGCGTTTGCCGCGGAGGCGGACGGCTCCGTTTATAAATTTTATCTGCCGCGCGAAGAAGGGCGGATCGGCAGCGAGTTTGGTTTTCGGCGGGGTGAAGAAACCACGCTGCGGGCCGAGGCGGGACTCGGGAGCTACCGCGGGCTGTTGGAGAAACTGCTGCTCGTGCATGCCCTCGGCGGCATGGCGACCGAAGTGGTGGCGGTGACGCCGGAAGGCATCGTGGTGGCGAAGCAGGCGCTCGGGGAGCCTTTGGCGCAGGGCGACGATATGTCGGGCTCGTTGCCGGCAGGCTTGATCGAGATTCCCTCCCGTTTTTTGCGGGCGAATCGCGACCACCCGCGGTTGTTTTTTCTGGCGTCGAGCGACGCCGGGACGACGCGGCCGTATTTAGTCGCGGACTTGCACGCGCGGAATTTTGTCCGCTGCGTGGATGGAGCGCTTCGCGTGATCGATCTGGTGGCGGCGCCGTGGCCGGCGACGCTCACGGCGCGGGAGCCGGCGGTGGCGGATTGGCTGGCGCGCGTGCGTCATGACCCGGCGGCGAGCGCGTTGCCGGGGGCGCGGGACGAGGACCTCTAGCGGATAAAATTTGCTGAGAATTGAGAGCCCGAATTTCGGAGCGCGGGCGCAGGGTTCGGGCGGATCGAAAAAAGACGGGGCATCCCGCCCCTAGGTTTGGGACGTGGCGTAAGACGCCGTTGCCACGACAGACCTTCTAGGCTGAACAGAAAGTAAGGGGGCATGACCAAAAATTGCCTCGGCAAGCTGCGGGTGAGTTTGGACGCTGGGCGGCATGGAAACCAAAACGGGGCGGGTGGTGGTGGTCACGGGCGCGGGTTCGGGGATTGGGCGGGCATGTGCGCTTGGGTTGCTGGCGGCGGGCTACCGCGTGGCGTTGGCGGGACGGAAGGCGGAGGCGTTGGCCGCGACTGCGAGCGAGGCCGGGGCGGCGGCCGGGCGGGCGCTCGTGGTGCCGACGGATGTGACCGATCCGGCGGCGGTGAACGCGCTTTTTGCGCGGGTGCGCGAGGCGTTTGGCCGCGTCGATGTGTTGTTCAACAATGCCGGGGTGAACGCGCCGTCGGTCGCGCTGGAGGATCTCGCGGTGGACGAGTGGCGGCGGGTGATCGACACGAATCTCACGGGGGCGTTTCTCTGCGCGCAGGCCGCGTACCGGATGATGAAGTTTCAAACCCCACGCGGCGGGCGGATTATCAACAACGGCTCGATTTCCGCGCACGTGCCCCGGCCCAACGCGATCGCCTACGGTGCGACGAAGCACGCGATCACGGGGCTGACGAAGTCGTTGTCGCTCGATGGACGTGCGTTTGACATCGCTTGCGGCCAGATCGACATCGGCAACACGGATTCGTCGATGGCGGCGGGGATGCGCAAAGGCGTGTTGCAGGCCAACGGCACCGTCGCGGTGGAGGCGGTGTTTGAGCTGCGCCACGTGGTCGACGCCGTGCTTTACCTCGCGGGGCTGCCGCTCGGGGTGAACGTGCCGACGATGACGGTGATGGCGACGCAGATGCCTTACGTGGGCCGGGGTTGAGGGCCGGCTGGAAGGAGCCGGATTTCAGTTTCTCGTTGTCGCTGGTTGACCGATCGAGTGGTCGGCGTTTTCACGACCCATTTCCGCCCTACGCTTAGCCGGAAAAGGCCCGGGAAAGTCAGAAAGATAGGGTCGAAACAAGAGGGGCCTGAAACTCAACAGCGATTGGTATAACCCTAAAAACGGCCGTTGAACCACGGATAGATACGAATGGACCCGGATCCCAAACCGATGGGAGCAGCGAAAGAGGCTTAGCCCGGCGGTTGGTAACGCCTGATTTTTTTTCAGGGTAGGGCCTCACCTTGCGTGAGGCCGTTTCGTCTCTTGATCCCGATACCCTAAACGTTCCGACCCGAGGTCGGGCCCTTGTTGCTACAAAGATGTGAAAGGATCGGGCGATGGGTATCACGGCGAGTTCCGAGGTGGCACGGCATCTTGCCCCTGGGTTTGAGGCTGAAACTCAACCGCTAGTGGTCTTACAGGCCCAGCGCGGCCGCGACGGCCGCCTCCAATTGGGGGCCGCGCGCTTGGGTCCTGATGATGCGGCCATCTTTGCCGATCAGGAGCATGGCGGGGATGGCGTTGATGAGGTAGTCGACCGCGATCGCATTCTGCCGATACTTGCCGTCAAAATACTGCGGCCAGGGCATCTCGTGTTTCGTGGTGAAGTCGATGAGCACCTGACGCGCCTTTGCCAGTTTTTGCTCACGCTCGACCGCGGTATCGGCGTCGGCGAGCCGGGCGTTTTCGAGTGTGATGCCCACGACCTCGAAACCCTTTCCGTGGTAGGCGGCGTAGATCTTTTTGAGGTTAGGAATTTCCTCTTTGCAGGGGGCGCACCAGGTGGCCCAGAATTCCACCAGGACGACCTTTCCTCGCAGGTCCCGGAGGTCGACCTTCCGGCCGTCGACCGCGGTGAATGCGAGCTCGATGGGTAGCTTTGACCGATCGCCGAGCTGCTGTCGCGCCGCCGCTTCACGAGCGCCTGCGGGCGCGGCCTTGGCCAGCGCCGTCCCCGGATAGGCGGCGAATGCGGCCCACTGCGCCTGGATCTCATCGCGGGTGGCGCCGGCACGCTCCATCGACTTGATGTAACCGCTGGCGAGGGAGCCCATGAGCGGCTCGTCGGGATACTTGGCCGCGAGCCGGTCCACCTCAGCCTTGACCGCAGCCAGCGCGGTGACGCGCTCGGTCGGGGCGGCCTTGGCCGCGATGGCGCGCAGGTCGACCAAGGTCCCCCCTTCGAGAATGAGCCGGTTGGTTGCGGAAATGTCGGGCGCCGCGATGCCCGCGACCCGCAGCGCCTGCAGCTTGATCGCCCACTGCGCCCGCGCCGCCTCGTTGAACACGGCGTTGGCGGCTTTTTTTCCGTCCTCGCGGGCGTTGATGCCCCCGGTCCAGCTACCGAATTGTTTTACCATCTGCGTCACGCAGTCCCAGCGGCGGGGGTCGGTGGGGTGCCGGTCGTAAAAATTCTGGCCCGTCGTGAGAATGCCTTGGACGAACATCATGCCCCAGCGGATACGCCCCGAATAATCCGTGTCTTTGGCGGAAGGTGGGGGGTGCATCGCCTTTTGGAACGCCGCCCAATCTAGGTCGGCGGCGGCCTCGACTTTGCCCACCGGCTCCGCGGCTGACGCGCCCGGAGAGACGAAGGCGAGAAGGGCAAGGAGGACTGAAAGCCGTGGGGGCAGGAGATGCATCGAGGAAGCGTTCAGAGGTTTTGGGCGGTAGGCGATATTTCTTGGGGCGCGCGGTGGGTGCAGGGCTTGCCTTGCTTTCGTTGCGCGCGGGGCGGGCGAAAAAAGCGCGGGGGCATGAGGTTCACCAAGTTGCCGTAGGTAGGAGCCCGCTTGCGGGCGATTTGAGGCTGCCGACGTTTATTCCCGTCCTATCGCCCGCGAGCGGGCTCCTACCCCGGAGGCCGTTTCGTCGGTGGAGCCCGACCCACGGAACGGCTCGACGCGAGGTCGAGCCCTACACACGGAACGCCCGACAAAGATGCGAAAGGATCGGGCGATCGGTGAGACCAATAGCGGTTGAGTTTTATCTTCAAACCCACGGGCAAGATGCCCGTGCCACCTCGGAACCCGCAGGCGGTTGATCAACCGCCGTTGGTCTGAGGCGGAGCGGCGGTCATTTGTTTTTGAGCCAAGTGATTTCGATCTCTTTTTCCACCGCCTTAAAATCATAGTCGGCGGTCACGAGTTCGGCTTTCCGCAATTTGGCCAAGGCGGCGGCAAAACCGTCGGCCAAGGCGAGTAAACCGGCCGCTTTGTAGCCGGCCGCCAGCTCGGCCAAATCCTTGTCGGCCGGCACAACGGACAATGGCCCGCTCGCCGCCAGCCGGCGCGCCGCGCTCAAACCGGCGGTCCCTTGGCGTCTCTCGATGCGATAGAGGATCTCCGCCCAATTCACGGCCGTCATAAGCAACGGTTGATCGGCCGTAGTGGCGCGGTGGAAAAGCGCACGCATCTCATCTACGCCGGGCTCACCGTAAAACATCGCGAGCAGGGCAGAAGCATCGAGCACGACGGGCTTCATGATTTGCGCCGGTCACCGGCGATCTTGCGGTCCTCCTGCGCCCGCTCCTTGGCCCGGTCGTCGAGGAGTTCCTGCACGGCGGACTTATCGCCGGGTTTCGTCTTAAATAGGCCGCAGAACGAATCGATGAATTCACGGGTGACCGGCTGGATCACGATGTTTCCGTTGGCCTCGGTGAAGTTCAGGCGGGTGCCGGCCTTAATCCCAAACTTGCGCCGGAGACGGGCAGGCACGACCACTTGGCCTTTGGAGGTAACGTAAGCTGATTCCGCTACAGTAGACATTTCACAAAAATCTTAATTTTTTAAAAAGTAAGACAATAAAAAAGCGTAAGACAGAAATTAACACCCATAGCAGTTGAGTTCGGGGGACCCATCTTTTTGACCCTATCTTTCTGACTTTCCCGGGCCTTTTCCGACCAAGCGTAGGTCAGAAAAATGGGGTCAGGAAAATGCCGAACCTTCGATCCGCCCACCGGCAAAAGCGAGGAACCCCCAACGTCCCTTAGTTTCTAGACGTGCGTCATGGCGAGGTGCGCGAAGCGCGCCGTAGGTAGGAGCCCGCTTGCAGGCGATTTGAGGCTGCGCTTGCGGGCGATTTGAGGCTGCGCGTACGCGTGATTTGAGGCTGCGACGTTTATTCCCGTCCTATCGCCCGCGAGCGGGCTCCTACCCCGGAGGCCGTTTCGTCTGTGGAGCCCGACCCACGGAACGGCTCGACCCGAGGTCGAGCCCTTATTGCTACACCCTGAACGGCCCGACACAGATGCGAAAGGATCGGGCGATGGGTATCACTGCGGGTTCCGAGGTGGCACGGGCATCTTGCCCCTGGGTTTGAGGCGGAAACTCAACCGCTATTGGTCCTGCAGGCCCAAGGCGGCCGCGACGGCCGCCTCCAACTGGGGGCCACGCGCTTGGGCCGTTACTCGGCAAGTATCTCGACCTCAATGGACACATCTACCGCCACACTTTTTTATGAGCGGTATCCTCGCCTTTTTCGCTCTGAGATGGTTCCTCGTGGTGTGGCGCGGTTTCAACCGCTACGGTGGCATGAATGACTTCAACCCGCTCTCGTAGGTTGGCCCGATTCGGCGCCGGAAATCGCCGCAGAAATTCCGGCCCCGCTTGGTCTAACCGCTTGCGTCGCCCGCCGTCTGGCGTGCAATCCGTTATTCGTCCATCCTTGTGAAGCTTTCACCGATTGCGAAACGCCCGCTACTCCCCACCGGACTGCGGCTCCTGAACTGGAGCCTCGGCGCGTGGACCGCTCTCGTTTTTCTCTTCCTTTATCTGCCGATCGCAGTGCTGGTTTTTTATTCGTTTAACACATCCAAGCTCAACGTCGTGTGGGAGGGATTCACCTTCAAGTGGTATGCCGCGCTGGCGGAAAACACCCCTCTGCTGGGTGCTTTGAAAAACAGCCTCATCATCGCCACGATTGCGACCATCTTAAGCGTGTTGATCGGCACCGTCGGCGCTTGGCTGCTGCATCGCTACCGTTACCGCTTCGCCCGCTCGATCCAGACCCTTGTATGCATCCCGATGATCATGCCCGAGATCGTCATGGGCATCAGCCTGCTCATCCTCTTCACGGTTTCGCAACTGGAGCTGGGTTTCACCACCGTGATTCTGGCGCACGTCACGTTTTGCTTCCCCTTTGTGCTCGTCGCGGTGCAGGCGCGCCTGCACGGGCTTGATCCAGCGCTGGAGGAGGCCGCCCTCGATCTCGGAGCCACTCCGCTCAAGGCTTTTCTCCTCGTCATCATGCCCTGCCTGCTGCCGGCGGTCATCTCCGGTGGGCTCATGGCTTTCACGCTCTCGCTCGACGAATACATTATCACCGTTTTCACCAACGGCCTCGAATCCCGCACCCTCCCGCAGGAGGTCTTCGGTCTCGCGCGCAAGGGTCTCAATCCCATGCTCAATGCGCTCTCGGCCGTCTTTATCGTCACCACTGTCGCCTTTGTAATATTTTCCGAATACCTGCGCCGCCTCGCCGCGCGCTAGGCCCTTTTTTCCCCATCCATGAAACTAATCCGCAAGTTCCTCACCCTCGGCCTGGTCGCCCTCACCGCGACCGGTGCCTTTGCCGCCAATAAAAAAGGCGAACTCAAACTCTTCGGCTGGTCGGAATACGTGCCTCAGGCCGTGCTCGACGGCTTCACCGCCGAGACCGGCATCAAGGTCAGCTACGAGACCTACGCCTCCGGCGAGGAGATGCTCGCCAAGCTGCTCTCCGGCGGCACCCGCTACGATCTCATCCAGCCGCCCGACTACGTCGCCGAGGCGCTCATCAAGGACGGCCTGCTCACGCCCATTGACCAGTCGAAGCTCAAAAACTTTGGCAACCTCATGCCCGAGTTCCTCAAGATGCCGCACGATCCCGAGCAGAAATTCACCGTCCCTTACATGGTAGGCACGGTCGGCATCGTGGTGAACACCGAGAAGATCACCGAGCCCGTCCTGGGCTACCGCGATCTTTTCTCCGCCAAGCATAAAAACCGCATCGTCGCACTCGACGACGGCCGCGAGCTCGCCGTCGCCGCGCTCTACGTGCTGGGCAAGGACATGAATGACTTTAGCCCGGCCAACCTCGCCGCTGTCCGCCCCATCCTCGCGGAGTGGTTCCCGCGCATCAAACTCTTCGACTCGGACAGCCCCAAGACCGCACTGCTCAACGGTGACGTGGACCTCGGTCTCGTCTGGGGCGGTGAGGCCGCCAAGCTCTGGCAGGAGAACAAGAAATTCCAATACGTGCTCCCCTCCGAAGGCGCGCACCTCTTCATCGACCTCCTCGCCATCCCGAAGCGCGCCCGCAACGTCGAGAACGCTCACCTTTTTATTGATTACATTCTCCGGCCCGAGGTCAGCAAACTCATCTCCGACGAGTTCCCCTACACCAACCCCAACGCCGCCGCCCGCAAGCTCCTCTCGCCCGACCAGCTCGCTAATCCCGGCAGCTACCCGACAACCACGCGCAAGCTCGATACCTTTCGCCACATCGGCGACGTCGGCTCCGCGATTGATGAACTCATCACGGATTTGAAAAACACAAAGTAAGGTGCCGCCCGAGGCGGCAAAATCCCAAAGGCGGGAAAATTCCAAAGTGCCAAATCCCAACGTGCCGAACTCTGCCCAAGGCCTGCGCGGTGCATTCGGGTTTTCTTTGGGATTTGGCCGCTTGGGATTTAGGATTTATCCCCTCGGGGATTTGCGAGCGTAGCGAGCGCCTGATGCAGACTCTTCCTTCCGCCAATGCCGAGAATCCCCACGCCCGCCGGCCCGGCCTGGCGGGGTGGCTCTTGCTTGCGCCCATGGTCGTGTGGTTGCTGCTCTTCGTGGTCGCGCCGATGGCGATCTTGCTCGTTTATAGTTTTTGCACGCGCGATGACCTGGGGCGCGTCGTGTTTTCGTTTACGTGGAGTAACTACGCCCGCGTTTTTGAGCCAATCTATTTGCAGGTGCTGGGCCGCTCCGTGCTCTACGCCGGCATCACCACCGCGATCTGTCTCGCGCTGGGTTTTCCGGTCGGCTGGTTCATCGCCCGTCAGCGGGCGGTGGTGCGCAACCGGCTGCTTCTGCTCGTCATGATCCCGTTCTGGACGAGTTTTCTCATCCGCACTTACGCGTGGATCAGCATCCTCAAAAGCGAGGGCTTGCTCAACGCCACGCTGCTCGCCGCCCGCGTCATTCCCGAGCCGCTTGAGATGCTCTACACTCCCGCCGCCGTCATGGTGGGCCTGGTTTACGCCTACCTTCCTTTCATGATCCTGCCCGTTTACGGCAGCGCGGAGAAACTCGACAACGCCCTCGTGGACGCCGCTCACGACCTCGGTGCGGGGCCGGTTCGCGCCTTTAGCGAGGTCATCATCCCGCTCACCTGGCCGGGTATCACCGCCGGCATCCTGCTGGTTTTTGTGCCAGCCATCGGCATGTTCGCCATCACCGATCTCATGGGCGGGGCCAAGGTCGCGATGATCGGCAACGTCATCCAAAGCCAGTTCACCAAGGCCCGTAACTGGCCCTTCGGCGCCGCCCTCGGCATCGTTTTCACCCTGCTCTTCGTGCTCACCTACCTCGGCCTGCAATGGCGCGCTCGCCGCGCCCGGAGCTAACGCACCCTCTCGCCTCAATGCCCGACACCGCTCCCATGATTGACATCCGTAACGTCACCAAACGCTTTGGCGCGTTCACGGCCGTGGCCGACATCTCGCTGCAAATTCAGACAGGCGAATTTCTCACCCTGCTCGGCCCCTCCGGTTGCGGGAAAACCACTCTCTTGCGAATGCTCTCCGGCTTCGAGACGCCGGACGTTGGCTCCATCCACATCGCCGGCGAGGAGGTCACCCACCTTGCGCCCTACCGTCGCAACGTGAACCAGGTTTTTCAGAGCTACGCGCTCTTCCCGCACATGAGTGTGCGTGACAACATCGGCTTCGGCCTGCGCATGCAAAAGGTGTCCGACGTCGAGACCCGCCAGCGCGTCGCTGAGGTCATTGATCTCGTCGCCCTCGGCGGTTTCGAGGACCGCATGCCGCACCAGCTTTCCGGCGGCCAGCGCCAGCGCGTGGCCCTCGCCCGCGCCATCGTGCCGCGTCCGGCGGTGCTGCTGCTCGACGAGCCGCTCTCCGCCCTCGACGCCAAACTCCGCCATCAAATGCAGATCGAGCTGAAGCGTCTCCAAAAACGCCTGGCTATGACCTTCGTGTTTGTCACTCACGACCAAGAGGAGGCGCTGACCATGAGTGATCGCATCGCTGTCTTTAACAAGGGCCGCCTCGAGCAATTCGGCACCGCGACCGAAATCTATCACCAGCCGCGCACCGCCTTCGTCGCCGACTTCATCGGCGAGGCTAACCTGCTCGACGCTGAGCTTCTCTCGCGCCACGGCACCACCGGCCTCATCCGCCTTGACGGCGGGCTTGAGGTGCGCGTGCCGCTCTCCGCCTGGCCGCTGGACGAGCCGCGCGCGATCCTCTCGGTGCGGCCGGAAAAAGTCTGCATCTCCGCCGCGCCGATCGAAGGCGCGGAAAACAGTTTTGAGGCGACGATCACCGAGGAGATTTTCCAAGGCGCGATTGATCGCCTCAAGGTGCGCACCGAGGCCGGCACAGTTTTCACCGCCGTGGTGGCGAACGAGAGCGCGATGATGCGGCCCTTCCACGAAGGCGACCGCGTCTGGTGCGGCCTGCATTTTGATGATCTCATCGTCGTGCGGGCCAACGCTACGCCAGCGACGTAAAGCGCGGATACGAAGCGGCGGATCTACTTTGTTGTTTTGCCCACCGAGATCAGCCCCTGGCCATACTCGACCAGATTCCGGTCGCCTCTGATGAAGGACCCCCGGCCGCCGAGCGGTGGAATTGGGGCCCCGCGCTCCACCCCACGACCTTGCCGGTGGCGGGGCGTCCTCCCCGGACTTACCAGCGGTAGGAAACCGTCGTGCCGATCGTGATCGGCGCGAGGTAGATCGCCCGGGAACCAAGTTGCCCGCTCTGGCTCGTGCCCGCGTTGTTCGAGACCAGCGCGCGGTCGTTCGTTAGGTTGTCCACCCAAAGCGAGAGGTCCCACTTATTGTGGTACAGGCCTACGTTGGCGTCGTATTTGGTGTAGGCTGGGTAGAGGCTGGCGGCGTTGTTGCTCCATTGGAGCTTATCCACATAGCGCACCCGCAGGGAGGCGGTCAGCTGGAGGCCCTTGCGCAGCGGCGCCGAGAAGCGCAGTCCGGCAAAATGCTTCCACTTGGGCGCCCCCCAAGTGGCGAGCCCCGCGGTCGTGACCAGATCCTCCCCGCTGGGCGCGGTGTAGAGCGGTACCACACGCCTCTCAATGTACCGCGCACTGGTGGTCGAGGTCTTGTAATTGATGCTCCAGTTCTGGGTGATCCGGTAGCGGAAGGCCACCTCGGAGCCGCGGGAGCGGATGTCCCCGCCGTTGACGAGGCCGTTGATCGGGAAGAGGTCATCGATCGTCTGGCTGAAGCCCACCTGAGGGTTCTTCCACTGCATCTCGTAGACGGCCGCTTGCACGTAGAGGTCGCCGTTCAGCAGGTAGCCCTTCACCCCGCCCTCTAGGTTGTCCACCGAGTCGGGCTCGTAGGCGCGCGCCTGCGGGCTGACGACCTTGCCCGCGTAATCGCGGAACCCGTTCGCCCCGCCACGGCGGTAGCCCTGCGAGAAGGTGGCGTAGCCCAGCAACTGGTCCGTGACCTGATAGGAGGAGTTCAGCTTAAAATAGGTTCGCCCCTTTTGAGACTCGGTGCGCAGGGTCAGGCGGCTCGTCGGCCCAGTGTAGTCCCGGATGTTGGAAAGGCCGTCATCTTCGTAGCTGAAGCTCCGCAGGCCGGCGGTCAGGTTCCAGCGGCGCGAGACGCGGAAGTTCGCCTCCCCAAAAAGCGCCTGCTCCTGGTAATCGGACTGCAGGTTCTCGCGGTAGCCCTCATTGTTCCGGCGCGTCGGGTCGGCGACCACAAAATTCGTCCCGGCCACGTCCAGGCCCGGGACGTACTCGCTGAAGCGAAGGCTGCGTTGGGTCTTAGTGGTGAAGAGGCCGGCGATCCAGCTGATCGGGCCGGTGGCGTCCTTCGAGCTCAGCCGAGTCTCGTGCACGAGTCCGCGGTTGTAATTGTCGAAGGTAATGAACGCGGGCCGGCCGTTGAAGGCGGCATTGTTGATATTCAGCCGCGAACTGATAAAATTGTAGTAGGTGTTGCCGGCGGCGGTGTAGTCGGCCTGCCCCGTTTTCCGATCCGCGTAGTCTCCTGTCGACGAATGCAAGCGCGCGAAGCCGAGGTCCCAGTCGAAGTCTAGCGTCCCCATCCTGATCCGCCGGTCCGCGTACTCTTCGTTAGGGGAGATGATGGTGTGCTCGTTGAACACCTCGCGGGTGGCGAGGGGCGTCGGTGCACCCGGCTCAGGATTCCGCGCGATCGGGAAGAGCTGAGTACCGGAGGTGCCGTGGGCGTCCTGCGCCTGCTCGGCGTGCGAGAGAGTGACGGTCAGTGTGGGGGTGGCTTTCCACCGGAGCGTGGCCCGCCCGCCGGTGACCTTCTGCCAGTCATCCTCTTCGTAGCGCTGCTGGCCGGCGTTCGGGGTGCCGATCCAGGCGGGCGTCGGCGCCCACGGGCGCTGGACTACTCGGTCAGTGAACCCCGCCTCGTCGAGGCGCGAGAGCGAGACCCGCAGCGCGAGGTTCGGGGCGAGGGGGACATTGACTACGGTGTCGGTGTCAAAGGACAGGCCGCCGTGCTTGGTCTCAGAGACGGTGCTCGTGGCGCGGCCCTCAAACTTCCCGAAGCGCGGCTGGTTGGTGATGTAGCGGATCGTGCCGCCGAGCGCGCCAGCCCCGTAAAGCGTGCCCTGCGGTCCGATCAGCGTCTCGGCGCGTGCGATGTCCTTGATTCGGAAACCAATGTTCGGTAGTGGGGAGTCATCGAGATAGTAGGACAAGGTCGAGCGCACGAACTGCTCTAGATTGTTGGCGTTGGCGTTGCCGGTGTTGAGCCCGCGCACCGTCACATTGTCCGCAAAGCGGGCGCCGCTGAGGGGCGCGTTGATGGACTCGCTTTCCGCCATCAGCCGCTTGATGTCTGTGATGTTGTACTCCCGCAGGGCGTCCTCCGTGAAGACGGAGACGTTGAACGGAACCTTGTAGGCCTCGAGGGCGCGCTTGGCCGAGGTCACGACGACCTTTTCCAGCTGGATCAACTCCTCTTTCGCCTCGGTCTGGGTCATGGAAACCGTGGCCCGGTCGGCGCCTGCGGGGGCAACGGTTGTCTGCGCGGAGGCTGTATGGGGAAGCAGGCCGGCGAGGAGCAGGTATGCGGGGAGCGAACCGAAGGAGTACGTTGGGTGTTTCATGAGCTTGGGGTTGGGTGGATCTTGCTGGCAGTTCCTCCTAAATATAGCCTTTGCAAAGTATTCATGATTTGCGATCGGATGTTCCGGGGAGAAGGCCAACAAGAGATTGAGGAATGTTCGGAAACGAACAGAAATCTGGGGGGCTCGGAGTCACCCAATCACAGTTTGGGATTAATTTTACGGCTTCCTTTTTGCAAGGCCAAAATTCGATTTGCGGGCGGGGGCTGTTAGGAAAATAAATTTTGCAGAGCGGAAACTAGATTTTTTCGACACCCGCCCCCTCGATTGCGGCCGAGTGCTCGGTCAAGGGGCGCTTGCCGCAATCCGTCTTTCCGGACATGGCCCACACGCCGCAATTCGAGGTGACAGTTCCACCGCGCAGCGAGCGCCGCCCGAGTCAGCGAAGCTCCGCGATGATCCGTTGCGACAACCGGGAGATGAGCAGATTGCCGGCGTTATCCGGCGAATAGTCGATCACCGGCATGTCATCGACCGTGATCGCCACAGCGATGCGCCCCTGCGGCGTCCAGACGATGCCGACATCGCTGCGCAAGGCGTCGAGCGAACCTGATTTGCTGGCCACATGCAGCGAACCGCTCTGCCGGCCGATCCCGTCTTTGTATTGCTGGCGCTTGAGGGTGTCGAGCAGGTCACGCGAAGCCGCCTCGTCGACCACTTTTCCGTCCGCTAACATCCCGAGCAGTCGAGTCATCTCGCGAGGCGTCGATGATCCGGTGCCGAAGCGCTGGTTGTCGGGCTCGAGCCCGGCTCGGCTCCAACCCGTGCCCGCCTTGAGCTGCGTCCCATCGCCACGGATCTTGCGCAAAGCGCGCGTCCGCCGCAGACCGAGTGAGTCCATGTAATCGTTGACCGCATCGGCACCGATCCGATCGAGGACAAGGTTTGTGGCGGTGTTATCGCTGACGACGATCATCAGCCTGACCGCATCGCGCAGCGAGATCGTCTCACCGGCGCTGAACTCCGACAGCACGCCAGATCCTGAAACCTTGGATGCATCGGCCACCGTGAGGCGCTCGTCCCAGCGGGCCTGACCAGCTGCCACCTGCGCCGCCACCGCGCATGCGATCGGAAGCTTGATGGTGCTGGCCGTGCGTACGGGCTTATCGGGTTCGATACCGACCTCGGCGCCGGACTCGAGATGACGGGCGTGCAATGTTACCGTGCCCTTGAAGCTGACGATCAGCGCCCTGAGTTGCGCTTCGAGACCTGAAGAGGCCCCCTCAGCCACCGCCCGCGGCGAACTGATTATTGCGGCCATGCAAGCGGCCAGGGGCAAAATGAGCGAGCAAGATTTAGGCTTGGCGGACATGAGCGGGCTCCGAGGGGCTAATGGTCGGTCTCTGGCGACCGGTCACGAACGAGGGAGGTGGAAGCTGGGGCTGGAATCGAATCGGCGCCTACGGCTTGCTCCTGCGAACCAGCTTCTGCAATCTTAAAAAAACTGGGATTGGACGTTTTGGAGAGAAGGTCAATCCTAGGTTAAGGATTGCTCGGAAACGAACGGCTGCTAGCTCGGTGTTGATTGGTAGGTCTAGTTGGCGCCTCACAACCGAAAACTAACAAACAACAGCCCACCTCGGCCCGACCGTGGGCGTCAGCTCTTGGCCTGCTTTTTAAGGACGGTCAGCAGGTGGTCATAATCGGCGTGTGGACCGATCCAGCACCACGTGATTTCTTCGCCTTCGCGGTGACCGAGCGAGCGGTAATGTTTGCCTACTCGCACCGACTAAAAGCCCTCGCCCATCGGGTTAAAGTGCAACGAGGGATGCTGGGGATTCTCGCGCCACAGGGCGCAGTTTTTATCCGCCGTCAGGCGTGCGGGCGCGGGCAACGCCTCATAGCCGCGCCAAAAGCGCCGGGTGCAAAACGAGTCCAAGGGCAGCGGCGGCGGGTTCCTTTCGCACGGTCAACTCGGGCTTCGTCAGCCAAGAACGTGAGGCTACGGCTGGCGGCGTCGGCTTCGATGCGTGCCCGACACAGATGCGAAAGGATCGGGCGATTGGGGTGAGACCAATAGCGGTTGAGTTTTATCTTCAAACCCACGGGCAAGATGCCCGTGCCACTACGGGGAGCCCGCAGGCGGTTGATCAACGGCCTGCGGTATGAGGTCTAAAATGACCAGGGCTTGCGTGGGCACCCAAATTTAGAACTGCCCGGATACACCTAAGTTGAGGCTGAGCGAGCCGACCGTTAATGTGGTCGGCCGCGTCGAGACGAAACGGTAGCGCTCGGGTCCTTCCTCAAAAATGTTGCTGGCATCCAGGTAGAGCGTCGTGTTCGGCCTTAATTTGTAAGTGGCACCCGCATTCACGGTCCGCAAATCCCGGCGATAGACATCGGCCGCGCGCGTCACCGTGGAGAAGGTGAGGATGTGCTCGCCGGTGAAGTTGACCGATGCGGAGGCTCCCCACTTTTTGTAGTTCCAGAGCAGGCGGAGATTGGCGGCGCGTGGAATGAAGTTCGGGACTTGTTTGGTGCTGCGTTCTTGGGTGCCAGCGAATTTCCCTTCGGTTTCAAGGTGCGTGTAGTTAGCTGCGATCGTTAGGCCTTTGAGCAAGCCGGGTAGAAAGGACAGCCGTTGCCGGTAGTCCGCYTCGAAGCCGTCGACTTGAGCGCTGCCCGCGTTGGCGCGCGTGGTGAGCGTGTACCCAGCGAAGTTRCCCTCAAAGCCGTTATCGGGYCCGCTCGCTACGATTTCACCGCCCCGCGTGATGATGTAATCGGAAATCGTTTTACGAAAATAGCCGACGGTGAAGATACCGGTTTCCTTGAAGTAATATTCGAGCTTCAGGTCGATGTTCTTGGCAAATTGGGGTTTCAGCGCGGGATTACCGGCGGATACCGTCATCGTCTGATCGTTGAACGAGATCGCCGGTACGAGGTCGGCGAGTCCGGCGCGGCCGTAGCTGGTGGACCAGCTGCCGCGAGCTTTCAGATTGGCTGAAAGATCGTAGGCGAGGTGGACGCTCGGAAAGGCTTTGGTGTAGCTGCCTGCAGTCGTTTGGGACCCGAAATCCCGCGCGGCCCGTTTGAACGGATCCGGCTCCGCGGCGACTGCGGTCGTGCTGTAACGGACATAAGTAAAGGTATCGACGTCGACTTTTTCAACGCGCACGCCGCCGAGGACCGTGAAGCGCTTAAAAGGTTGRGCGGAAGCCTGCAAGTACCCGGCGTCGACCGCTTCTTCCATGATCCGGCGGCTGGTGTAGGGCGAGTTGGCGGCAAAGGCGAAGTCTTCGGTCCAGAGCGCGGGGTTATTT
>NSIG01000018.1 GCA_002737275.1 Opitutia bacterium
GCTGGAGGACGCTGACCGGACCGCCAGCGACGGCGTTGCGATTCCAGCGGCGGGGCGCGACTTGGCGGTTGTTCACGCGGCGATTCACCGTGTCGACGCCCGTCTTGAGCGTGATCGGCAGCTGGGTCGGCAAGAGATACTGCGCGTTGTAGGTGCCGCTGACCTCGTTTGTGTCGGTCACGGTATCGCGTTTGGTGTAGACTAAATTGGCGGTGTAACTGGCGGGGTCGTAGATGCTGCCACCGCCGGTCTGGGTGAAGACGCGGCCGCTAAGGTCCGACTTGTCCAACACCATCGCGAGATTGGGCGCGCGCATCGTGAGCTGGCCGCCGGAGCGGTCGGGTCGGGCCCCAGAGTTCCAGTGGGTGTTACTCCAGCGAGCGGCGTAGTCGAGCTTGAGTCGGCCGAAATTATGCTCGGCGGAAAGCGTGCCGGTGGGATTCTTACTCACAAAAGAAAATTGCCACATCTCCAAATCGGCCACGGTCGCGGGCAGCTGTTTGATTTCTGTGCGGTTGACGGTGAAGCCGGGCACGATGGCGGACGTGATGGCGGCGGCGCTCGTCGTGCTGGTCCAGGTATTGACTCGGGTGCGGTCGTAAAAAGGTTCGGAACCGGCGTTAAAGAGGAAACTGAGGCCGAATTTTGTTTGCGGCGAGTAGCGAAAGTCAGCTCGCAGGCTCATGCCGCGGATAAATCGGTGGTTCATCCCTGTGACGCTTTGATAATCCGTGAAAGGCGCGGGTGCGGAGGGATCGGTTGGATTGGGGAAAATGTTGGCGACGGCGGTGGTGGGGTAGAGGAGCGTGTCGCTGGCGATCACGTTAACGCCCTCGGTGTAAGATGTATTGAGCGCGATTCCGAGGTTACGGGAACCGCCGAAGAGGCTGAAAACTTCTTGGTAATTTAAACTGAAGACGGGGTGAATGGGGTGATCCTTGCGCTGTTGCGTCCGCGTGGCGAAGGGCGGAGCCCAGCGGGCGCTGACGTTATAATTAAAGCGGCGGTTCTCGGCCATACTGAGCGGTGAGCGGGTTTTGAGGTTGAGCTGACCGCCGAGGCCATCGGCCCGGCGCTCGGGGGTCTGGCCCGCGATGATTTCGATCTGTTCGTACATTGCGCCTGAGAAGGAGTGGAGCGTGGCCGAGCGACCGTCGCCACCGACGCCGGTTGAGGACATCCCATCAACGTTGAGGCGGGTGAAATTAGACCCCATGCCGCGGATGCTGATGTTATTGACCACGTTGTCTTCGTCCGTAACGAAGCTGATCCCGGGCAGGCGCATCGCGAGTTCGGCGATGCTGAGAGTCGGTAAATTGCCCCACTCGTCGAGCGCGGTGACGTTTTTGATGTTGGGGGCGTTRCGCTGTTCGGTGATAGAAAGCGCGGCGCCTTCGCGCTCGGTGGCCACAGTGAAGGCCTGCATCAGGACCGCGCCGCGCGAAGGTTTCAACTCGGTCTCGAGCCGTAAAAGCGCACCGGCGGTGGCGATCACGGTGCGACGTTGTTCCTCGAAACCACTGTACCCGATGACAATTTCAATGGGACCGGTCGGCAGATTTTGCAGCAGGAACCGGCCCGTCGTGTCGGTAAATTCATTACGATTCAGACTCGGAATTGAGACCAGCGCACCCTGCAAAGCATTGCGGGTTTCGGCGCTCACGACTGCGCCGACGATACTGCCGGTGCCGGTCGTCTGGGCCCGGGCTGATTCGAGGAAGAGCGCAAGACCGGGGAAGAAAACGAGGGCGAGCAACAGCCGGAGGCTTGGGCAGCGCGGACGAGCAAAAGATKGGTTCATGGTTAGGTTGGGTTGGCGATCGGGTGATTTAGATTTTCAGCACCACGTGACAAAAAGGTCGGGTCGTTGTTTGTTCGTTTCCTTCACTTTTAAAGTGGTGAAGATTGTCGCTCATTTTAGCCGTAACCTTGAGTTACCACGGTTCGGCCAGCGATCAAGGCAAAGGTGCGGTTTGATTTTAAAAACGGTCGTTGAACCA
>NSIG01000019.1 GCA_002737275.1 Opitutia bacterium
CTGACCCCATTTTTCTGGCCTACGCTTGGCCGGAAAAGGCCCGGGAAAGTCAGAAAGATAGATTCAAAAAGATGGGGGAATCGCGACAAAAGCGGTCCGGGGCGCCCGGTCATTTTGGCGTGGCGCTGGCGGGGGTGTCGGGCTGAATCGGGTCCATGGGAAAATCGGCGGATGATCCGCGATCATTTATCAGCGGGGTGAGTTTGGTGGGGCGCGGCAGCGGGCTCGTGAAGACGCTGGGCGGGTTTCGCAAAGCGCATCACACGGTGCCGGATGCGGTGAATGCCACGACGACGGCGTTTTTGGGCAAATTGTGCGCGGGTGATCTGGCCGAGGAAGGGGAAAAGTTTTTCCAAGCGGCCAAAGGCGCGCTGGGCTACAAGCGGGCGCAGCTGACCTTGGAGGTGGCGAGTCCGACGGCGGTGCTCACGGCGAAGGACTTCGTGTTGGAGCTGGGTTACGCGTTGGAGTCGGGGGACCCGGGGACCTACGCGATCACGCGGACGTTGCACAGCCTGCGGAACGCAGAGCTGGTGGAGGTGGCCGAGTTTGACGCGTTGTTTGCGGGGCAGTTTTCGGCGGTGGTTTTTGCTCTGAAGAAAGGCGTGCGGGTGGAGGCGGTCATCGACGCGGTCGAAGGGCTTGATCCGAAGGACGAGGCGGCGGGGGCGGGGCTGACGGTGGAGTATCCGTCGGATTGCGCGCAGTGCACGTTGCGGGCGGAAGGGGTAAATGCGGCGGTGGTGTGTGACGGGGCGACGCTGGAGATGCGTTTCGCGAAAAATGGGTCGCCGCGGGAATTGGTGGCGGGTTTTGCCGAGCTGCGGCGGGCGTTTGCCCTCACGAAAGCCCGGGTGCTGGCGGGAATGCTGTGAGCGAGCATGAAATTGGCGATGGCTTCACGTGCCGGCTGGAAATTGGCGGGCGCGCCCAGTTAACTCCCGACCATGAACATCCTTTCGATCCAATCGCACGTGGCGTTCGGTCATGTGGGCAATGATGCGGCCGTGTTTCCGATGCAGCGGCTCGGGGTGGAGGTATGGCCGATTCATACCGTACAATTTTCCAATCATACCGGTTACGGCTCCTGGAAAGGACGGGTTTATGATGGCCCGTCGATCGACGAGTTGATGGACGGAATCTCTGACCGCGGGGTGTTGCCCACGTGCGACGGGGTGCTGTCGGGCTACATGGGTTCGCCCGAGATCGGTCAGGCGATTTTGGGCGCGGTGCGGCGGGTGAGGGCGGCGAATCCGGCGGCGTTGTATTGCTGCGATCCGGTGTTTGGCGACGTGGGGCGCGGGATTTTTGTGCGCCCGGGGATTCCGGAGTTCATGCAGGACCACGCGGTGCGAGCGGCGGACATCATCACGCCGAACCATTTTGAATTGGACCACTTGGCCGGAGGCGGGACTGCGACGGCCTGCACGAGTGAAACGGTCGAACAGGTGAAAGCGGCGATCACCACGGTGCACGGGCTGGGGCCGCGGGTGGTGTTGGTGACCTCGGTGGTGACGGAGGAAACGCCGGCGAGCGCGGTTGATTTACTGGTCGGTGAAGCGGGACGCTTTTGGCGGGTGCGCACCCCCCGGTTGGCGGTCAGCGTGAACGGGGCGGGCGATGCGATTGCCGCGCTGTTTTTTGTGCATTACCTGCGGACGAAGTTGGCGGGGGTTGCCTTGGCCGCGGCGGCGTCGAGCGTGTATGGCCTGCTCAAGCGCACGCAGGATGCGGGCTCGCGGGAAATCTTGCTGGTGGCGGCGCAGGAAGAGTTCGTCACGCCGTCCGAGCGGTTTGAAGTGGCGGAGGTGTAACGCGGGAGGCGCGAAAAGCGGTGAACCAAAATAGGCTCACCGCGGGAGAACGGGTCGGAGACCGCGCCCTACTTTCCGAGAAGCGGCCGGGGGCGGCCTCGCTCCCGGGAAATCAGCTGATCATCGACGTTACGAAGGCGCGCTCTTCCGCGAGCTCCTTGTTGGTCGCAGCAATTTTTGATTTGGCGAAATCATCCATGGCGTAGCCCTCGATGACCTCGTAGCTGCCGGGAGTCGTGGTGCGCACGGGCATCCCGGCCCAGACGTTGGCATCGAAGCCGTAGCGGCCCTCGCTTTTCACGGCGACGGAGTGGATCGCGCCGGGCGTGACGAGCGAACGCACGTGGTCGACGAGGGCGTTGGCAGCGGAGGCGGCCGAGGAGAGGCCGCGGGCGGCGATGATGGCGGCGCCGCGCTTGCCGACGGTCTCACAGAACGGGCCTTGGAGCCACGCGCTGTCGGTGATGACGGAGGTCGCGGGCGCGCCGTTGATCGTGGCATGGGCGAAGGCCGGGAACATGGTCGGGCTGTGGTTGCCGTAAATGAAGATGTCTTTGACCGCGGTGAGATCGACGCCGGCTTTCTTGGCCAGTTGGGTCTGCGCGCGGTTTTGGTCGAGACGAACCATCGCGGTGAAGCGCTCGACGGGGAGGCGTTTCGCCTGCGAGGCGGCGATCATGCAGTTGGTATTTGCCGGATTTCCGACGACCGCGATGCGGGCATCGTCAGCGGCGACGGCGTCGATGATCTTGCTCTGGCCGATGAAGATGGCGCCGTTGTCCTTGAGGAGATCGGCGCGCTCCATGCCGGGGCCGCGAGGTTTGGCGCCGACGAGCAGGCACCAGTTGGCGTCTTTGAAACCGACGGCGGGATCGGAAGTCTGGACAATGCCTTTGAGCAACGGGAAGGCGCAGTCATCGAGCTCCATCGCGACGCCTTCGAGGGCTTTGAGCGCTTTTTCGATCGGAGCCTCGATGAGCTGAAGAATGACGGGTTGGTCGGGTCCGAACATCGCCCCGGAGGCGATGCGGAAGAGGAGGGAGTAACCGATCTGGCCGGCGGCTCCGGTGACAGCGACGCGAATGGGAGTTTTCATAAATAGGAGGGAAAGGGTTAACCACGAAACCCACGAAAAACACGAAAGATTTTTAGGCCGGAGTCGGATGTAAGGACGAAGCGGAGCGCGCAGAAACATTGCTGCTGGCGTTTTCGGGCAGAAGGGCTCGGTGAGGCAGATGGCGAAAACCGAGAACGGGTCAAAAATTGATCCGCCCCGCACCCGGCGGGAGGAAGCAAAAGAAGAACGCCGGCCGGCGATGCTCGATGCCACCGAGAAGGTGATCGCGCGTGACGGCTGGGAAGCGACGAATTCCGGTGAGATCGCGAAGCGGGCGCGGCTAGTACCAACGTCCCTTAATTTCTAGGCGTTTGTGATTGCGAGAGCAGGACCAAGGTCGGGCCGTTGGGTGAAGGAGCCGATGAACGCGGTTTGTCATGGCGAGGGGCACAGCGACGTGCCCATCCATCTGGAATTTTAGCTGGTTGGCCGCGCCCGCCAAGCCGGGCCCGCAATGACAAACCCGATGAGTTCATTAGCAGGTGCGCGAAGCGCGCCGTGGCAATCCAGTGGATTGCTTCGTCGCTGCGCTTCTCGCAATGACAGTCTGTTGATCAAGGGACGTTGGTATAATTCGGGTGCATCCGTGGTTAATAAATTTGGAGGGTTGGGCTGCGGCGGATTTAAGGTTTCAAGATGCTGGCCGAGTATGAGGCGCGCGACCTTGATCCCGACAACGAATCGGCCAACGCGGCCGCAAACCCACGCGTGGCAGCGAGGGCCGCTGAAATTTTACAAAGTGAGTCCGGTGGCGGTCCGGGACTTCCACCAAGTGAGGACTTCGACGCCGGCGCGCCGCGAGGCGTGGCTGGCCGAGTGCGTGGCGCTGGGGCGGGGCGACGCGGCGGGCTAGACCGGATCAGACGAAGCGCGGCGCGAGAGCGGTGTGGATTTCGCGGACGAGAGTCTCGGTGGTCGTCCAATCGATGCAGCCGTCGGTGATGCTGACACCGTAGCGGAGCGTTTCTTTCGGCACGGGGAAGGGCTGGTTGCCGGCGGAAAGATTGCTCTCGATCATCGCGCCCATGATGGAGCGGTTGCCGGCAGCGATCTGGGCGAGGAGGGCGCGCATGACCTCGGGCTGGAGCTCGGGTTTTTTCGCGGAGTTGTCGTGCGAGCAATCAACGAGGATCGATTTGGGCAGGTTGGCTTTCTCCAGAAGCGCCTCGGTTTGTGCAATGTGATCCGGCGAATAGTTGGGGCCGGCGGCACCGCCGCGAAGGACGACGTGGCAGTTGTGATTTCCGCGGGTGACGACGGCGGAGGCGGCACCGTCGAGATTGATGCCGAGAAACGTTTGGGGTTGGCCGGCGGCTTTGATGGCGTTGACGGCGGCTTGGAGGGAACCATCGGTGCCGTTCTTAAAACCGAGCGGCATCGAGAGGCCCGAGGCCATTTGGCGGTGCGTTTGCGACTCGGTCGTGCGCGCGCCGATGGCACCCCAGCACACGAGATCGGCGACGTACTGCGGAGTGATGGGGTCGAGAAACTCGGTGGCCGTGGGCAAACCAAGGTCGAGCACGTCGCGGAGGAACGTGCGGCCGAGCCGGAGGCCGGCGGCGATGTCGTGGGAGCCGTCGAGATGCGGATCCATTACCAGCCCCTTCCAGCCGACCGTGGTGCGGGGTTTCTCGAAATAAACGCGCATCACGACCACCACGCGATCGGAGACCTCCCGGGCAAGCGCGGAGAGGCGTCGGGCGTAGTCGCGGCCGGCGTCCACGTCGTGGATCGAACAAGGGCCGATAAGCAGAAGAAAGCGGCGGTCGTCCGTGAAGATAATCCGCCGGATGTCCTCGCGGCTATGCGCTACAAACGCGGCCTGAGCCGTGGTTTTGGGCAATTCAGCCAGCAGGACGGTAGGGGAGGGTAAGGTGCGAGTTTCGACGACGTTGAGGTCGGAGGTGCGGTGCATGAGAGGTGAGCTTGGTCGGCGGAAGCGAATCGGTGCAAGTCCAGGTTGGGTACCAAAGAAAACCTTGGAATTTGGGCAAAAAAGTGGCCGGCCACATACCCCTATGTGGCCGGCCTTTGCTTTCTTAGTTACCCCAAAACTCCCCGCTAAGCGGGGAGAAGTGTGAAATTGAGTAAGACTAAGAGTAGCCCGTCGTCAGAGTGCGTCAACTCAAAGTTCTCAAATTTCTCCGGAGGAATTGCTAAAGCACTAAAAAACAGCAGGATGAAATGCATGACAAATTTGCGAGCGATGGAGTATTCCAAATGGAGGCCGGGGACATTGTTGCGAGTCAGCGGGGAAGATGCGGCAACTTTCTTGCAAGGGCAGTTTACCAATGAGCTACGGGGCTTGGCCGCGGGGAGTGGAGTTTACGGCTTATGGCTCAACCAGAAGGGGAAAGTGTTGGGTGACAGTTTTATTCTGCCCGGGATGGTCGAAGGGGAGTTTCTGGTGGCCAGCTATTTCTGCCTAGCGGCGGGGATTGTGCGGCGGTTGGAGGACTATGTGATCGCGGACGATGTGGTGCTGGAGGATATCACTGCCGACTGGATGGGAATTTCGATTTTTGGAGTCGGGGCGCAGGCATGGTTGGCCGAGAATGCCCGGCTGGGCCGGATTTTTCCGGGGCGGCGGACCACCGAGGCGAGTGGGGAGTGGATATTTCCGGCCGAGGGCGAGTCGGCTGTGCTTCGCCAACTTGCAGGAGCGGCCGAGATCGGGGCGGATGAATTGGCGCGGCGAAGGATCGAGGCGGGAATCCCGGCGATGCCGGTCGATATCGGGCCGGGCGATTTACCGGGGGAAGGCGGGCTCGAGGCCGTGGCGATTTCCTACACGAAAGGGTGCTACCTTGGCCAAGAGGTGATGGCTCGTTTGAAATCGATGGGACAGGTGCGGCGGAGGCTGATGCGGGTGTGCGGGCCCGGGCAGGTGCCGGTCGTGCCCGCCGCGCTTTGGCAAGGTGCGAAACAAGTCGGCGAACTGCGTTCCGTGGTGGGCGGGCCCGACGGGTTCACGGGGCTTGCACTGCTGTCGTTTGTGAGTTGGCAGTCCGGGGTAGCGATGGGCCGCGAAGCGAATGGGCAGGCGGAGATCGAGGTGGTGCCGGCGGAGCCGACGAGGTCATGAGTGAAGCCGAGCAACTCGCGCAGCTCTGTGCGCGCCTTGGCGCACCGCCTTCGCAGGCGGCGGTAATGGCGGAGCAGTTGCTCAAGCGGGCCGATCAGCTCGCGCTTGAGCGGGGGCGGCCGCGGGAGGAAATGCTCGAGCATCTCCTGCGTTTGGTGGTGAAGGGCAGCGCCGGTGAAGTGCCGGCGGATTTCCCGGCAACGCAGCCGCCGGACACTCGTTGAGCGGGATCAGATCTCGGGCGGGGTTTGGTTCCGGCTCGACGCCGGTGCGGGCGCCGGTTGTTTGAACCGACTCAACCACGATGAAGTCTCAGCTTATCGAAAAATTTTGCGCCCTCTACGGCCGGGTGCCCGAAATCGTGGCCTACGCGCCGGGGCGGATCGAGTTCATCGGCAACCACACCGATTACAACGGCGGCCCGGTGCTCGGGGCGGCGTTGGATCGGGGCGTATGGGTGGCAATCGCCGGGCGGGCCGATGGGCGGAGACAGTTTTCAAGCGACCAACGCGGTGCGCCGGTGGAAGTGCGCGCGGAAGACTCGGCCAAGCGCACGGGCGCGACGAGCTGGGTGAATTATCCGCTCGGGGTTTTGGCGGCGATGCCGGGGTTCGGCGCGAAGGCGCCGGCGGGATTCGATTTTTTAGCGATGTCCAATCTGCCGGCGGGCGCGGGTCTGAGCAGCAGTGCGGCGATCGAGTTGGCGTCGGCGCTGGCGTTTTTGGAGATGGCCGGAGAGCGACCGCCGAGGGAGATCGTGGTGAAGATCGGCAAGCACGCGGAGAATAATTTCGTGGGCGTGCCGTGCGGCATTCTTGATCAGGGCGTTTCCGGGTTTGGCCAAAAAAACTGCCTCGTCTGGATCGATTGCCGTGGGCCGGTTTTTGAAACGGTACCACTGCCGGCGGACGCGCATTTTTGGATTTTCAACACGCATACCAAGCACGCGTTGGTGGACGGGCTCTATGCGGAGCGTCACCGCGAGTGCATGGCGGCGGCGCAGGCGCTCGGCGTTGGCTTGCTCGTGGAGTCGAATGCGGCGGCGGTGGAGCGCGACCAAGCGCGGCTCACGCCCGAGGCGTTCAAACGCGCGAAGCACATCGTCGACGAGATCGCGCGCGTGACGGAATCTCGGTCGGCGCTGGCCCGGGGCGACTTGGCGCAGGTGGGACGGTTGCTGACGGCGTCGCACCGGAGCTCGCAGTTTCTTTTTGAGAACAGCACGGCGGAGCTCGATTTTCTGGTCGATGTGCTGACGGCGATGGAGCACGTCTTCGGTGCGCGGCTCACGGGCGGAGGTTTTGGCGGCGCGGTGATGGCGATGACGAGCGGGGCGTTTGGCGAGGCGCAGGCGGTCGTGGCGGCGTATCGGGCGAGATTTGGGGCGGCGCCAGAAGTGTTGCACACGCAGACCGGAGACGGCGCGACGTTGCTCTGACATTTTCACGATGAAAAATGCCCCGATGACCGCAGCGGAAATGAACCGGGCTCGCCGGCTGTTGTGCGCGTTGCAGGATTCGATTCGGGATACGCTGGTGGCGGCGCAGGTCCGACAAGCGGCGACCTTTGCCAAGGTGGCGGCGGTCACGGCGGCGGACACGATCTATCACGTTGATCGTTTGAGCGAGGCGGCGATTATGGCGTGGTTCGAGGTGCACTGGCCGCGGGCTTGGCCGGTGGAATTGGTGATGGAAGGGCTCGAAGACGGCGAGCCGGCGACATTCCCCCACGGGACGCCGGTGGCGCAGACCCGGTTCAAGTGTATCCTCGACCCGATCGATGGCACGCGGAGCTACATGTATGACAAACGCTCGGCGTGGAGTCTCGCCGGGTTGGCCGTGCAGCGCGGGGGGAAGAATCACCTCGGAGACATTGTGGTGGCGGCGATGACGGAGCTGCCGACGAGCAAGCAATGGCGGGCCGATCAGTTGAGTGCCGTGCGTGGCGGCGGCGTGATCGCGGAAGGGGTGGATGTGCGCGACGGCGGGCGGAAAAAAATCAGAGTGCGACCCTCGCCGGCGGAGAATTTTGAGCACGGATTTGCCTCACTGGCGCGTTTTTTTCCCGAGGGAAAAGGTCTGCTCGGCTCCGTCGAAGAGCAGTTGTGGAAGGAGCTCGGTGTGCACGGGAAAAACGGCGGGCAACTGGTCTTCGACGACCAATACATATCCACGGGCGGGCAGCTACACGAACTCATCGTCGGGCACGATCGAATGCTCGGTGATTTGCGGCCGCTGGCGTATGCGAAGCTGGAATTTTCGGCGGCGACGCTGTGTTGTCATCCCTACGATATCTGCACGGCGCTGATCGCTCGTGAGGCCGGTTGTGTGATCGAGGCGCCTGCGGGGGGAGCCCTGAATTATCCGCTGGATACGACGACGCCGGTGGCGTGGATGGGGTATGCCAACGCGAGACTCGCGCGCCGGGTGCGGCCGGCGCTGCGCCGGGTGATGGCGGCGAATTTCTAGGGCGAAAGCGCGGCGCGGTAGGCCGAGGGTGTTTGTCCGGTGCGTTGGGTGAACTGGCGGGAGAAGAAAAACACGTCGCGGAAACCGAGGGTTTCGGCGATCTGGCTGATGGTGAGACCGGTCTCGGCTAAAAGTTGGCGGGCGCGGGCGAGGCGGGCGGAGATGATGAGCTCCTGCGGGCGTTGGCCGGTGATTTTTTCGAAGGTGCGCGAAAAGTGATCCACGCTGTAGCCGGCGGTTTTGGCGAGGGCCGCAACGGTGCGTACGGCACCGGGTTTTTCGCGGATTTCGGCGACGAGATGTTGGATGATTTCGCGGTGGTGTTGGTCGAGGCCGGGCGCGGCGACGGCGGGGGCGCGGGCCGTAGTTTCGCGGACCAGTTCGCCGAGGAGCGCGCCGAACAGGGCATTGGCGGAGGTGTGGGCGGACGGGATGGACTTGGCGCGCAACGTCAGGATGCGGCGCATCATCGCTTCGATGAAATCGGGGTGTGCCGTGCGGAGAATTTCGGCGGGCGGGGTGAAGCGGCGGGGGGGCTCGTTAAGAGTGAAGTGAAAAAAATTCACGACGAGTGGAGCCGCGGGATCGTGCGTGGCCTCATAGCGCCGGCCGGGACGCATCCATAGGCCGACGCCGGGGGTGAGGGCGAACTCGCCATCGTCGGTGAGCATCCGGCCGCGACCGGCGCTCACGAACCAAAGATCGTAGTCGCGCAGGCGCGGGGCCCAATCCGGGCCGAGGTGCCAGTCGGGCTCGCAGCGAACCCGGTTGCAATGAGCGGAGAGCAGAACGCGGTAGGCGGGTGGGGGAGCAGCCATGGTATAAAAGCGGATAACTACAAAAAGATGGCGGACGGCTTCATGGCGAATATGATTTAAAGCGAGTAGATTGAACACGGATTAGTTTATCTTCAACCCCCGCACTTTATCACCATGTCCACTGCCGCCCCCGCCCTGCCCGCCGCCGAATTTGACCACGGTGCCGAATTGCACGTGCCCGAGCTCTACCAGCCCGAGGCCGATCTGGCGCACTCGGTTGCCACGCTGGACGACATCGGGCCGGGCGAGATCGCGTTCTACCGCGAGCACGGCTACATCGCTGTGCGGGAAGCCTTCACGCCCGCCGAGGTGGCGTCGGCGATCGCCGGCGTGGTGGATCTGATCATGGGCAAAGTGCCCGCGTTTACGGGCATCACTTTTGAGGCGGGCGCCAAGGCGATCTTGCCGACGCTCAGCCCCGAACAGCGGCAGGATGCGGTGCGAAAAGTCTGGTTTTTCGTGAACCACGAGGCCCGGCTCAAGGCGATCTCGCACCATGCGAAGATTCTCGCGGTCGTGCGGAAACTGATGGGTGATCGTGAGCCCGAGATGTTCCAGGACATGTGCCTCGTGAAGCCACCGCGGCTCGGCCGGGAGAAACCGTGGCATCAAGATCATGCCTATTTCGATTATCCGCTGGGCACGCCGGTGGTCGGCACGTGGATCGCACTCGACGCCGCGACGATCGAGAACGGTTGCATGCAGTTATTGCCCGGGCGCCACCGCGAAGGTCCGATCGTGCATTTCCAGCGGAGGGATTGGCAGATCTGCGACAACGTCATCCTCGGCACGCGGTCGGTCGCCGCGCCGTTGCCGCCCGGGGGAATGCTGTTGTTCGACGGACTGCTCCCGCACGGCACGCCGCATAATGCATCGGCCAATCGCCGCCGCGCGCTGCAATTCCACTACGCCCCCGCCGGCATCACTAAGATTACGGCAGAGGAGCGGATGAAGCACTTTGGCAGCGAAGGAAAAAACGTGAGCTGTTAGGCGGTTTAAGGATCGTTCGATCCGCACGATGCCTCCGCCTTGGTGCGGAATGAGCGGACGAAGCGTCGTTAGTCGCAGGGATCAGCTGGCTGTGATCCGGCTCTGCGGTTCTTGGCGCACGTCCGCCAAAAAAAGTCTGAATGGCTAGTTGTCGTTGGCTTAAAACTCAGGAGCACAGTCGGGTTCGCGATCGGGCTCACGCCGCCGCGGATAAATGCCCGGGCAAAGGGGGCGAGGGAAAAAACTTGCGCGGCCTGTTTCGATGCCGGGCGGTATTGGCCGGCGCCGAGCGCGGCTTGATCGACTTCGCAGAACCTTCGTGCATCGGCGGCATCGTGGTCGTCGCGGTTCAATTTCGTTTGCCTGCGACCGATCGCGCGGGAGTGCGGTGGCGATTCCGCCGCGAACAAGGCGAAGATGATTTCAGAGCGATCGGAAGGCATGAGCCTCTCCGGGCGCGCCGTGGTGGTGAGTGGGCGCAGCCTGATGCCGCTATCAATCGGCCGAATCCCCCACTTGATTTCCTGTTTTTTGAGTGGACCCGGGCGACTACGCTTTGACCTCGCGACCCGAAAACGTCGGCGATGGCAGGGCCTGCATCAGTCTTTGCCGGTCCGGCCTCGGGCTTTACGGGCGAGGCGGTCGAAGTGCCAAAAAAGCAGCGGCGCGAGGAGACTGCTCAGCCAATACAGCGCCGTCAGCGGCGCACCGGGAGTCAGCGCGAATCGCCTCTTGGCGAGACCCGCCATCGTCGCACGTGCGATCGCCTCTGCCGTCCAAAGTCCGCCGCCGGCCGTGATGGCCTTGGTCTCGAGGGGCTTGGTGCGATTCTCGGCGGCGAGTTGGGGGGTATCAGTATCGGGCGGGTAGACGATCATGACGTGGACGCCCGTGCCGTTCAGCTCGGCGCGCAACGACTCGGCCAGCCCGCGCAGCGCGAATTTCGACGGCCCATAGGCGGTATAACCGAAGAATCCGTGCAGACCCGCGCCCGATGAGACGAGCACGACCGCGCCGCGCCCGCGTTGGCGCATCGCGGGTACGATGGCCTTCAACGCGTAAAGTGTGCCGAAATAATTTACCGCCATCGCGCGTTCAAACGCTGCGGTGGGCAGGTCGGCAAAGTAGCCCGGCTCGGCCACCCCCGCCGAAGTCATGACCACGTCGACCGGGCCGTGGGTCTGTTCCGCCGCGCGGATCGCCTCGGTCACGTGAGCTTCGACGGCGACGTCAGCCACGGCCGAAAAGGTCACGCCGCCGACGGCTTCGCGGGCGAGCGCCAGTTTCGCCGGATCGCGGGCGATGAGGCTCACGCGGGCACCGGCGGCGGCGGCCTGTCGAGCGAGCTCTAGGCCGATACCGCTCGAACCGCCTGTGATGAGCACATGTTGATCCCGCAGAGTCATGGTGGTCATCGAAAGGAAAAGTGGGCTCAGAGCGAGGCTCTAGGCGGGGACGGCAAATCATCGCCTGGCCCGCGGCGATATGGCCAGGCCGGTTCGCCGCCTGGGCAAATCGTGAGTCAGCGCTTGCGCTTGGTTTTGGTCGCAACCTCTTTTAAGTGGCCCTGTATCCCCGTTTCCCCGCGCCCAATGAAAATCCCCGCCGCTACGCCGTCCTTGCCCCGCGCTCCGTTTGTTACCACCCGTCTGCCGCTTTCGCGTCGCCGGTTTCTGCGAGGAACGGGAATCGCGCTTTCGCTGCCCTTTTTGGAGTCGATGCTTTCTGGCGTCGCCCGCGCCGCGAAGGCCGATGGGCCGCTGGCTCCCGGGGCCAAGCCCCGCCGGATGCTCGCCGTGTGCAATAATCTCGGGCTCCTCGGCGATCAGTTTTTCCCCACGGGCACGGGTCGCGACTACGTGGCCTCGCCCTACTTGAAGCCCCTGCAGCCCCACCGCGAGGACTTCAGCGTCTTCAGTGGTGTTTCCCATCCCAACGTCGATGGCGGCCACCCGGCCGACGTATGTTTTCTCACCGCGGCGCCGCATCCCGGCAGCAGCTCGTTTCGCAATACCGTTTCCCTCGACCAGCACATGGCCGAGCAGATCGGCACGCTTACGCGCTTTCCTTCGCTCACCCTCGGCGTCAACACCCGCACGCGCAGCCTCTCGTGGACCGGCACCGGCGTCGCGATTCCGCCCGAAGACAAAGCTGCCGAGGTGTTCAAACAGCTCTTCCTCCAAGGTTCGCCCGAGCAAATCAAAGCCCAGCTCCGTCAACTCGACAACGGGCGTAGCATTCTCGACACCGTCGCTGGTCAGGCCCGCGAACTCTCACGCGGCGTGACCGCGCGCGATCGCGACCGACTCGACCAATACTTCACGAGCGTGCGCGATCTGGAGAACCGGCTGCAGGCTTCGCGCGGTTGGGAAACCAAGCCCAAGCCCGTGATTCAGGCGCCCATGCCCGTCGATCCCACCAATCCCTCGGCCTACATGGAGAAGGTCGAAATCATGTATGACCTGGCGCGGCTCGCCATCGAGACCGACTCCACCCGCGCGATCACCCTGATGCTCGACGGCGTGAGCACCCCAGCGCTCGAGATTCCCGACACGACGATCTCTGACGGCTATCACAATCTTTCCCACCACGGGAAATCCGAAAAGAAACGCTCCGAGCTCATCACGATCGACGAATGGCACATGAAACTATTGGCCAAATTGATCTCTGATTTRAAGTCCGTGCGCGAAGCCGAAGACACGCTGCTCGACCGCACGATGGTGCTTTACGGTTCCAACTTCGGCGACGCCAACGCCCACACCTGTTTTAATATGCCCACGCTGCTTGCCGGCGGCGGATTCAAACACGGGCAACATCACGCGTTCAGCACCTCGAACAATTATCCGCTGCCCAATCTCTACGTTTCCATGCTCCAACGCATGGGCATCGAGAGCGATAAGTTCGCCTCGTCTACCGGCACGATGCGGGGACTCGAGTTGGTATGAGCGCCTTTCCGGTAGGGGCGTCGCTGGCCGATGCCCGTTCCGCCCGGGCAAACCGGGCGCCGACAAGCAGCGCCCCTACACTGGGCCTCGTCTCAGTCCTTATTTTTCTCTCCGCCGCTGCCTCCGCCGCCCTCCCGCCCGCGCTGCGCGACTACACCGACAAATACTGCTCGGCCTGTCACAACGACGAGGACAAGACCGCCCGCCTCGACCTCACCTCGCTCACGCTCGATCTCACGGCGCAGTCCGATTTTGCGACTTGGATTAAAGTCCATGACCGCCTGGGTGCTGGCGAGATGCCGCCGAAGGAAAAGGCCCGCCCCGATCCGGCCGAGACCGCGGCCTTCCTCGCCGCGCTGCGTGAGGTCCTCATCGCGCACGACCGCGCCCTCGTCGCCCGCGAGGGTCGCGCCACGCAGCGCCGGCTCAACGGCTATGAATACGAAAATGCCCTGCGCGATCTTCTCGGCGCGCCGTGGCTCCAGGTCCGCGGCCAGTTTCCCGACGACGGCGAGTCCAACCGCTACAACAAAATCGGCGACGCGCTCGACGTCTCCCACGTCCATCTTGCGCGCTACATGGCTGCCGCCGATTACGCGATCCGCCAGGCGTTGACCGTGCAACTCGAGCGCCCGCCCACGACCACCGTGCGGCACTACGCGCGCGACCAGCGCACCCTCACCAGCAAGTTTACCCCGAACCCCTTCAACTCGTCGCCCGATCGCATGACCTATCCGCTGCTCGGTCGAGAGCCGCAGCGCGCTGTCCGGATGCTCGACGCTCGGCTTACGGTCGGCGCCGCCGACTCCGCCACCCGCGAACTCGAAGCGGTCGGCTGGGTGGCGAGCAACTACGTCACCGGTTTCACGTATCGTTGGGATGGTTTCCGCGCGCCCGTCGCCGGCCGCTACCGGATTCGCTTCAACGGCTACACCATGTGGGCTGCGCCCGGCGGTGTGACCAAGAGTTTCGCCCACAGCGACGACAAAGTCGGCAAGCCCCGACCGCCCAATCCCAATACGCCTGACTACGACCGGATTTCGCCCGGTCGCACGATCGAGCCCATCACCGTTTATACGCGCAACGGCCTGCTCAACCGCCGGGTCGGCGAGTTTGATCTCACCCCCGAGCCCACGACCCACGAAGTCGGCGAGGTCTGGCTGCTGGCCAACGAGACCCTCGTCCCCGACGCGTCGCGTTTCTATCGGTCGCGGCCGAATGATTTTCGAAATCCACTCATGACGCCCGACGGCGTGCCCAGCGTCGCTTTCCGTTGGATGGAGGTCGAGGGGCCGCTCTACGATCAGGCCACCGCTGCCGGTTATCGGCTGCTCTTTGGCGATCTGCCCCTTGTGACGGTTAAGTCCAACGCGCCGGGAATTGCGATTCCCGTGATCGCGCTCGGCGAACGACGCGACGGCGGCCGGCAGGCGGGCCAGCGGGTCGTTCCCGTTGAAGAATCCCGGGTCGACATTGTGTCCACCGCGCCCCGCTCCGATGCCGAGCGCCTGTTGCGCGCGTTCTTGGCCCGCGCCTATCGGCGCCCCGTGGCCGAGGCCGATGCGCAGCGTTTCCTCTCGTTGTTCGACGGGCGTATGACCGCCGGTCTGAGTTTCGGCGAGGCGATGGTAGCCACCTACACCGCTGTGCTCGCGTCGTCCGGCTTCATTTTCCTCGACGAGCAACCCGGCCGGCTCGACGACACGGCGGTGGCCACCCGCCTCGCGCTCTTCCTGTGGAATTCTCCGCCCGACGACGCCCTGCGCGGCCGGGCCGCCCGCGGCGAGCTCAGCCAACCGGCCGTGCTCCGCGCCGAGACCGAACGTCTGCTCATCGACCCGAAATCGCGCCGCTTCCGGGAGGCGTTTCTCGATTACTGGGTCGACCTGCGGAAGATCGAAGACTCCACGCCTTCGACCACGCTCTATAATGATTACTACCTCGACGATGCCTTGGTCGAGGCGGCGGTCGCGGAGACCCAGCTGACGTTCGAGGAGATGATTCGCGCCGATCTTCCCGCCCGCACCATTGCCGCCGCCGACTTCACTTATCTCAACGAACGCCTCGCCGCCCACTACGGCATTACCGGCGTAAAAGGGGCCGCGATGCGCCGGGTAGCGCTGCCGCCCGACAGCCCGCGCGGCGGCTTCATGACGCAGGCCAGCGTTTTGAAAATCACGGCCAACGGCACGACGACATCGCCGGTGCTGCGCGGCAAATGGATCGTTGAACGCATTCTCGGTATCGACATCCCGCCGCCGCCGCCCGTCGCCGCCGTCGAGCCCGATATCCGCGGCGCCGTGACCATCCGCCAGCAACTCGAGAAGCACCGCGACAACGTCAGCTGCGCGTCGTGTCACCGCAAGATGGACCCACCCGGCTTCGCGCTCGAGAATTTCGATGTCATGGGCGCGTGGCGGGACCGTTACCGCGCGATCGACGAAACGAAAAAAGCGGAAGTGGGCCGCGGTAAAAACGGCCATCCCTTCGGCTATCACTATGGGCTTCCGGTCGATGCCGCCGGCGAACTCCCCGATGGCCGGCCATTTGCCGACGTGCGCGATTTCAAGAATCTCCTGCGCACGGAAGACGAAGCGCTCGCCCGCAATCTCGCACGCCAGTTTGTCGTCTATGCGACCGGTGCGCCCGTGCACTTCAGCGACCGCGAGCACGTTGAGGCGATTATTGCCGCCGCCCAACCCCAAGCCTACGGCGTGCGTTCGTTGATCCACGCCCTCGTGCAGAGCGATTTGTTTTTAAAGAAGTGATCGGAATTTTCCGAAATAAAAATCGAACCGATGAATTTTTCATCTCAGTGCGCAGGTTCGGATTGAACTGCGATCAAGCGTGCATTGGGGTTCGCGAGCGGCGGAAGCCTGACCGCGCCACCCCACTTTTACCCCCTTTACCATATGAATACCTGTCCCTCCGCTGTTACCCTCTCGTGTCGTCGTGCCTCAATTCCCGCGGTCTGGGCGATCGTCGCCGTGCTCTGCGTCTCGGTCGTCCGAGCCCAAACCGCGCCGGCGCCCAAGCCTGAGACCAGCGGCGAAGCCATCACGCTGACGCCGTTCAACGTGAGCGCGGAAAAAGATGTGGGTTTCGTCGCCGCGAGCTCGCTGGCCGGCGGCCGCATCGCCACCGCGCTGAAAGATACGCCCGTCGCTTACTCGGTCGTGACCGCGGAATTCCTCGAAGCCTTTAATCTTACCGACGTGGCCGAGGCCACGCAGTGGTCCGTCAACAGCACCGTCGTCGATGCTGACGGCACCAACCGCGCTTTCGGGACTTCGGTCGGTAACGGCGGCCTGCGCACGCGCGGCGTTTCGACCGGTCTGCCGACGCGCAACTTTTTCCCCTACATCACCACCGCCGATAGCTACAACCTCGACCGCGTGGACTACGGCCGCGGGCCGAACGCCGTGCTCTACGGCGCCGGCGGCGTCGGCGGCACCGTCAACTCCGTGACCAAGCAGGCGGACACCACCAAAAGTTTTCAAAACGCGCGCGTGCAACTCGGCAGCTTCGAACGCCACCGCTTCACGGCCGATGTAAACCGGGCGCTCAACTCCCAGTTCGCCGTCCGCGCCAACGTCGTGTGGGACCAAGCCAACACGTGGCGCGACAACGAGTGGAAAGACCGTTATGGCGCCCATCTCGCGGCCACGTTCAAGGCCACGTCGCGGCTGTCATTTCGCGCCGAGGCCGAATACGGCAAGAGCCGCGAGCTGCGCGGGACGACCTCGCTCCGCGACCGCATCTCCGCCTGGGATGGACGCACGACCTTCGCCTCGGCGCCGACGACGTTGCCCACCAACGCCGAGATCGCGGCCGCCGGCATCGTGCGCTCCGGGCCGCGTTGGGTGCGAAACGACGCCTTCGGCGGCAATGTCGTTAACTTCGAAAACCGTTACGTCACGAAGGGCGCCGCCCAAAGCACCACCCTGTCGCTCACCAATCAGATCAACGGCGTTCCGATCCGTACGCCCAGCTTCTCGATCAACAATCAGGCGATGATCGATGACGACTTTGGCGTCCCCGCCGACCGTTACGCCCGCGCGCTTGTCGGGTCACCGTTCTTTCGTGTGCCCACCCGCGAGTCCACGACGGTCTGGACCAACAAACTTCCGACGTTCACCGAAGTCGGCAAAGACCTCGCGCTCACCGCCAACTACAAACTCGGCGACAGTCTTTTTCTCGAACTCGCCGGCGACATCAACCAAGGCGACGCCAACGGCCAGGCCGGCCTCGCTCGCCGGGGCGGGCAGGACATCTACATCGATATCGACTCGACGCTCCCCGGCACCGGCGCGGCCAATCCCTACTTTAAACACGCCTACATGGAGTTCATGGAGTACCAGAACCTCCGCACCAACGATCTGAAGAATGTCCGCGCCCAGGCGGTCTACATCAAAGACACGCGCTTCGGCAAATTTCAGTTCAGCAGCATGGCCGGTCTCACCGAGCAGAAGACGAAGTCCCGCGCCCTCACGCTGCTGCTCCCGCTGAAGAGCCGCACGCCCGACGCCCGCAGCTGGGTCGATAATCTCGAATACAGCGAATACGGTCTCTTTTCCCGCTTCTATCTCGACCAGCCCAACCGCGACTACACGCCCGCCACCGCGCCCGTGAAACTCGTCAATCCCGTCACCGGTGCCACCGAGACCGTCACGCCGACGTGGATGTTCGACACCCGTCGTGAGGACAACAACCGCAACAGTCTCCGGAAATACAAATTCATCCAAGCCGCCGGCAATCTCGACCTCTTCAAAAACCGCCTCGTCCTCATCGGCGCCTTCCGCCGCGATTTCGCCGAGATCGGCGACAAGCGCGTCGTCTCGCCCGGCGACAACGCACCCGGCTGGGATGGTACCACGCTCGTCTTCCGCAAAGACGCACCCAAAGATTATTTTGACTTAAAGTATGTGCCGAAGAGCGCCGCCGGCGTGCCCACCGGCCCCGCGCAGATCGCCGATGTCCGGCCCCGCGCAAACGTCAACGGCGCGAATATCCCGCAGCCCCAGTACGCCGGCGACCGTTTCCGCGACGACTACGATTCGCCGTCGCTCTCGCCCATCATCAACACCTTCACGCTCGGCGGCACCGTAAACATCACTCGCTGGCTCGGCGTCTACTCCAACGTCGCCGAGACGTTCAGCCTCACTTCGCCCCAGCAGAGGGTTGATGGGACGCTCGTGCCGCCCACCAGCTCGCGCGGCAAAGATTACGGCGTCCGCGTCACCCTGCCCAATGGTCGGATGTCACTCAGCATCGGCGCCTTCGATTCCTATCAAGCCGGCACCTCGGTTCTTTCGCCCTCAGGGTTCAACGGCGCTTACAACGCGATCTCCGACGCCCCAGTGGTCGGCGACCTTAGTTCCGTCGGTCGCAACGCCCGCAATGTCGCCCGATTCCCGCAGAACGTTTATTCCACCGTCACCTCGGAAACCAAGGGCTACGAACTGGAGCTCACCGCCAACTTTACCCGCGCTTGGCGCACCGTGCTCAACGTCGGCAACACCAAGGCCAAGGTGCGCGACCAATACCCTGACATCATCGCCTATTTCAAATCACAGGACGCCATCTCCCGCCAGATCCTCGCGGACGCCGGCATCCTGATCGATGCGAACAACGACGCCCTCATCAATCCGGCGCTCAACAATCCCGCCGCGATCAACCAGTCGCGCGTCCAAGCGGCCGTGAACGGCTGGAACAGCCTTATCGACACGGTCATTCCCAACACCACCGCCCAAGTGCCCCAGGAGACCAACGGCAGTAGTCGCTGGGTCGGCAATCTCGCCACCGATTACCGTTTTCAAAACGGCCCGCTCAAGGGCGTCCGCGTGGGCGCGGGCGTCAACTATCGCGGCGGTCAGGTCGTTGGCTACAAGGGCAGCGATACCATCGTGGACCCGGCAAACCCGGCCGTCGCCATCGACGATCCCACCGTGGGCCCCGGCGACTCGGTTTACGCTCCTTCCCACTATCGCGGCGTCGCGAGTCTCTCTTACACCTTCAAACTGAAGCAGGGCCGTAGTCTTCAGGTCGATCTCAACGTCGATAACCTCTTCGACCGCCGCGAGCCGATCTACGGCAGCAACGGCGGCGTCATCGGCACCAACGCCACCAACCTGCGGCCCCGCACCGATATCTCTTCGCCCGCACGTGTGACCGTCCCCGGCAACTTCAGCTACCTCGTCCCGCGCAATTACACGCTGTCGGCCAAGCTGACGTTCTGATTTCGCGCGAGGGGTCGCGGGTGGGCTCGCCTCGGCGCCCGCCCGCGTCTCACTTTTCTTCATGACCGTATCGCCCGTTCCTGAATCGCTGTCCGAACCCCGCCTCCGCTTCAGTCGCCGGCTGCTGGCCATTTGTTTGGTCGTCATCTTCGTCGGGAGCTGGCTCGCCTCGCAGGTGCAGACGTCGTTCGGGCGCGTGCGCGTGACCGAGATCCGGCTGCCGATGCAGAACGGCCAGTGGATCGTCGCCGACCTGTTCCGACCGCTTTCTGCCACCGCCGAAACGCCGGCGCCGTTGGTCATCGTGGTGCCGGGGTTTCAGCGTTCGAAAGAAACCCAAGCCAACATCTCCCTCGAACTCGCCCGCCGCGGACTAGTCGTGATCGCCATTGATCCTTACTCCCAAGGCTCGTCGAGCTCGTCCACCAACCAACGCTCCGCCACCAACGAGGGCTACGGCATGTTCGCCGTCGTCAATTACGCCGCTGACACCGACAACCTGAACTACATCGACAAGACCCGCATCGGCGTCACGGGCCACTCGGCCGGCGGCAACGCCGCGATCCAAGCCGCCTCTTATTTTGGAGCCCAATCACTCAAGACCAAGACGCCGAGCAAGGTTCACTCAGTCTTCGTTTCGGGCTACGTGCTCACGTTTACGGAAAGAATTCTTCGCCCCGTCCGCTCGAATGTCGGCGCGAGTTACGCCTTCCACGACGAAGGCGCGTATCGCAACGAACTCAAAAACGGCGACATGCGTCGCGCCCCCGAAGCCCTCCGCGTGGTGAACTCTAGCCTGCCCGCCGACGCAAAAATCGACGAGATTGAGATCGGCCGTTTTTACGGTGATCCGGCCGCCCGCACGCTCCGGGTGATTCACAACGAAGTGATTTTGCACGCGTTTCAACCCTACAGCCCCGAGGCGACCACCGCGCAGATCGCCTATTTTCAAAAAACATTCAGCCTCGAAAAGACCCTGCCGCCCGCGGATCAGGTCTGGCACTGGAAAGAGATCCTCGGCCTCGCCGCGCTCATCGCCGCCTTTGTCTCGCTCGTCCCGCTCGCACACCTGCTCCTCGCCCATTTTTCTTTTTTCCAAGGCCTCGTGCAGCCGGTGACCCCGGCGCCCGCCGCTCCCACCGGCCGCGGTCGGATCATCTTTTGGACGTTCTTCCTCGGTGGCGCGCTCATCGCGTGCCTCACTTACATTCCGTTCTGCGAACTTTCCCAGCGGCTCTTCTCCGAAGCCTCCGGCCGCGAGCAGACGTGGTTTTTTCCGCAACGCATGAACAACGCCGTCGTTCTTTGGGCGTTTTGCAACGGCCTCATCGGCTTCACCCTCTTCTATCTTGGCTACCGTCTTCACGGTCGGGCGAACGGCGCCAAGCCCGCTGCGTGGGGCGTCGCGATCGGCCCGCGCGAACTTTTTCGCACGGCCGTGCTCGCGCTGGTGTTGTGGGCGGCGTTCTTCCTGACGCTCTTCGTCGTCTACGCCATTTTCCACGTGGACTACCGGTTTCTCTTCCTCGGCGTGCGGGTGTTCCAACCCGCGCTGCTCCTGCTCGTGCCGATGTATGCGCCGTTCTTCTTTGTCTTCTTCCTTTCCAATTCGCTCCGCGTAAACGCCGGGATGCGCTTCGCCGGTCAACCCGAGTGGCGCAGTCTGCTGCTCGGCGGCCTCGGCAATTCCCTCGGCCTCGTCTTCATCCTCGCCGCCCAATACATCACCTTTGCGCTGACCGGCACCGTGCGTTGGACCGATAGTTGGCTCTACGTGAACCTCCTCTTCGCGATCGTGCCGATGATGTTCATTTTGCCGTATTTTAACCGCATCTTCTACCGCCTGACCGGCCGCATCTACCTCGGCCCGATGACAACGTGCTTCGTTTTCATCATGATCCTTTTGTCCAACACCGTCTGTTATCTGCCGCTTTAACTTTATCGTCCCGCTCATGAATTCGACCTCTACGCGCCGTTCTTTTCTTAAAGCCGCCGCCTTCCTCCCGTTTGCGGTGGCCGGCTCGTCTGCAACCGCCCGCGCCGCCTACACCCCCATCCCCCGCCACAGCGGCGCGCACCTGCGCCCGTCGCTTAACGTCTACTCCTTCCTCGAACTCCTCAACGCCAACGCCAAAGACAAGTCCAAGGGCCTGGATCTCTTCGGCGCCTGCGATTTCTGCGCCAAGGTCGGCTTCGACGCTATCGATGTCACCGGCTACTTTTTCCCCGGCTATCCCAAAGCCCCGGCCGACGACTACCTGATCCGTCTCAAGCGCCATGCTTTTAATCTCGGTCTCGCCATCAGCGGCACCGGCGTCCGCAACGACTTCACCGCCGCCGCTCCCGCCACCCGGGCCGAGGGCGTGCAGCGCATCAAGACGTGGATCGAGGTCGCCGCCAAACTCGGTGCCCCCACCGTTCGCGCCTTTGCCGACTCGCAGCAGCCGTTCAAAACGTGGCAGCAGGCATCCAATAATGCTTCGCGCGATACCGTCGAAGCCTACCTCGCCGATTCCCTCCGAGAATGTGCCGAGCACGGCAAAAAATTCGGCGTCATCGTCGCGGTTCAAAATCACGGCGATTTTATCAGCACCGGCGCCGAGCACCTCAGCCTGCTCCGGCGCGTCGATCACGAGTGGTGCGCCGCGATGGTCGACACCGGCAAATATCTCACGCCCGATCCTTACGCCGACATCGCACTCATGGCTCCCTACGCCGTCAATTGGCAGATCAAGGAAACGATGCAGAGCGCGGTCGATTCGCCGAAGGTCGACCTAAAAAAAATCGTCAAGATCCTCCGCGCCTCCGGCTACCGCGGCTACGTTCCGATCGAAACCCTCTCCATGCGCCGTCCCGACTACGACTCCTACGTAGAAATCACCAAGATGCTCCGCGACCTCCAGGCCGCCATCCGTGCGACCAAGTGAAATCGTTCGGCTGATTCTGCTCTCGCCGCCGCCGATTTCGCCTCTTCGTCCCCGGTGGATAGCGCGTCAGGGGCGACCTCGTGACCTCGTCCGCTTCCGGAGCAGAATGGGGATTCACGCTGCGCTGCGGTCACTTCGCCAGCCACGGCAACGCGTCGAGATCGACGTTGCCGCCCGTGAGGATAATGCCCACGCGCTTTCCGGAGACGTTGATTTTCTGCTCCATGATCGCGGCGTAGGGCACCGCGCAGCTTGGCTCGATGATGATCTTGAGCACCTCCCAGATGCGGCGCATCGCGGCCACGATGCTATCTTCCAAAACTGTCACGATCCCGTCGACGTGTTGTTGGATCAGCGGGAAATTGCGTTCACCGAGCGAGGTGCGCAGGCCATCGGCGACGGTTGAGGCTTTTTCCAGCGGAATAATGCGCCCGGCGGCAAAGGATCGCGCCGCATCGTCCGCTCCCGCAGGTTCTGCGGCGATCACGCGAATGTCGGGACGCACGCCCTTGGCGGCGACCGCGGTGCCGCAGAGCAGCCCGCCGCCGCCGACGGGCACAATGATCAGGTCGAGCTCCGGCGCCTGCTCGAGGAACTCCAGCGTCGCGGTGCCTTGGCCGGCCATGACGGCGTAGTCGTTATAAGGATGAATGAGGCGCGCGCCGGTTTCGGCGATGACTTGGGCGCAAGCGGCTTCACGGGCGACGACGTTGGGCTCGCAGAAAATGATGCGGCCGCCGTTGCGGCGCACCGATTCAATTTTCGTTTTAGGCGCATTAGATGGCATCACGATGTGGGCCGGGATGCTCCGCAGGCGAGCGGCGCGAGCGAGTGCCGCCGCGTGATTGCCGGAGGAGTGCGTGGCCACGCCGCGGGCGGCTTCGGCGTCGGTGAGCGCGAACACCGCGTTGGCGGCACCGCGGGCTTTAAACGCGCCGATTTTTTGAAAGTTCTCGCACTTAAAAAAGAGCTGACCGCCGCAAAGCGCATCAAGCGTGGCGCTGGTGAGCACCGGGGTGCGGTGAATTTTATCTACAATTCGCGCGTGCGCGGCGCGAATATCGGCGAGGGTGAGCGGGGTGTTCATAGCGGACCCAGTGAATCGGTAAACTCGCACGCTCGGAACCGAAATGTCGGCCCTCTGCTTTCAATGGGTCGGGTTTTGATTTTCAATGGGTCGGAGCCTTTTCTCCTGAGAAAACAGCTTTCTGGCTCGGTAAACTGGGTAAGAGATTTGTAGCAAATTGTGGGAGCGAGCTCACTCGCGACGTGGGGCCCGGAGTCGCGAGCAAGCCCGCTCCCACCGCAGACCTTGGCATCGTAGTTTGCCACCATTACGCGCCGAGCAGGTCCTCCGCGATGGCGGCGTGGAGGGCGACGGCGTTAGGCAAGGCCGCTTCGTCGAGGTCGAAGCGCGGATGGTGATGTCCGGCGGGCAAGGGCGTGCCGACGAGCAGATAGGTGGCTTGGCCGCCGCGCGCCTGCACCGCGTCCATCATTAGCGTGGCGTCCTCGCTGCCGCCGAGTGGGGAGAACTCCACGATGCGCGCCGCGCCGATTTTCTCCGCGGCGCGGCGCACGACGGCGCGGGCGGCGGAATCGCAGGGCGCGCTGCCGGCTTCGCCCATGTTTTCAACGGTGATTTCGACGCCATGCATCGTGGCGGCGGCGCGGAGCACCCGTTCGGCTTCGACGGCCATCCACGCGCAGATCGGCGTGGTCTCGCCGCGCACCTCAAGTTTCAGGAGGGCGTGATCGGCGATGATGTTGCGGCCGCCACCGCCTTCGAGGCGACCGACGTTGATGCGCGAAGCCCCGGCGCCGTGGCGGGCGATGGCGTGTAATTGCACGGTAGCCGTGGCGGCGGCGAGCAGGGCGTTGCGGCCGACGTGCGGGTCAACCCCGGCGTGGGCGGCGACGCCGCGGAAGGTGGCGTCGAGCTTGGTGGTGGCGAGAATGTGGTCGGTGCCGCAAGCGACGGCGCCGGTTTCGTTGAGCGAGATGCCGAGGTGGGTGGCAAAGTAGTGATCGACGTCGTCGAGCACGCCGGCCGCGACCATCGACTTGGCTCCGCGGCAGCCTTCCTCGGCCGGTTGGAAGATAAGTTTAATTTTACCGCGCCAGTTTTTGGCGAGGGCGGGCAGCACGCTCGCGACGCCGAGGCCGATCGCGGTGTGTCCGTCGTGACCACAAGCGTGCATCCGGCCGGAGCGGTTTGAGGCAAACCGGTCGCGCACGGGCGCGTGGCTGGCCTCGGTGTTTTCGAGGACCGGCAGCGCGTCGAGGTCGACGCGAAACGCCACCGTTGGCCCGGGGCGTCCGGTATCAAACACGCCCACGACGCCGGTAAGTCCATCGCCCATTCGGGCGACCCACGCGGGATCGGCGCCATCGCGCAGCGCTTCGGTGCGGGCGGCGGCAATCTCGGCGGCGGGCGGAACCTCCATGCGGGCTTCGGCGCGCATGACCTCAGCGCCGATCGCGATTTGCCAGCCAAGTTTTTCCAAAGTGGCGGCGACGATGGCGGCCGTGCGAAACTCGCAGAAGCCGAGTTCGGGGTGGCGGTGAAAATCACGCCGCCAACGGGTCAGCTCGGCGGCGAGGGTGGGGGTGACGGGAGACGACGTAGACATCAGTAACCCTTACCGCCGGGAGTGCGTGCGAAGCAAGACGCCCGGTGGGTTGACGGAGCGGAGGACCGTTGCAGATTGGCGCGATGAGATTCCCCGCTCTTTTGGTCTGGCTCGGCCTCGTGTGCGCGTTCGCTTTGCCTCTCGGCGCGCAGCCCGATCGCGTCAACGGCCGGGCGTTTGCCACCCGTTCCGAAATCATCGCGCAACACGGGATGGCGGCGACGAGTCATCCGCTCGCGACCCAGGTGGCGCTCGACATCCTCAAGGCCGGCGGCTCGGCGGTGGATGCGGCGATCGCCGCCAACGCCGCGCTCGGCTTGATGGAGCCCACGGGTAATGGGATCGGCGGCGATCTTTTTGCCATCGTCTGGAGCGCTTCGGACAAAAAACTCACCGGACTCAACGCCTCGGGACGCTCGCCGCTCGGACTCTCCCGCGAGCAGCTCATGGCCGATCTGAAGAAACTCGGCCGAGAGACGATCCCCATGCGCGGCCTATTGCCCATCAGTGTGCCCGGCGCGGTGGACGGCTGGTTCGAATTGCACGCGAAGTATGGCCGGCTGCCGATGCAAACGGTGCTCGCCCCCGCGATCCGTTACGCGCGCGAGGGCTTTCCCGTCACGCAGCTCATCGGCTATTATTGGGGCATCAGCGTGCGCAACGCCCGCGCCGATAAATTTCCTGGCGCCTTCCTCGACGTCTTTGCGCCCGGGGACCGGGCGCCGGCCGAAGGCACGATCTTTAGAAATCCCGCTCTGGCCGATACGTTGACGCGGCTCGCCGAGGGCGGGCGCGAGGCGTTTTACCGGGGCGAGATCGCGGACCGCATCGATGCGTTCATGCGGGCCAACGGCGGTTATCTGCGGAAGGCGGATTTCTCCGGACACACCTCGACGTGGGTCGAGCCCGTCTCGGTGAACTACCGCGGTTATGACGTTTATGAGTTGCCGCCGAACAGCCAAGGCATCGCGGCGCTCCAGATGCTCAACCTCCTCGAAGCCTACGATCTGAAGGCGATGGGCTACAACTCGCCCGAGGCGCTGCACCTCATGATTGAGGCCAAGAAACTCGCGTTTGAAGATCGGGCGAAGTTTTACGCTGATCCCGAGTTCTCGAAAATTCCCCTGCGCGGTCTGCTCTCGAAAGACTACGCGGCCGAGCGACGAAAGCTGATCGGCGCGCGGGCCGCCCGCAGCTATGACGCCGGGAATCCCGCGTTGCAGGAAGGCGACACGATTTATCTCACGACGGCCGACGCCGCCGGTAACATGGTGTCGCTCATCCAGAGTAACTACCGCGGCATGGGCTCCGGCATCGTGGTGCCCGGTCTCGGCTTCGCGTTTCAGAATCGGGGCGAGATGTTCACGCTGCGCACCGGCCACGCGAATGACTACGCGCCGGGCAAGCGGCCGTTCCAAACGATCATCCCGGCCTTCGTGCTCAAGGACGGTACGCCGTGGCTCAGTTTCGGCCTGATGGGCGGCGCGATGCAGCCGCAAGGCCACGTTCAGATCATCTGCAATCTGATCGATTTCGGGATGAACGTGCAGGAAGCAGGCGACGCGGCTCGTTGGCACCACGACGGCTCGTCGGACTATGATAATCCGCAGATGACCGACGGTGGCTTTGTCGAGTTGGAGAGCGGCGTCCCTTACGAAAGCGTGCGGGGGCTGATGCAGCGCGGTCACTCGGTGCGCAGCGGCAACGGCGGTTTCGGCGGCTATCAGGCGATCCAGCGCGACGCAGTCAACGGCACCTATCGCGGCGCCTCCGAGAGCCGCAAGGACGGGCAGGCGGCGGGCTATTGAGGGCCCCGGTCGGAGCCATCGCGAAACGGCCGCGCGGGCTCATTGCTCGCTGGCGTCTGCCGCGTGTGGGTGTAAATCGTGGGTCATGAAATTACTCTTTGGCTTGGCGTGGTGGTTCGGCGGGCTCGCGGCGGGGTTGGCGGCGGAACCGGCGGCGGAACCGTCGGCCAACGCGGTGCTGTGGAAAAATCTGCAGGTCCTCTGCGGGCAGGCGTTTGAAGGCCGTGTGATCGAAGGCTCGGCGGCGACGGACGCGATGTTCAAAGGCCAGCGGCTCGTGATGCACGTGCGGGCCTGCGGCAAGAACGAGATCCGGATCCCGTTTCACGTCGGCGCCAACCGCTCGCGCACGTGGGTAATTACGCGCACGCCGACGGGTTTGCGCCTGAAGCACGACCACCGCCACGAGGACGGCAGCGCCGACAAGGTCACACAGTATGGCGGCGACACCGCGACTGCGGGCACGCCCGAGCGGCAGGATTTCCCGGCGGATGCGTTCACCAGCGAACTTATTCCGGCGGCGAAGACGAATATCTGGACGCTCGCACTGACCCCGGGAAAGACCTTTGGCTACGGTTTGCGCCGAGAGGCCGAGGGCCGGCGTTTCTTCGTGGAGTTCGACCTGACGAAACCGGTCGAGGCCCCACCTGCGCCCTGGGGCGGTTGAGCGAGGCGCGAGCTTGCGGGACGCGGACATTCGAAGTGCAGCCAAAGATTGCCGACCGCGCGGGCCGGGCCGAGTGTCGGCGATCGCCATGATCAGAATTCTCCGAGCGCTTGTTCTGACGTTGTTCTTCGCCGCCGCCGTTTTTGCCGCGCCGACGCTGCATCTCGTCGGTGACTCCACGATGGCGGACAAGCCGAAAGAGCCGGCCAATCCGGAGACGGGTTGGGGCCAGGCGTTGCCGACCTTGCTGAAATCGGAAGCGGTGCGGGTCGTGAATCACGCGATGAATGGTCGCAGCACGAAGAGTTTCATCGATGAAGGGCGTTGGGCGGCCGTGGTGGCGGCGCTGCGGGCGGGGGATTACGTGGTCATCCAATTTGCCCACAACGACGAGAAGGCCGACAAACCTGCCGTCCACGCGCCGGCGCGCGGGGCGTATCAAAATAATCTCCGGCGCTTCGTGCGGGAAGCGCGAGCCAGAGGCGTGACGCCGATCCTTGCGACGCCAGTGGCGCGCCGCCGGTGGAGCGCGGCGGGCGAGCTCGTGGAAACGCACGGTGACTACCCGGCGGCGTTACGCGCCGTGGCGACGGAGGAAAAGGTGCCGCTGTTGGAAATGAATTTACTGACGGCGGAGCTGGAGCGCGCCCACGGGGTCGAAGGCTCGAAGCGATTGCACCTGCACTACGCGGCCGGGTTTCAGCCGCGCTGGCCCGAGGGCGTGAAGGACGACACGCATTTTTCCGAGTATGGCGCGGCTTGCGTGGCCGCGCTGGCGGTGCAGGAATGGCTGCGCCTCGGGCTGCCGCTGGCGGAGTGGCTGAAGTAGGCGGAGGTGCCGGCGCATACGGCCGGTCGGTTGCGGGCGGGTTGAGATTCTGGGACGAAGCGGGCATGTTATCCGACCCTTTTCATTCCAAAATTGCTTAGCTCAAAGCGTAGACCTTGCGCCGGGTGGTTTTGGAAATCGATCACGAGTTGCCCGGTCCCGAGATGCTTGAAAACCAACTTTTAACGTGCAATCGCCGCGCTAACGGCGACAACTGGAGACCCCGTCGTTGAATCGTTTCGCCCGCCTGACGGCGATCTGCCCTCCTTCACTTCATGTTCCCCGCCATGCCTTCTTCTGACCCCGGTCAACTCCCCACGCGCACCCGCAATAAAGTGATCGGTTTCGCGATCGTGCTCGCGGTGATTCAATACATCGATCGCGTCGCAATTTCGCAGGCCAAGGGCGACATCGCGAGGGACATGAGTTTCACGGATGCGCAAATGGGCGCGATCTTCGCCGCGTTCGGCTTGTCTTACGCGCTGTTTGAAATCCCCACCGGCTGGCTGGGCGACAAGATCGGTGCGCGCAAGGTGCTCGTGCGCGTGGTGCTCTGGTGGTCGTTTTTCACCGCCGCGACCGGCTGGGCGTGGAGTTACACCTCCATGTGGATCATGCGTTTTCTCTTCGGAGCGGGCGAAGCGGGTTGTTTCCCCAACCTGACCAAAGCGTTCAGCACGTGGTTGCCGAAAAACGAGCGCACCCGGGCGCAATCGCTCATGTGGATGGGCGCGCGCTGGGGCGGGGCGTTCACGCCGTTGCTGGTTGTGACCGTGATGGCGTTCGTGAGCTGGCGGATGGCGTTCCAGATTTTTGCGGTGCTCGGCGTGGTTTGGGCCATCATCTTTTGGTGCTGGTTTCGCGACAATCCGCGCGACCACAAAGGGGTCAATGCCGCCGAGCTCGAACTGCTGAAGGAGAACGAGCACAATGTTGAGAGCCACGGCAATGTGCCTTGGCGCCAGCTCGTGACGCGCCCGAGCATGTGGTTGCTGTGGGGCCAATATTTTTGCCTGAGCTACGGCTGGTATTTTTTCGTCACGTGGCTGCCGGACTATCTTAACACCAACGGCCGGCCGATCCTGTCCAATCAGTTTCTGAGCTGGCTCGCGGTGCAGATGGAGGGCACCATCCGCGCCGATTTGATCCAACCCGTCCTCAAAGCGGTGCTGGCCGGGGTGCCGCTCTTTTTCGGCGGCTTCGGCTCGCTGGCAGCCGGGCTGATCAGCAGCCGATTGATTGCGCGCGGGAGCGGGGTTAAAACGGTTCGCCGCTCGTTCGGGGTCATTGGGTTCACCGGTGCCTCGGGTCTGCTCATGCTTTCGTTCTACATCCAAGACCCGCTGCTCGCGATGTTGGCGATGGGGATGGCCAGTTTTTGCAACGACCTGACGATGCCCGGCAGTTGGTCCGCGTGCATGGACATCGGCGGCAAATACGCCGGCACCGTTTCGGGCAGCATGAATATGATGGGAAATTTCGGCGGCATGGCCGGGCCTTTGGTGGTGGGTTACGTGCTGGCGGCCACAACGCTCAGCACGGCGACCGGGACAACCAAGAACTGGGAATTGGTCTTCGCCATCTCGTCGGTGATCTACTTTCTCGGCGCGCTCTGCTGGCTCGCGATCGACCCCGTGACGCCGTTGGAGGAGGAGTCGAAAAATCGCTGATTCGAGCGACGGGCCGAGGCGACCGCGACGAGGGCGTCGCCGCTCCAACCGGGTGAATCAATTTTGGCCCGATTGCAACGCGGGGTCCTCCATACCCCGATTCGCGGGAATTGCAGCCGAGACACGAAGCGGACATGATTTTTAGTAGAAATAGGTGATCGGCCCCAGCGATCAAAGGAACCCACAGGCCTCTGCCCCTAAATCCCCTCCGCGCTGACAAGCGCTGAGTTTGTTCAAATCCGTTCGCACTCCTTTCCCGCCCATGCCCACTCCTAACCGCAACTTCCGCCTTTGCTCCGCGTGGGCGACCCTAATCCTGCCTTGCTTGGTGGCTGGCACACCGCTGGCGGCCGCCGAGGCTGCGCCCAACGTTAGTCCGGCTGTTGGTGTCGGCATGATCGAGGGTCGGGTCTTCAATCCTGGCACGGGTGAGTATCTGGAATTTGTTCGCATCACAGTTGCGGGCACCGCGCTCGAGGCGTTTACGGATTCGTCGGGCGAGTTCCGCCTCACCAACGTGCAAGCCGGCGAGGTCAAGCTCACTGCGTTTCGCACCGGCGTGCCCCCGTTATCAAAAACGGTTACCGTCGCCGCTGGCGGTGTCGCGCGGCAAAATTTTGAGCTCTCCTATCTTGGCGATCGCGCGCTCGCGAGCGATGGGCGGATCAAGCTGGAGGCTTTCACTGTAGCGACTTCGAAGGAGATGGACGGCGCCGCGATTGCGATCAACACACAGCGCTTTGCCGCCAATTCGATGAACGTCGTCGCCGCGAATGAATTCGGGCCCGTGGCCGACGGCGGCGTCGGCGAGGTGCTGAAATCCGTCCCCGGCATCAATATCACCCGCGGCGGCTTCGGCGACGCCTACCAAGTTTCCCTCAACGGCGTGCCGCCTCGCAACGTGCCCATCACCGTCGGCGGCATCGCGTTTGCCGATGCCTCGTCGGGCGTGCAGCGCAACACCGGGCTCCAGCAATCCTCGATCAACAATTTCTCCCGTCTCGAAATCGTCTACACTCCGACGCCCGAGATCAGCGGGGCCGCGCTAGCCGGCGCCGTGAACATGGTTCCGCTCAGCGCCTTCGAGCGCTCGAAGCCTATGGTGAGCTACAACGTCACGATGATGATGCGGGACAACGCGCGCGATTTCCGAAAGACACCCGGCCCGCTGCGCGAGCCGGCCCGCAAGGTTCATCCGGGTTCCGATTTCTCCGCCATCGTGCCGATCAACGACCGTTTCGGCTTCACGGTTTCCGGCAGCGCCTCGGCCCTCTACACCCACGGTGCCTTCATGCAAAATACGTGGGCCGGTGCGGCTCAGGCAACCAACGGCACCACACTACCCGACACCACCGCTGACCGGCCCTACCTCACCGGCTATATTTATCGGGACCGGCCGGTGCTCTCTAAGCGCATCACGTTCGGCGGCACGATCGATTACCGCCTGAGCCGGTATGACCGGCTCTCGTTCTCTTTTCTCTACGGCTACTCCGACGCCCAGGCGTTTCAGCGCACCGCCAATTTTACTATTACCGCCGTCGCGCTGGGCAACTTCACGCCCACCTCCACGCGCGGCACCGGCAACGTGCAACTGCAGAACCTTTCCAACAAGGTCGGCGGCCGCATGGTCACGCCCTCGCTCGCCTACCGGCACGACGGCCCGGTGTGGAAACTGGAAGCGACCGCCGGCGTTTCGCGCTCGGGCCGCTACAATCAGAACACCGACATTGGCAATTTTAGCCAGGCCAACGCCCAGCGGACGGGCGTCACGATCGCCTTCGACGACATTTTTTACCTGCGCCCCCGCGGCGTCACAGTCACCGACACCGCCACCGGCGCCCCAGTCGACTACACGAACCTCGCGAACTACACCCTAACCACCGCCAGCAACGTGGACCTTCGCATTGTCTCGCTCAAGCGCACGGCGTTCGTGAACGCTAGGCGGGAATTTTTCCAAACGTTCCCGATTGCGGTGAAGGTAGGTCTCGACGTGCGCGAGGAGATTCTCGACAACCGCTCCCCGAGCCCGACCTACACCTTTGTGGGCGCCAACGGCACGCCCAATAATGCCGATGACAACGCCGCCGTCGCGCGCGACGACAGCTTCTCGCAGCGCATCCCGCCGTTCGGCTTTCCCCGCACCGACTGGGTGAGCAACCAGCGGCTCTTCTCGCTCTACCGCTCAAGCCCCGCGTATTTCACGACGAACGCCGCGACCACCCACACCGGCGCCGTGGCCAATTCCAAATGGGCCAGCGAGGTCGTCTCCTCCGCCTACGTGCGCGGCGACATGCAGTTTTTTCAAAATCGCCTCAAGCTCGTCGGCGGCCTCCGCGTGGAGCAAACGAACGGCGAGGGCCACGGCCCGCTCACTGACGCGACGCGCAACTTCCAGCGCGACGCCGCCGGCCGTTTCATTCTTGGCGCCAACGGCCGCCCCCTGCCCATCGAGACCAATGCCCTCGCTGCGGCCCAGCGCACCAGCATCGACCGCGGTCTGCGCATCGATAAGGAATACCTGCGGCTCTTCCCCAGCCTAAACGCCACCTACAATCTGCGCGAAAACCTCATCCTGCGCGGCGGTTACTTCCAATCGATCGGCCGGCCCAATTTCGACCAGCTCGCCGGCGGTATCACCCTGCCCGACCTCAGCCTGCCGAACGCCGCCAACAACCGGATCGCCGTCAACGATCCCCGCGTGAAGGCGTGGTCTGCGCAGACGTTCAAAACCTCCCTTGAATACTACTTCCAGCAGGTCGGCCTGATCTCGGTCAGCGGCTATTCCCGGCGCATCGAGGACTTTTTCGGCAGCACGGTTTTCCGCCCGACGAACGATTTTCTCGAGTTCTACGGCCTCGATCCCGCGCTCTACGCCGGCTATGACGCCGCGACGCAGTTCAATCTGGCAACGCCCGTGCGCATGAGCGGCGTCGACGTGAACTACAAGCAGGCGCTGACGTTCCTGCCGAATTGGGCGCGCGGCGTGCAGGTCTTCGCCAACGCCAGTGCCCAACGCATGACCGGCGACGAAGCCGGCAACTTTGCCGGCTACATCCCGCGCACTTACAACTGGGGCGTGAGTCTCAACCGCCCGCGCTACAACCTCCGCATGAATTGGAACTACTCCGGCCGCGCCCGCGCGGGCATCGTCGCCGCCGGCCGGAGCATCGATCCCGGCACCTACACGTGGAACTCGAAACGCATGATCGTCGATCTCAGCGCCGAGTATCGCTTCCACCAGCGGATCTCGGCCTTCATGAATCTCTCGAACATCACCGACGCGCCGATCGACATGGAGATCGCCGGCCCGCGCACGCCCGACCACGCGCAGTTCCGCACCCGCTCGGAATACGGCGCGCAGTGGACGTTCGGCGTCCGCGGCACATTTTGAGTTCGCCGGCGCGCCGATGCGCGCCGAAGTTGCGGCGATGCCACCCCGAGTCCGCGTCGAAGCCGTCGTCGGGGCGCCGCGATTGCGGCGCCGGTTGGCCTGTGCCCGGCGGCCGGTGACCGCGCTCGTCGCACTGCTCGCCCTCGCGTCCGCCGCGGCCGAGGAGCGCCCGTGGCACGATCCTCTGCTGCGGGCGGTGAGCGCCGACTACCGTGGCGCCCTTGTCCAGCGGGAGCGCTTGCGCGCGGAGATCACCGCACTGCCGGAGACGCCGCGCAACCAGCAGAGCGGCCGCATGGGCTTCCAAGCCTATCGCACCGGCCGTGCGCCGATCAATTTCCCGGTTTGGATCGAAGTGGAGCTGCCCGAGGAAGCGGAGCTGGACGCGGTCGTGCTCGTGCCCGTCGATGCGCCTCACCGCGATTTCCCCGGTCCCGGCTACGGTTTTCCGCTGCGTTTTCGTGTCGACGTGCTCGGAGTGGAGACCGAGTCCACCCTCGCAAATTACGCGGCGCAGGCGCTGCCGAATCCCGGCGGTCTGCCGGTCTGGATCGCTGCCAAAGGAGCGCGCGGGCGGCGGGTGCGCGTAACCATGACTGAGCCGTGGACCGCCGACGGCCAGTTCTTCGTTTTCGCCCTCGGCGAAATCATGGCGATGCGCGGCAACCGCAACCTCGCCGCCGGCGCCCGCGTGACGGCGAGCGAGCAGTTCGAGAGTCTCGCGATTTGGGGGAAGGCGAACCTCACCGACGGCCAGAGTCTCCTTGGCGCACCGCTCGGCGCGGCGCGCAGCCCCAGCCGCGGCTACCACTCGGCGATCGTCGAATCTGCCGACGCGACAAAATGGGTACAGGTGGACCTCGGTGAGCCGACGGCGATCAACGAAGTGCGGCTCATCGGCGCTTCAGGGCGGATTTTTCCAGGCCGGCCCGGATTTGGATTTCCGGTGCGCTTCAAAGTCGAAGCGGCGGACGAAGCGGATTTTTCCCGGCCGGCGATGCTCGCTAACTTCACGGGCACCGATTTTCCCAATCCCGCGAGCAATCCGGTGGTGGTGCCGGCTCTCGGAGTGCGGGCGCGCTATGTGCGCGTCACGGCTACGAAGCTCTGGGAACGCGCGGAGAACTTCACCTTCGCGCTGGCCGAGCTGCAGGTCTACGCGGGCGACCGCAACGTCGCGCTCGACCGGCCGGTGTCGTTTCTCGACACGTATGAATCCGGGGCCAACCGCACTTGGCTTCCGCAATTTCTCACCGATGATTTCGCCAGCGAGCAGCGGCTCGTCGAGTGGCCGGAGTGGTTGCGCGGACTCTCGCGCCGCCGCGAGGCGCTCGCCGAACTGACGAGGGCGGAGCAGGAAATCTTCCGCATCCGCGAGACGGCCGGCGAACGTCTGGCCGATGCGCTGTGGCTGACGGGCGCCGTCGCCCTCGCCGGTGTGCTCGCGCTGATGTCGCGCGTGCGCCGCGCCCGCGAACGTGCGCTTGAGTGTCTCCGCCAGCGCATCGCCTCCGATTTACACGATGAGATCGGCAGCAACCTCGGCAGCATCGCGCTCCTCAGCGAACTGGGCCTCCACCGCTTCGGCGGCCCCGCGCCCGGCGACCTGGAGGAAATTCGCCGCGTGGCGCGGCAAACGGCCGACTCGATGCGCGACATCGTGGAACTGATCCAGCGCCCCGCCGCGACGGGCGATGATTTCGTCGCCAAGCTGCGCGAGATCGCCGCACGCATGTTGGCGGGACTCGAATGGACCTTCGAGGTCGGCGTCGCGCTGGAATTGCCGTCCCTCACGGCCCAGCGGCATCTGCTGTTGGCGTTCAAGGAGGCACTGCATAACATCCGCAAGCACGCCGCCGCCCGGCGCGTGACGATCGATTTCTTGCGCGACGGTGCCCAGCTGCGCCTGCGAATCGTCGACGACGGCACGGGCTTCGAGCCGCGCGCCGTCGTGGAAGGCCACGGCCTCGCGAATCTCCGGCACCGCGCCGCTGCACTCAGCGGCGAGCTGTCCCTTGAAAGCGCACCCGGACGCGGCACCACGCTAACGCTTTTGCTCGATCCATCCGCGCTACGCGCCTGATCCGCATGACCTCCGCCCCTCCTTTCCGCGTCTGGTTGATCGAGGACAATGCGCTCTTCCGGCGCACCGTCGGCCGGATCGTCGAAGCCCTGCCCGGCATCGCCGCCGTCGAAGGCTTTAGCAGCGCCGAAGCCGCGCTCGAAAAACTCGTGACTGGCCCAGCGCCCGGAACCGTGCTGGTCGACGTGGGCCTGCCGGGCATCGACGGTATTGAGTGCATCCGCCGTCTGAAGGCCCATGCGCCCGCCACGCAGATTCTCGTCCTCACCGTCTTCGAGGACGATGAGAAGATTTTTCGCGCCGTGTGCGCGGGCGCCTCGGGCTACCTCCTCAAGTCAGCCTCGATGCTGGAAATCACCGAAGCCGTCGCCGAAGTACGCCGCGGGGGCTCCCCCATGACGCCTCGCGTGGCCCGCCGGGTCCTCGACATGTTCTCGAAACTCGCTCCCGCCCGAAACGACTACGGTCTCGGCCCGCGGGAGCGCGAGGTGCTCGAACTTTATGTGAAGGGTCTCACCAATAAGGAA